>CAYQYG010000239.1:0-13579 GCA_964421485.1 uncultured Polyangiaceae bacterium | reverse complement strand
CGGCAAGAGGCCCCGGGGCCCGAGGAGGGGCCCCCCCAGACTGGGCCGATCCCCCCGAGCGAGGAGCCGAAGCCCGGAAGCCCGCGCGCGCATCGGAACGATAGCCCCGACCCCTCCGCCGCGTAGGGGGGAGGCGGGACCCGGTCTGGGGGGGCCCCTCCTCGGGCACCGGGGCCGGACGTAGCAGCTCGCCCTGACGTCGCCCCCTGGGACGAGCTCAGGCGACCCTCTGCTAGCCCTGCTTCAGATCGGCCGCCCTGACGGGCAGCTTCCGGATCCGCTTGCCGGTCGCCGCGAAGATCGCATTGACCACTGCAGGCGCGATGGGCGGCGTCCCAGGCTCGCCGATGCCGCCCGGCGCCTCGGTGCTCGGCACGATGTGCACCTCGACCTTCGGCATCTCATCGAAGCGCAGCAGCTTGAAATTATGGAAGTTCGCCTGCTTCACCCGACCATTCTGGATCGTGATCTCCGAGCGCAGCGCCGCGGTCAGCCCGAACGCGATCGCGCTCTCGATCTGCGCCTCCACGATGCCGGGGTGCACCACCTGCCCGCAATCGACGGCGGCGACCACGCGATCGACCTTCACGACGCCGTCCTTGCCGACGGTCACCTCGGCCACCTGCGCCACGAAGCTCCCGAACGAGTGCGTCGCCCCGATCCCGCGCCCGCGCCTCGCCCCGCCCTCGCCGGGCGCGAGCGGCGTGCCCCAGCCCGCCTTCTTCGCCGCGAGCTCCACCACCGCCTTGAGCCGCGGCGCGCCGGAGAGCAGGCTTACCCGGTACTCGCAGGGATCCTTCTTCGCCGCCGCGCAGAGCTCGTCGAGGAAGCACTCGACCACGAACGCGTTCTGCGAGTGGCCGACCGAGCGCCAGAAGCCCACCGGGATGCCGGCGTCGTACATGTGATAATCGACGAGCAGATCGGGGATCGAGTACTCCAGATCGGCCGCGCCCTCCACGGACGAGGGGTCGATCCCGCCCTTCACGTTGCTCGGGAACATGCGCGTCATGATGGAGCCGCCCACGATCCGGTGCGTCCAGCCGGAGGGCGCCCCGTCCTTGCCGACGCCGGCGCGCAGCACGTTGTAGGACGCGGGGCGATAGACATCGTGGCGCATGTCGTCCTCGCGGGACCAGACCACCTTGACCGGCGCGCCCGTCGCCTTCGCCAGCTCCACCGCCTCCGCGACGAAATCGACCTCGGCGCGGCGGCCGAAGCCGCCGCCCAGGTAGGTCGTGTGCACGCGGATCGATTGCGGCGGCAGGCCGGAGATCTTCGCCGCCACGGCCACCACGAACGCGGGCGACTGCGTCGGCACCCAGATGTCGCAGCCCTCCTTGCCGAGGTCCACCACGCAGCCCTGCGGCTCCATCGTCGCGTGCGCCTGGTAGGGGGCCTCGTAGACCGCCTCGATCCTCTTCGAGGCGGCGGCGAGGGCCTTCTCCGCGTCACCGCGCTTGCCGGCCACCTTGCCGGGCTTCTTCGCCAGCGCGGCCGACGCCCTCGTGATCTCCTCGCTCGAGGCCTTCGCGTTCGCGCCCTCGTCCCATTTCACCGAGAGTGCCTCGGCCCCCTTCATCGCCGCCCAGGTGTGATCCGCGAGCACGGCGACGCCGCTCGAGACCTGGAGCACCCGCTGCACCCCCTTCACCTCCCTCGCCTTCGAATCGTCGAACGATGCGACCTTGCCGCCGAACACGGGGCACCGCACGATCGCCGCGGTGATCATGCCGGGGCGCCTCACGTCGATCCCGAAGCCCGCGCGGCCCGTCGCCTTCGCGACCGCGTCGAGGCGCCCGGGGCGCGTCCCGATCAGGCGCCGCTCGCCGGCCGGCTTGAGCGGCGGATCCTGCGGGACCGGCATCGCCGCCGCGTCCGCGACCAGCGCGCCGTAGCCGGCGCGCCGGCCCGTCGGCGGGTGGATCACCTCGCCCTTCTCCGCGCGGCACGCCGACGGGTCCACGCCCCATTGCTTCGCCGCGGACGCGACGAGCATCATGCGCGCGGCGGCGCCGGCCTTCTGCAGGGGCTCGAAGCCCCCGCGCACGCTCGTGCTCCCGCCGGTCGCCTGCATGCCGAAGATCCTGTTCACGTACGCAGGATCGACGGGCGCGAACTCCATCGACACGCGCCCCCAGTCACACTCGAGCTCCTCGGCGACGAGCATGGTCAGGCCGGTCTCGACCCCCTGCCCCATCTCGGACTTGTCAACGACGATCGTCACCGCCCCGCTGGGCGCGACGCGCACCCACGCGTTCGGCGCGAAGGGCTTCGCGGGCGGGGGCGGGGCCGCGTCCACGGGCGGCGCGGCGGGCGCCGGGCCCGGAGCGGGCGGCGGCCTCGGGGCCTCGACCTGGCAGCCGACCACCAGCCCGGAGGCCGCGGAGAGCCCCGCCTGGAGGAACACACGCCTTCCGACGCGCCTGCTCACGGCTTCCTCCCGGCGGCCGCGTGGATCGCGCGGCGGATGCGCGGGTACGTCCCGCAGCGGCAGAGGTTCGGCCTCATCGCCTCGTCGATCTCGGCGTCGGTCGGCGAGGGCTTCTTCGCGAGCAGCGCCGCGGCGAGCATGATCTGGCCCGGCTGGCAATAGCCGCACTGCGACACCTGCTCGGCCACCCACGCGCGCTGCACCGGGTGCTCCCCCGCGGGCGACAGCCCCTCGATCGTCGTGATCGCCTTCGCCGCCGTGGCCTGCGCCGCCGTGATCTGGCACGCGCGCGTCGCCTCCCCGTCGAGGTGCACCGTGCACGCCCCGCATTGCCCGATCCCGCAGCCGTACTTCGTCCCGGTGAGGCCGAGCACGTCCCGGAGCACCCAGAGCAACGGCATCTCCGGATCGACGTCCACCTCGTGCTTCGCGTTGTTGATATGAAGGGTCAGCATGTGTCTCCCGCCATGAGCCGGCCGGGAGGCTAGGTGCGACCGGCCCGCGCTTCAAGCGGGCACCGCCTCGCGCCGCGCCGGCCGGGCTTGTCTTCCCGCGCGGCACACCTCATGCTCCGGCCCACCGATCGCCTCATGCTCGACCGCATCCTCACCGCCGCGGGGCGCACGCGGCCAGACACCCGCGCGATGCTCGCGATCGCCGCCCTGCTCTGCGCCTTCGCGCCGATCGCCGCGCGCGTCAGGCTGCACCCCGCCTCGACCGCGATCGTGTGCGCCGGGCTCTCGTTCGCGCTGCTCGGGCTCGTCCTGCGCCGCCTCCGGCTCGACTCGGGCACGATCGGGATCGTGCTCGCCGGCTACGGGCTCTACCTCTCCTACCTGGGCTACACGACGATCGGCGAGCGGAACTACGACGGGCCGGTCCAGCTCGATTACATCAAGTACATCGTCGAGCACCGCGCGATCCCGCCGGGGACCCATTGCTTCATCTGCCACCACCCGCCGCTCTATTACACGCTCGGCGCGCTGGTGTACGCGCTCTGCCAGGCCACGCGGGCCGCGCAGCCCGTGGTCGGCCTGCAGATCTTCTCGCTGGCCATCTCCATGGTCCTCGTCGTCTACGGGATCCTCACCGTCCGCCGGCTCACGTCCGACGTCCGGCGGATCCGCCTCGCGGCGGCGCTCATCGTCTTCTGGCCTTACGGCATCCACAACTCCGTCCGCGTTCATAACGACACGCTGGCGTGCGCGCTGATGGCGGTCGCCGCGTATCACCTCGTGGCCTGGCACCAGGAGGACCGGCCGCGGCACCTCTACCTCGCCGGGCTCTCCGTCGCGCTGGGCATCCTCACGAAATCGAACGCCTACGCGCTCGTGCCGGTGCTGCTCGCGCTGCTCTGCGCCCGCCTCTTCCGGTCCCGGGACAGGCTCCGGCTCCTCGGCCGCGCGGGCCTCGTCGGGCTGTTGCTCGCCGCCTCGCTCACGGCGAGCTCGCTCGTCCGCAAGAAGGGCCCGGAGACCTCGGAGGGGTTCTGCCAGAAGATCGCCGGCAGCGCCTGCAACCTGAACCCGTCCCAGTACCTCGAGAACGAGCCGTACAACTACCTCTATTTCGACGTGCGGAGCTTCCTCAAGGAGCCTTACCTCCTCGTCGAGCGGGAGGAGACGGGGCGGAGCCTGTTCTGGAACGACCTCGTGAAGAGCAGCCTCTTCGGCACGCACAACCGGACACCCGATCGGGAGACCGCGTACGAGGTCAACCGGCGGGTCGCGGCGGTGATGAACGCTCTCGCGCTCGCGATGGTCGGCTACCTCGCCGCCGCGGCGGCCACCGCGCGCGTGGAGGGCCTCCGGAGGTACGCGGTCGTCATGGGCACGCTCGGGTCGCTGCTCGCGTTCATGATCGGCTTCCGCGTCCTCGCGCCCGCGCCGCACCACACCGATTTCCGCCACGTCTTCTCGTCGGTGGTGCTCGTCTCCGCGCTCTACGTGGCCGCGATCGACCATTTCGAGCGGCGCGGCCTCGCGCTCGCCCGCCTGGGGGCCCCGCTCGCCGCCGCGTTCGTCGCGCTCTCGGTGCTCTACTTCGCGCCGAAGCACGCGCTCGTCATGAAGTGGACGGCGCGGGTCGTGACCTACCAGGCCGCGGATTTCGCGAAGCCGGTCCCCGAGGGCGCGCAGTGGGACCGCGAGGGGAACCTCACGTTCGAGGCCAACCACACGGTCGAGCTCTCCCTGCGGGAGCAGGACGTCGAGCGGATCGACATCAGCCTCGACGGGAACGACCGCTACGAGATCAGGCTGTACGGCCGCGCCGAGACGCGGCGGATCGTGCTCGGGCCGAGCGCGAGGAAGGGAGAGGGGCTCGCCCGTTTCGTGCAGGCCGTCGACCCCCCGGTCCAGGGCGTGCGCAAGATCGGCCTCGCCGCCCTCTCGGGCGACATGGCCTACTCGATGGGCCACGTCATTGTTCAATGACGCGCGGGATCACTCGTCGCGCTCGAAATCGAGGCGGCGCTCCAGGCAGAGGCGCGGCGCGGGCGTGAAGCCGCGCCGGTAGAGGAACGAGAGCAGGCTGAAGCTCGTCCAGTCGACCTGGGTCTGGATCCGGTCCACGCGCATCGCCTTGACGTTGCGCGCGAGCTGCCGCCAGAGCGCCGCGCCGACGCCCTGCCGGGCGAAGGCCGGCATCACGCCGATGTCCTCGAGCGTCGCCACGGGCTCGGGCTGGCCATAGTCGCCGTAATAGATCGCGCCCATCAGGAAGCCCACGACCGCGCCGTCCTTCTCGGCGGCGAGGCTGATGCGCACGCTCGTGTCCTCCAGCGCGCGCCGGAGCTTCAGCTTGTAATACTCGCGGCGCGCGCGGCCGCCCGCCTGCACGTCGATGCGGACGATGTCGTCCAGATCCGCCTCGGTCAGGGAGCGCACGGTGATCCCGGGCGCCTCCAGGTCCTGGTCCTCGTCCTCTGTCGCGCCATTGCGTTTCATGTCATCACCTCGCTCACGCGGCCCTCCGCTCGCGCAGCCGCTCGAACCGGTAAGCTCCCCACAGCGCCGCGCCCAGCGCGCCGGCGTACACGGCGTCCGGGTGAGTGCGGATCTCCAGGCCGTTCAACGACCGGGGCTCCGGGTCGCCCTCCGCGTGGAGCGCCTTGCGCCCCGGGCCCCGGCTCGCCTTGCCCCCGGCGAGCGCGTCCGTCATCGCCTGGAGCAGGCCGGTGTCGGCCGACAGCCCGCCGGTCACGAGGACCGTCCCCTCCGCCCCCACGCTGCGGAGGAGCTTCACGAGCCTCCCGGCCATCGACTCGTGGATCCCCTTCAGGATGTTCGCCACCGTGATCCCCCGGGAGACCATGTTGATGACGTCCGTCTCGGCGAGCACCGCGCAGATGCCCGAGATCTTCTCGGGGGCGGCCGCGCCCTTCGACAGCGGGCCTATCTCGTCGAGCGTGACGCCCAGGTAGCGGGCGATGTTCTCCAGGAACTGGCCCGATCCCGACGCGCACTGGCTCGTCATCCGGTAGCCCAGCACCCGGGAGCGATCGTCGATCTTGATCGCGCGGCCGTGCAGCGCGCCGACGTCGACCACCGCGCGCGCGCCCGGATCGAGGAAGATCGCGCCGCGGGCGTGCGCGGTCATTCCATAGAAATGGCCCGTGCGGAAATCGACGTCCTCGCCCTCGCCGGTGGTCGCGATGTACTGGACGTCGCCCGCCGCGACGCCCGCCGCCTCGAGCGCGGCCTCCCAGGCGCGGCGGACGACCTCGCGCTGGTCACGCCGCCGGATGCGCTCGGACACCATGGCGCGCGCCCGCGCGCCCTCGCGCGCGCGGCCCCCGCCCTCCGCGCTCTCGAGCACGACCACCTTCACCGCGCTCGTGCCCACGTCGATGCCGGCCGTGACGATCATGCCCTTGCCTCCGCCCGCTCGCCGTCCGCCGCCCGCAGCGCGAACAGCGCCGCCCCGAGCGCGCCCGTGTAGATCGAGCTCGGGGAGATGTTGATTGTCCGCTCGCCGTAGCTCTCGCGCACGAGGTCGCGGAGCGCGCGCACCGCGGCCGCGTTCCCGGCCACGCCGCCCGTGAACGTGAGCTCCTCGCTGACCCCGCCCGAGCGCGCGAGCAGCGCCATCGCCCGGAGGATGATCGCACGGTGCAGGCCGGCCAGGATGTCCTCGCGGCGCTGCCCCATGCTCAGCCGATCGCGGAGCTCCGCGCCGGCGAACACCGTGCAGGTGCTCGAGATCTTCACGCTCCGCGTCGATTGCATGGCCATCGGGCCGAGCTCGTGCACGCCGACGCTCATCTCGTCGGCGATGTAGCCGAGGTACCGGCCGCAGCCGGCGGCGCAGCGGTCGTTCATCTGGAAGCTCGTGACGATCCCGGCGGGATCGACCTGGATCGCCTTCGTGTCCTGCCCGCCGATGTCGAGCACGGTCGCCGTGCGCGGGAACATCGCGTGGGCGCCGAGCCCGTGGCAGAGGATCTCCGAGCGGATGCTCTCCTTCGGGAACGGCAGCCGCTGCCTGCCGTAGCCCGTGCCGATCGTGCTGATCACCGTGAGATCGGCGTCGATCACGCGCCCGATGGCCGCGGCGAGCGGCGCGCGCTCGGCCTCGCCGAGGCCGGCCGCGGCGTCCTCGAAGGCGGCGCTCATGTCGTCCTTGAACGTCAGGTCCGCGCGCGTGTTCTCGACCCGGAGGATCGATTTGTCGAACACGCCCATGAGCGCGTCGAACGGGACCTCCCGGTCCGCGTGGCGCTCCGCCGTGCGGCTGAACTCCGAGCTCGCGAGGTCGCGGAAGAAATCGGAGCCCGAGGGGTCGACGAGGCGGCGCCGCGCGCTCTGCTCCATTTCATCGAAGACCCGCGCGAGCCGCTCGCCGAGCGGGCCGGCGACCTCCCGGAGCCGCGCGGCGCCCACCTCCTCGAGCGCGACGTCGCGGAGGCGCGCGAGCTGCGCGAGCAGCCTGCGCCTCCGGAACCGCGCGCGGAGCCGCTTGTGGAACGAGTCCGCGGCCGAGGCCGCGCCGGGGGCGCCCGCCTCGAGCTCCCGCTCGAGCAGGGTGAAGCGCGCGCTGACGATGGCCTCGTCGCGCGCGAGATCGGCCGCGAGCGAGTAGTTGCTGCGGCTGTTCGTGATCCCCCGCCCGAGCACCTCGCCGCCCTCGTCGAGCACGACCGCCTTGGTGGTGGTCGAGCCGAGGTCGATGCCGACCGCGACCCTCACGACGCGCCCCCCACGACGGGCAGCGACACGATCCGCGCCCCGCCCCCGCCGCCCCGCCGCTTCTGCTCGATCATCTGGAGGTAGCTCTCGATCCGGTTCTTGACGTTCGCGGCCGAGAAATACCGGGGGTCCACGAGGTCCGTCTCGATGAACGTGCCGGCCCGCCCGGTCCGCCGCTCGATCTCGCGCAGGATGAGGAGCTGCCCGGCCGAGAAGCTGTTGCAGCTCTTCACCGAGTTGATGAGCAGCCCGTCGGCGTCGTAATCGCGGACGTAGCGCTCGAGCATGTCCACGCGCTGCGGCAGGTTGAGGTTCGTGTAGCAGCCGAGGCAATATTCCGCGAGGCTCTCGAGCGGCCGCGCCGGGTCGTGCCGGAAGCCCGCGTCATAGACGCCCCCGACCTTGGTGTAGCTGCTCGCGACGACGACCGCGCCCTCGTCGTAGAACATCTTCCAGAGCTCGCGGAAGCTCGTCCAGTTGGGCGGCCCCTCGACGACGAGGCGGTACCGCTCCTCGTTCATCGGCCCGTCGGGGGTCATCGGCCCGAGCCCGGCGGCGATGCGCTCCTCGACCTCCCGGCGCAACGCCGCATAGTAATCGATCGCCGCCTCCGTCCCGCGGAACGCGGTGAAGATCGGCCCGATGTAATACACGCCGCCGAAGTACGCGTCGATGGGCGAGGGCCTCCGCTTCGCCGACTCGAGCACCCACACGAGGTCGTCCTCGGCCCGCCGCGATCGGTCGAGCGCCGCGGCGAGGCGCGCCTCGTCGAGGCGCTGCCCGGTGAGCTTCTCGAGCGCCGGGATGACCTCGGAGCGGAGCTGATCCACGACGTAGCGGCGCATGTTGTCCGTGATCATGCCGTCGCCCTGGTAGGGCGTGTGCAGCATGACCACCGGGCAGTTGTACTCCTGCTTGAGGAGCTCGAACCATTTCATGAACGTGAAGCAGCCCGTGTAGGAGAGGAGCAGGAGATCCGGCTCCGGCAGCTTCTCCCCGGTCGGGCCGATGTTGCCCGACCTGAGCATGCCGATGTCGCACTTGACGTACGTGCAGACGTCCTCCGAGTGCCCGAGCTTCTCGGCCTCGGCGATGTAGGCGCCGGAGCGCTTGCGCATCCCCGACTGGAGGGCGTTGATCTCCGGGTACACCGGCAAGACGTCGAACGCCTCGAACAGCTCCGTGAGGTTGCCGGGGACGAAGGTGTAGACGACCTTCTTCCCGCTCTCCTTCGCGCAGGAGAGGCGCCGGAAGTGATCGGCGATCATCTCCTTCTGGCGGACCTGGCTCTCTTCCTTCTGCGCCTCGATGTCCGTCGCGCGCTCGCTCATGGGTCGCTCCACAGCTTGATGGAATCGGCGAAGGTGCCGGCCTGCTCCCGGATGACCTGGAACTGGCCGAGATTCTCGGCGTACTTGAACGCGGTCCACGGGACGCCGGCCCGGTCGAGCGCCTGCTCCAGCATCGGCTGCTCGAGCAAGGAGGGATCGCAGAAGCTCGGCGCCGCGAAGATCACGCCCTCGGCGCCGGTCCTCTTCACGACGTCGACGAGCGCCTCGCCCTTCGGCCGGTCGGGCTCGTAGCGGGAGGCCGTGCTGGCGCTGTGCCGGAGGAACGCGTCCGAGAGGGCCTTCACCGGATCGCCCTCCACGGGCACCTCGGCCTCGAGCCAGCGGAGCCCCAGCGTCATGTCGTCCCACACGACGTAGCAGCCGGCCATCTCGAGGGACATGATGAGCCCGAGCGGGGGCTGCTCGCAGAACGCGCCGACCATGACCACGCGGCTGTTGTCTCGCATGGGCCGGTCCGCCGCGCGGGCCTCCTCGATGTAATCGCGCACGAGCGCGGTGTGCTCGAGGACCGGCAGCCTGCCGCCGGCGCGCAGCACGAGGTACGACTCGTGCGCCGGGAACCGCCAGGGCTCGCGCCCGCGCGCCTCGAAGAGCTCGCGGATCGCCCTCCTGTTGTCGTTGTAGCGCGCGATCGAGGCCCGCAGATCGTCGTCGGAGACGGGCCGGCCCGCGAGCGCCGCCATGTCGTCGCGGATGTGGGCGAGCTCGTCCTCGTAGTAACGCGCGCCCGCCTCCCCGAAGCTCTGCGGGACGTCGAAGTAGCGCACGTATTTCGAGGGGAAGAGCAGCTTCCACATCCCGGAGAGGTTCCGGATCACGTCGCACGTCGAGGGGAACAGGAACCCGTCGAGCGCGTCGTATTGCCCGGTGAGCGCGAGCTCGATCGTGCTGCGCGGGATCTGGCAGATATAGGACTGGAAATAGGCGTCGCCGCGGATGATCTCGATCTGATCGCCGCCGCCCCAGAGGCCGACCGCTAGCATGCCGGCCGCGTCGATGAGCTCCCGGGGCGCGTAGATGGGCAGGTAGCCCACGGCCTTCGCGTCCCCGCTCCGCGCCCGCCATTGACGGACGGAGTCGAGCCGGATGTCGTGATAGAGCTCCTCCGCGCGCGCGACGGTCCCGAGCGGCGTCACGGCGCCCCCCCGCCCTGCGCGCCGAAGCGCGGGCGCCGCCGCTCGATGAACGCGGCGATCCCCTCGCGCGCGTCGGGCGTCGCCATGAGCTCGTCGAGGTAGAGCCGCTCGAGCCGGGCGAGCTCCGGCCCGAGCAATCGATCGAGCGCGTGGCGGGCGGCGCGCTCGGCGAAGCGCAGCGAGGAGGCGCTGCCCGGCTCGATGTGCTCCGCGAAGAAGGTCTCGCAGGCCTCGTCGGGCCTCTCCGCGACCGCGTGCGCGAGGCCGATCCGCGCCGCGGCCTCGGCGTCGATGGTCCGCCCGCTCACCAGCAGATCGAGCGCGCGGCCCGCGCCGAGGCGCCACGGCAGGAGCACCGAGGCCGCCGGCGCGATCACGCCGAGCTTGATCTCGGGCTGGCCGAAGCGGGCCGTCGGCCCCGCGAAGATCCACGAGCAGCACGCCGCGAGCTCGAGCCCGCCGCCGAGGCACTGCCCGCGCACCACCGCGAGCGTCGGCGCCGCGACCGCCTGGAGGCGCCGCAGCAGCGCGTGGAAGCGCGCGAGCATCGCGGGCGCCTCCTCGGGCCGGTGCTCCTCGACCGACGCGCCGAACGAGAAATGGTCGCCCGCGCCCTCGAACACGATCCCCTTGAGCGCCGGGTCCGCCCCGTGCGCCACGAGCGCCGCGTCGATCCCGCCGATCATCGCGGTGTCGAGCACGTTCCCCTTCGGGGCGTCGAGCGTGATCCAGAGCAGGGCCCCGCCGCGGCGCCGCTCCGCGCGGACCTTGTCGCCGGCGGCCATCAGCTCCCTCCCCCGGCCTTCGCCGAGCGCGGCATGATCTCCTCGATGAGCGCCGGCCCCCACGACGCCCCCTCCGCCATCCGCCTGCGGAGCGCGACGAAATCGATCTCGCGGTCCCCGCGCTTGCCCTCGTTGAAGGCCCGGAAGCCGGCGTGCGCCTCGGTCATCATGTTGAGCGCGAGCCAGGCGCGGTTCGTCTCGCGGTTCCTGTCCCAGTGGACGAGCTTGTGCTTCCTGACCGACTCGATGGTCTTCTGCAGGCACCCCGGGAACGTCATGAGCAGCGACGACACCATCCGCTCGACGGCCGCGTCCAGCGGCGCGAGGTCGATCTTGCCCGCCTCGAGCGCGGCCTTGCCCCGCGCGAGCTCCTCCCCGCGCTTCGGCTCGCCGAAGACCACGCGGCCGCCCTCGACCCAGCGGTCGGTCACGACGAGCGGGTTCGGCACGAGCTCCCCGCCCACCCGGAGGACCGGCACCGCCTGGGTGATGAGCCCGAGGCGCGCCGCCTGGTACGCCGTCCACGGCTCGCAGAGCGTGCAGCTCGCCATCGCCGCCTCGACGCCGACGAAGAGCGGGAGGAAATCGGTCGCGCCGCCGTCGGGCGCGGACCCGTGCTTCGGCCCCGCCTGCCCGAACGTCGCCATGTCGCTCGCGATGGAGTAATCACACGCCATCCCGATCTCCTGCCCGCCCCCGACGCGCAGCCCGTTGACGCGGCATATCACCGGCTTGTCGCAGGTGAGGATCGACGTGACCATGTCGTTGAAGAGCCGCATGTACTGCGAGTACTCCGTGGGCCGCCCCGCGTAGTACTCGGCGTACTCCTTCGTGTTGCCCCCGCTGCAGAACGCGCGGTCGCCGGCCCCGGTGAAGACCACGGCGACCACGTCCCGCGCGGCCGACGCCCGCCGGAACGAGAGGATGACGTCCTTCACCATCCCGGTGGTGTACGAGTTGTGCTGGGCGGGGTTGTCGAGGATGATCCAGGCCGCGTGGAGGCCCGCCGCCGGCGCGCCGCCCGGCGCGAGGCAGGGGCGGAGCTCGTACCGCACGAGGCCGCTCCGGGGCTCGGAGGGGGCGAGCTCGTGATCGTGGAGGTCGCGTGTATCGTTCATTCCAGTCTCCTTCGCGCTGCGATCAATCGAAATCAGGGATGAGCACGGGCCTCCGGGAGAGCCTCTTCTCGTGCAGGTCGGCGAGCACGTCGTTGACGCGGCTCATCGGGTGCCGCTCGACGGCGGCCGCGATCCGGACCGCGCCCGAGAAGACGAGCTCCAGGGCCTTCGGGAAGAGCTCGGGCAGGCAGCCCCAGGTCCCGCGCGCCGTGGCGTCGAACGCCATCAGGTTGCTCAGCCGGACGGTGACGGGCTCCATCGTGTACCCGACGACCATCAGCGTCGCGCCGGGGCAGAGCAGCCCGAACGCGAGCGCCTGCCCCGCCGCCGTGCCCGAGGCCTCGAAGATCTTCCACGAGCGCTCGGCCAGCCACTCCGCCCGCGCGTACGCGCGCACGGCCTCGCGCACCTCCTTCGGCGCGAGCCCGCGCACGTTGATCCCGTGCGCCGCCCACGCGATCGGCTCGAGGCGCGCGTCGTCGATGTCGAGCGCGACGACGCGCGCCCCCAGCGCGCGCGCGATCTGCGCGGCGAACCCCCCGACGCCGCCCGCGCCCACCACGATGGCCACGTCCCCGGGGCGGATCGCGGCGTGCACCGCGGCCTGGTACGCCGTCGAGACGGCGTCCGCGAGCACCGAGAGGTCGGCGAGCTCGAGCCCGGCGCGCCCGAGCCCCTCCGGCTCGACCGCGCAGAGCCCGCGCGCCGGCACCAGCACGTGCGAGCCGAACCCCCCGTGCACGTCATTGCCGGGGAAGATCTGCGCCGCGCAGATGGATCCCCGCCCCGCCTCGCAATCCGCGCAGAGGCCGCACGGGATGACGGCCGGCACCACGACCGCGCGCCCCACCCAGGCCTCGGCCCCCTCCCCCGCGCGCTCGACGACGCCCGAGATCTCGTGCCCCAGCGTGAGCGGCAGCGGGCTCCGCGTGCGCACCCCGTCGAACACGAACCCCAGGTCGGTGTGGCATACGCCGCACCCCGCGACGCGCACCAGCACCTGCCCCGGAGGCACGTCGACGACGACGCGCTCGCCGAGCGCGAGGGGCTCCCCCGCGCGCACGAGCTGCCAGCTCTTCACCACGACGGGCCCCGCCGCACCTGTCTCCATGTTGCTCCTCGCAATGCCTCTCGCGCGCCGCCACGCATGAAGGCCCGCACACCTCCCGGCGCCGAGCCTCGCCTCCGGCCGCCCAATGCATGTCCCGTACCGACGAGCTCGCCCCCGCCTCCGGCGCATATTCTGCGCCTCGTCGCAACGCTTGCGAGCACGCCCTCCTCCGTCGCTGGCGCGGCGCTTGCCATCCACGGCCGGGTCGATTCATTCTCGAGAGGTGAGGGAGAATGCGTGTCATGACCGCGGATGAGGCGTCCCCCGGCTCGGCTGCGGCTGCGCGGCCGCGGCGGTCGCTCGCGCCGCGCGAGCACGGGGCGTACGGCCAGCTCGGCGTGCCGCTCGTCGCCGCGCTCGCAATGGGCCGCCCCGGCGCCGCGGCGCTCGCGCTCGCCGCGGCCGCGGCCCTCGCGTTCGCGGCGCACGAGCCCCTGCTCGTCCTGCTCGCCCG
>CAYQYG010000238.1:0-13699 GCA_964421485.1 uncultured Polyangiaceae bacterium | reverse complement strand
GGGCGCGTGCGCGGGAGGCGGCGCGGCGCCGGGCGCCGGCTGCGCTGCGGCCGGCCCCGCGACGAGCGAGAGGGCGAGCGCCAGCGCGAAGCCCAGCCAGGCGATGCGCCGCGCCCACGCGACGCACCGCACCGCGAGCGCGGGGCTTCGCCCGCGATGATGGAAGAGGCCGCGGGCGCGAAGCGGTGAACGGGGACCAGTCGCGTGCAAGGCGCCACCGCGTAGCCCAGCGCGCGGTCGGTCTCAAGGGGCCGACGGCGAAAATAGCGCATAATAGCCGGAAATCGGCGGCAAATGCGGCCTGGGTCGCCCTGGACGCGTCCGGGCAGGCTCGGACGCTGCCCTTGTGATGCAGGCGGATGCGCGCGGATCACGGTCTCACGCGCGCGCAGCCTCTCCCCTGCCCTCTCTTCCACCCCGCGCACGGCCCCTGCCCGCAAGCCTTGACCGAGCGTGGATCCATGGGTAATTGCCGAGGTCCCGGCGCTCACTGAACGCCGGTACACCCCGCGCGCGGGCGCCCGCAATGGACCGCTTCCGCCGGGCTTCTTCCCCGAGAGACCCTTTTACACTCGGGGCTCCGGGTCGCGCCCTGTCGCGCCGCCCTGGGCCTCGAACCTCTGGAGCCACGCGTGTCCCGCACCACCTCCCAGCCGCCGGAAAGCGACGCCCCTCGCAGGGGCGGTCGAGGCGGCCGGCCGCCTGGCGGCCACGAGCCGCCGGCCGCCACCCCCGACACCTCGCTCGCCGACGAGGCGCAGCGCCGGTACCTGAACTACGCGCTCAGCGTGATCACGTCGCGCGCGCTGCCCGACGTGCGCGACGGGTTGAAGCCCGTGCAGCGGCGGATCCTGTACGCGATGCTGCACGACCTGCACCTCGGCCCGGACGCGAAGCACCGGAAGAGCGCCGCGGTGGTCGGCGACGTGATGGGCAAGTACCACCCGCACGGCGACGTCGCGATCTACGACGCGATGGTCCGCCTCGCGCAGGACTTCGTCATGCGCGCGCCGCTCGTGTCGGGCCACGGCAACTTCGGCTCGGTCGACGGCGACGCGCCTGCGGCCATGCGTTACACGGAGGCGAAGCTCCGCGCGCTCGCGATGGAGCTGCTCGGCGAGCTCGGCCAGCGCACGGTCGACTGGCGGCCGAACTACGACGGCACGCGCGACGAGCCGATCGTCCTGCCGGCCCGCTTCCCAAACCTGCTCGTCAACGGCGCGCAGGGCATCGCGGTCGGCATGGCGACCAGCATCCCGCCGCACAACCTCAACGAGGTCGTCGACGCCTGCGTCGCGCTCGTCGACAACCGCGAGCTCACGACCGCGCGCCTCCTCTCGCACGTCAAGGGCCCGGATTTCCCGACCGGCGGCCAGCTCCACGCGACGAAGAAGGAGCTGGAGGACGTCTACACGAGCGGCCAGGGCTCGCTGAAGCTGCGCGGCGAGTGGCGGCTCGAGGAGCCCGAGGACCGGCGCGGCGCGCCGCAGATCGTGATCTCGTCGATCCCCTACGGCATCGAGCGCAAGGCGATCGTCGAGAAGATCGCCGAGGTCATCCTCTCGAAGAAGCTGCCGGCGCTCGTCGACGTGCGCGACGAGTCCACCGCGGAGCTGCGCGTCGTGCTCGAGCTGAAGCGCGGCGGCGACCCGCAGCTCGTGATGGCCTACCTCTTCAAGCACACGCCGCTCGCGGTGAACGTGCAGGTGAACCTCACCTGCCTCGTCCCCACCGACAAGCCCGACGTCGCCGCCCCGCGGCGGCTGTCGCTCCGCGAGATCCTCACGAGCTTCCTCGACTTCCGCCACGCGACGGTGAAGCGGCGGATCACGTTCCAGCTCGACGAGCTCCGCCGGCGCATCCACGTCCTGGAGGGGCTCGAGAAGATCTTCGACGCGCTCGACGAGGTCATCAAGATCATCCGCAGGAGCGAGGGCAAGGCGGACGCGGCCGACAAGCTCATGAAGCGGTTCTCCATGAGCGACGAGCAGGCGGACGCGATCCTGGAGCTCAAGCTCTACCGGCTCGCGCGCCTCGAGATCCTGGTCGTCAAGAAGGAGCTCGGCGACAAGCGCGCCGAGGCCAGGCGGCTGGAGGCGCTCCTCAAGAGCGACGACGCGCTCTGGAAGCTCGTGCGCGACGAGCTCGCGGAGATCAAGCGCGCCTACGGCGACCGCCGGCGCACGCGCGTGGTCGGCGCCGTGGACGAGCCGGAGTACCAGGAGGAGGACTTCATCATCGCCGAGGACGCGAACGTGATCCTCTCGGCGCAGGGCTGGGTGAAGCGGGTCCGCGAGGTGAAGGATCTCGCCTCGACGCGCCTCCGCGAGGGCGACAGCGTGCTCGCGGCGGTCGCCGGGTCGACGCGCGCGTCGGTGGCGTTCTTCTCGAACCTCGGCGGCTGCTACGTCTGCCGCATCCACGACGTGCCCGCGTCCACGGGCTACGGCGATCCGGTCCAGAAGCTCTTCAAGCTGGCCGACGGGGAGCGCATGATCGCGATGCTCTCGCTCGACGCCCGCGCGATCGAGGTCCCGCCGCCGACCGAGGGCGCGCCGGATCCGGAGCCGCCGTTCGTCGCCGCGGTGACGCGCGGCGGCCTCGGCTTCCAGCTCTCGCTCCGGCCCCACCGCGATCCCTCTACCCGCGCGGGGCGCCGGTTCGCCCGGCTGAACGAGGGCGACGAGGTCCTGGCGGTGCTGCCGGTCGGGGGCGCCGACGCGCTCCTCTGCGCCTCGAGCGACGGCCACGCGATGGGCGTCCCGGTGGGTGAGATCCCGGTGCTCTCCGGGCCGGGCAAGGGATCGATCGTGATGAAGATCGAGGACGGCGAGCGCCTCCTCGGCGCGGCGCTGGCGCTCGGCCCGCGCGACACGATCTCCGTCGAGACGGAGAAGGGCAAGGTGATGGAGCTCCAGGCCGAGAAGATCATGGGGTCCCGCGGCGGGCGCGGGCACCCGATCGTCAAGCGCGACCGCTTCGCGCGCGTGATCCCGCCGCCCGTGGTCGCGCCGACGCTGGAGGTGAGCTGAGATGAGCGGCACCGCCACCCGCCCCTCGGGCGCGCCCGGCAGGCCGCCCTCGGAGCCTCCCCGCGCCGCGGCCGGCAGCTACACCGCCGCGGACATCGAGGTCCTCGAGGGCCTGGAGCCCGTGCGCAAGCGCCCGGCGATGTACATCGGCGGCACCGACGCGCGCGGCTACCACCACCTCCTCTGGGAGATCGTCGACAACGCCGTCGATGAGGCGATCAACGGCCATGCTCGGCGGATCGACGTCACGCTCGACGCCGATCACCAGGGCGCGACGATCACCGACGACGGCCGCGGCATCCCGGTCGACATCCACCCGCGGTACAAGCGCCCCGCGCTCGAGCTCATCCTGTGCACGCTGCACGCGGGCGGGAAGTTCGCGAGCCAGAGCTACACGGTCTCGGGCGGCCTGCACGGCGTCGGCTCCAGCGTGGTGAACGCGCTCTCCGAGCTCCTGGAGATCCGCGTCATGCGCGACGGCGCCGAGCACTCGCAGACGTTCTCGCGCGGGGCGGCCATCAGCAAGCTCAAGAAGGGCGGCGCGACGCGGCGGCACGGCACGACGATTCACTTCCGGCCCGACCCGGAGATCTTCGGAAAGGATCGCCGCTTCGATCCCGACACGATCCGGGAGCGCCTCGAGGCGAAGGCCTACCTGCACGCCGGCCTCACGATCTTCTTCCATGACGAGGCGACCGACGAGACCACGCAGCTCGTCCACCCGAACGGCATCGCCGACTTTCTCCCCAAGCTCGTCGCCCAGCGCGGCAAGCCGGTCACGCACCCGTCGATCTTCTACGTTTCGCACGTGGCGCGCGAAAACGGCCCCCGGCTCGAGGCCGCGCTCCAGTGGACGGAGTCGACCGACGATCACGTCCGCTCCTACGTGAACGGCATCCCGACGCCTTCGGGCGGCGCGCACGAGTCGGGGTTCAGCTCCGCGATCGTGAAGGCGGTCCGGGCCTTCATGGAGGCGAAGAAGATCCAGCCCAAGGGGGTGACGCTCACCGCGGACGACATCCGCGAGGGCGTGGTCGGGGTGCTCTCCATCTACATGCAGGACCCGCAGTTCCAGGGGCAGACCAAGGACCGGCTGAACAACCCCGAGGCGGGCCCGGCGGTGGAGGGCGCGGTGCGCCCCGCGCTGGAGCAGTGGCTGCTCGAGAACGGCACGACCGGCGAGGCGATCGTCGCGCGGGGCATCCTCGCGGCGCGCGCGCGTGAGGCGCGGCGCGAGGCGACGGCGCAGGTGCTGCGCAAGACGCCGATCTCGCACCGGCTGAACCTGCCCGGGAAGCTGGCCGACTGCGCCTCGACCGATCCGGCGGAGAGCGAGCTCTTCATCGTCGAGGGCGACAGCGCAGGCGGCTCGGCGAAGCAGGGGCGCGACCGGCGCACGCAGGCGATCCTGCCGCTCCGCGGCAAGGTGCTGAACGCGGAGCAGGCGTCGACGTCCAAGGTGCTCTCCAACAAGGAGCTCCAGGACATCGTCAGCGCGCTCGGCTGCGGCTTCGGAAAGGACTTCGACGCTGCGAAGCTGCGCTACGGCCGCATCTTCCTCCTGATGGACGCCGACAGCGACGGGCAGCACATCGCGACCCTGCTGCTCACGTTCTTCTACCGGCACCTGCCGGGCCTGCTTCGCGGGGGCCACGTCTTCCTCGCGCAGCCGCCGCTCTATCGCATCGACGTCGGCAAGGAGACGCACTGGGCGCTCGACGACGCGGAGCGGGATCGGATCCTGGCGAAGCTGCCGAAGAGCGCGAAGGCCGACATCTCCCGCTTCAAGGGCCTCGGCGAGATGCCCGCGGAGGACCTCAAGTCGACGACGCTCGACGCGCGCCGGCGCCGCGCGCTGCGGGTCGTGATCGAGGGGGAGATCGAGACCGATCGCATCCTGAACGAGCTGATGGGCAAGGACGCGCAGGCCCGCTTCCGCTTCATCATGGAGCGCGCGCCGAACGCCGAGCTCGACGTGTGACGCTGCGCTCATCAGGGGTGCGCACCGGCCTATGCGGCACGCCGTGCGCGCTCGGCGCATGCCCTACGCGCCGACAGCGCGCGCGTGAACCGGCGGCCACACCCCCATGGCGCCCGGAGCAGGGGTGCCGGCGCCACACCCCGGTTCGACACTCGGGGCTCCGGGTCGCCTGACGGCGCCCTCCGCCCCGAACCCCGGTTCAGCGGACCACCAACCGTCGTGACCGAAGCGAACGCCCCTCCTTCATCCATCTGCGCCCCCGGGCACGGCCCCCTCATCGGCCCTGCCGGCCCCTGCCGGGCGGGCCGCGCGTGGAACCCGGGTCCAGCGGGTAGCGCCCCCCGAGGGGCGCGTAGGGGGCGAAGCCCCCTCATCGGCCCCCGGCCCTGCCGGCCCGGGTCCAGCGGGTAGCGCCCCCCGAGGGGCGCGTAGGGGGCGAAAGCCCCCTCGTCGGCGCCCGGCCCTGCCGGGCGGGCCTGTGTGTTGCAATGGGGAGGGGGCAACGGACGGCGCCGCGATGGCCGCGGATCGACGTCCGAAAACGCTGGAGAGGTACGCTGTGAACAACGCGCTTCCCTTCCCTCATCGGATCGCACCCTCGGCATCCCACGCGTCGCCGGCTGCAGCGCGGGCTCCCATGACCATGCCGGCGCGACCGGCGAGCCCGGTGTACGGCGCGCGATCGGCGCACGCGCAGGGGCTCGCCCCGCGCCCGGCGACCGCCTCGCCGCTGCCCCCGCCCCCGCCCCGGCCTGCGGCCCCGCCGCTGCCGCGCAGCACATCGGAGCGCCTCGTGCTTGGCCGCGAGCGCATCCGCGCCGCCGCGGAGGCGGGGCAGCGTATCCGCTCGTACGAGGTCGCCCTCGATCTCGACCTCTCGGAGTTCCACTTCGCGCGGCTCTTCCGCGCCGCGTTCGGCCTGTCGCCGCACGTCTTCTACGACGAGGTCCGCGCCCAGCGCGCCCGCGCCCTCCTGCGCGAGGGGCACGCCGAGGGTGACGTGGCCCGCCGCATCGGCTTCCGCCGGCCGGCCGAGCTCCGCGCGCTGCTCTCCAAGCGCGGAGGCGCGCCCGCTTCCGGACCGGGGTGTGGCGCCGCAGCCACGCCCCCTGACAGCGACGCCGCGGTCCAGGCCGGCGGCGCCGTGGACGACGCCGGCGCCCCGGCCGCCGAGTAGCGCGGCGGACGCCGCGCGAGCCCCCTCGCGGCTACAGCCGGCGGTGCGACAGCGCCGGCAGGCTCTCGCGGACCCGCGCGAGGTACGCCGGATCGAGCGTCGCCGTCACGACCCCTTCCCCCTCCGAGGCCTGCGCGATCACCTCACCCCAGGGATCGATGATGCACGACTTGCCATAGGTCGCCCGCCCCCGCGGGTGCTTGCCCCACTGGGCGGCGGCGATCACGTAGGCCTGGCACTCGATCGCGCGCGCCCTGAGCAGCACGATCCAGTGATCCTTGCCGGTGAGCAGCGTGAACGCCGCCGGCACCACGATCGCCTCGGCGCCGGCGGCCGAGAGCGCGCGATAGAGCTCCGGGAAGCGGAGATCGTAGCAGATGGACAGGCCCACCCTGGCGCCGCCCACCTCGGCGACGACCGGCACGCCGCCCGCGCTCGTCGAGGCCGACTCGCGGTAGCGGGTCCCGTCGGCGAGGTCGACGTCGAACAGGTGCACCTTGCGGTAGCGCTCGACGACGCGGCCCTCGGGCGAGAAGACCGCGCACGTGTTGAACGGGCGCGCCGGATCTTCCGAGCGCTCCGGGAACCCGCCCGCGATCACCGCCACGCCCGCCGCGCGCGCCGCCTCGGCCACGCGCCGCCCGATCGGACCGGCCGGCTCGACGTCGAGCGGCTCCGCGATCCCGCGCTTGCCCTCCTCGTCGCCCATGTAGGCGAAGTTCTCGGGCAGCACGACCGCGCTCGCGCCGCGCCGCGCCGCCTCCGCGATCAGCGCCGAGGCGCGCTCCAGGTTCTCGCCGACGTCGCCTTGACTCGAGAGCTGCACTGCCCCCCACACGACCCTTTTCATGTCGCGGAGCCTATCCCATCGCCGCTCGGGCTGCGAAACCGCGGTATCCTGTGCACCCGTGCCGAGCGATCCGCGCAGCCACCGATCGGGCAGCCCGACGACCGCGTCGATGCAGGTGTACGGAGCGCCCGCGTCGCCCGACGCCCGCGGGACGCGCGCTGGCCTGGTCCTCCTCTACGCCCCGTCGTTCGAGCAGTTCGCGCCCGCGTACCTGCTCCACGAGCGCGACCTCGTGATCGGGCGCGACCCGTCGTGCGGGATCTGCGTGCCCGAGGCCGCGGTCTCCCGCCAGCACGCGCGCGTCCACTACCAGGGCGGCCGCTGGGTCCTGACCGACCTCGGCGGCCGGAACGGCACGCTCGTCGACGGCGAGTTCGTCGACGAGATCGCGCTCGAGCACCTCCACGAGATCCGGGTCGGCGACGCGATCTTCAAGTTCGTCGAGTCCGGCGCGGAGAGCTACGCGCGCCACCGGATCGACGGCGCGATCGTCGGCGGGCCGGAGGAGCGCGGCGCGGCGCAGCGGCCGCGCTCGCGCGTGATCGGCGGCTACCAGATCGACCGGCTCCTCCGCGCCCTCGACCGCGTCGCGCAGAGCCCCATCTCGGTCGTCCTGCTGGGCGAGAGCGGGACGGGCAAGGAGGTCTTCGCCGAGCACCTGCACGCCGCGAGCGGCCGCCGCGGGGCCTTCCAGGCCGTCAACTGCGCCGCCATCCCCGCGCCGCTGCTCGAGAGCGAGCTCTTCGGCTACCGGCGGGGCGCGTTCTCCGGCGCCGACCGCGACAAGATCGGCCTCGTGCGCGCGGCCGACGGCGGCACGCTGCTGCTCGACGAGATCGGCGACATGCCGCTCGAGGCGCAGACGAAGCTGCTCCGGGTCCTCCAGTCGAAGGAGGTGATCCCCATCGGGGCGACGCAGCCCGAGCGCGTGGACGTCCGCGTGGTCTGCGCCACGCACCGCGATCTCGGCAAGCTCCAGCGGGAGGGCCGCTTCCGCGGCGATCTCTTCGCGCGGCTCAACGAGTACAGCCTCACGCTGCCGCCGCTCCGCGAGCGGAAGGAGGACGTGTTCGCGCTCTGCCGCGCGCTGCTCGCCCGGCACGGGCGCCCCGACCTCGGCGTGACGTTCCCCTTCATGACGGGCCTGTTGCACCACGATTTCCCGTTCAACGTCCGCGAGCTCGAGGCGATCATCAAGCGCGGCATCGCGCTCGCCGAGGGCCCCGCGCTCGACGCCCACCACCTCCCCGACGACATCCGCGACCGCATGAAATCCTACGGGTCGGCAGGGTCGGCAGGGTCGGCAGGGTCGGCAGGGTCGGCAGGGCCGACAGCCGATGAGGGGGCTGCGCCCCCTACGCGCCCCTCGGGGGGCGCTACCCCGGAGAGGGTCGTGGCGACAGCCCATGAGGGGGCTGCGCCCCCTACGCGCCCCTCGGGGGGCGCTGCCCCGGAGAGGGTCGTGGGACGGTCGCGGGTGCCGACCGAGGAGGAGCTCCGCGCCCTGCTGCGCCACCACAAGGGCAACGTCGCCGCCGTCGGCCGCGAGTTCGGCAAGGAGCGGATGCAGGTCCACCGCTGGATGAAGCGGTACAACATCGACGTGAACGACTACCGCTGACCGAGGGACGGAAGAGAGAAGAGAGAGAGGATCACAGGGAGGGGCCGCATTAGCCGCCGCCCACGCCGCCGCCGCCCGCGCCGCCGCCCGCGCCGCCCGCGCCCTCGTCGCACTCGAGGGCCGGCTTGTGCGCGCACGCCTCGACGCAGCGCCCGCACACGCACATGAGCACGTCCCGCCACAGGCCGTGCGACGCGTCGGCGTCGAACGGGAGGATGCAGGCCTGCTTGCACGCCGCGTCGTCGCACGCCTGCACGCACAGCCGGATCGCGTCGCAGCCGGCGTCCCCCGAGCACGCGGCGGCCTCGGCGGCGCAGGGCGCGCCCAGCGCGGCGTTGGCGTTGAAGCAGTCGCTGCAGTCCACCTCGCCCAGCGCGGCGGAGCACTCGCACAGGTTCGGCGCCGGCGAGCTGCCGCCGCCGCCACCTCCTCCCCCGGCCCCACCCGCTGCGCCGGAGCCCGCGGTCGTGGTGCCCGACCCGCCGCGCGGCGCCGGGAGCTGCTCCTCGCCCTCGCAAGCGGAGAGCGCGAGCCCCGCAGCGGCCCCGGACGCCGCGAGCCACAAGATCGCGCGCAAGGA
The DNA here is from genome assembly GCA_964421485.1 of uncultured Polyangiaceae bacterium. GTDB lineage: Bacteria > Myxococcota_A > Polyangia > Polyangiales > Polyangiaceae > CAYQYG01. The sequence continues at coordinate 4,458 of CAYQYG010000238.1, read as the reverse complement.
ACCCGATGGCATGACCCCATGCTAGCCCTGAAAGAAGCGAGGTTCTTCGACGGAGCGGGAGGGGAGAGAGAGATTCACAGGGAGGCGGGGAGGCGGGGAGGCGAGAATTTTCTGATTTCTTCTCTCGCCTCCCCGCCTCCCTGTGATCCCTCTCTCTTCTCCGCTCCTCTCCTCACTCGTGCAGCAGAGCGGTATCCGGGCAGTGAACGGTGACGTAGGCCGCGGATTTCCCCCAGCGCGCGGGGGATCGCTCCTATGCTTTCCGCCCTCGCGTCACGAATTGCCGATGCCGATCGCACCGCTCTCGATCTTGCCGCGCTCCGTCCTCGCCCTGGCCAGGGAGGTCGCGAAGGCGCTGCTCCGGAGGCCGGTGATCGGCATCGCCGCGGCGGCGCGGACCGAGGACGGGCGCTGGCTGCTCATCCGGCGGAGCGACACGGGGACGTGGGCGCTCGCGGGCGGGACGCTCGAGTGGGGCGAGACGCTGCGCGCGTCGATCGTGCGCGAGCTGCTGGAGGAGGCGGGGGTCACCGAGGTCGAGCTCGGGAGGCTCGTGGGGGTCTACTCGCGGCCGGATCGCGACGTCCGGTTCCACGCGGTGACCGTGGTGGTCGAGGCGCGGATCGGCGCGCCGACCCGCCCGCCGCAGAACCCGCTGGAGATCCTCGAGGTGCGGCTCTTCCGCGACGACGAGCTGCCGGAGGAGCTCGCGATGGGCATGAGCGACCTGCTCGCAGCGGCGCGCCGCGGCGGCGAGGCGGAGCTCGAGTGACGAGGGGAGCATGACGCAGGCCCAGCTTTTCAAGGCGGACAACGCGGTGGCCCTCCAGGGAGGGCTCGAGATCGACCCCGGGCAGCGCGCGCGGATCGAGGAGCTCGCCGCGCGCGTCGAGCGCTACCGGGCGAGCTACTACGCCGGCCACCCGGAGATCTCGGACGCCGCGTTCGACGCGATCGAGGACGAGCTCCGCGCGCTCGATCCGACCCACCCGGTGCTCGCGAAGGTCGGCTCGGCCGCGCTCGTCACCGAGTGGGAGAAGGCGCGGCACGAGATCCCGATGGGGTCGCTCAACAAGGTGGTGAGCGAGGAGGAGCTCCGCGCCTGGGTCGCCCGCTGCGAGGAGCTGCTCGCGAAGGAGGCGCACGCGGCGCCGGACACCCCCGTCGATCGCGACCTCTTCGTCGCCGAGAAGCTCGACGGGATCTCGATCGAGGTGATCTACCGCGGCGGCAAGCTCGTCGACGCGATCACCCGCGGCGACGGGGACTGGGGCGAGCGGATCACCTCGAACGTGGCCCGGATGAAGGGCGTGCCCGCGCGCATCCGCGAGAAGGGCTCGCTCTCGGTGCGCGGGGAGATCATCCTCCGCCTCTCGGACATGAAGCGGTCCTACCCGGGCGTGACGAGCCCGAGGAACATGGCCGCTGGCCTGTCGAAGCGCTTCGACGGGCAGGGCGCGGAGCACTGCACGGTGCTCTTCTACGACGTCGCCGAGCACCTCGAGATCCCCACGCAGCGGCGCAAGTTCGAGTGGCTCCGCGACCTCGGCTTCGCGACACCCCGGACCGCGTACGGCGCGGTGAGCGACGTGATCGATCTCTACCGCCGCTACGCGAACGAGCTCCGGTCGGGGCTCGACTACGAGATCGACGGGCTCGTCGTCTACGTGGACTCGCTGCACGCGCAGGGCCTGCTCGGCGAGCTCAACCGGCGCCCCCGCGGCGCCGTGGCGTTCAAGTTCGCCTCGCCCGCGAAGGTCTCGAGGGTGACCGCGATCCAGTGGGACACCGGCCCGAGCGGCCGGGTCACGCCGGTCGCGATCGTGGAGCCCGTCGAGCTCGCGGGCGCGACCGTGCAGCGCGCGTCGCTGCACAACGCGGCGAACGTGCGCAGCCTCGGCATCGGCGTGGGCGACGAGGTCCTCGTGTCGCGCAGGAACGACGTGATCCCGTACGTCGAGGAGGTCGTCGACAAGCGCGGCCCCGCCGCTCAGGCGCCCTCGGACTGCCCGGTCTGCCGCGCCCCGCTCTCGACCGAGGGCGAGTACCTGCTCTGCCGGAACGGCTCCTGCCAGGCGCTGGTCGAGGGCCGCATCCACAACTGGATCGACGCGATCGGCGCGCTCGAGTGGGGCGACAAGCTGATCGAGCAGGTGGTGGAGGCGAAGCTCGTGCGCGAGCCGCTCGATCTGTACAAGCTGACCGTGAAGGACATCGCCGACCTCGAGCGCCGCGGCGAGAAGATCGCGAAGAAGTGCCTGGAGCAGCTCCAGAGCCGCCTCCCGCTCACGCTGCCGGTCTTCCTCGCCGCGCTCGGGATCGAGGGGTTCGCGATCCAGACGGCGCGGCTCATCGTGTCGGCCGGCTACGGGACGATCGAGAGGGTGCTCGCCGCGAGCGAGGCGGACCTGGCCGCGATCCCAGGCCTGGGCGCGATCAAGGCGGCGGGCATCGCGCGCGGCCTGCGCGCCCGCAAGGACGAGATCAAGCGGCTGCTCGACTTCGGCATCGCGCCCGTCGCGATGGAGGCCGCGGGCCCGCTCGCCGGCCTCACGTTCTGCTTCACCGGCGCGGGGACGCGGTCGCGGGGCGAGCTCACGCAGCTCGTCGAGTCGAGCGGCGGCCGGGTGCTGAACGCCGTCACGAAGGAGCTCAACTACCTCGTGATCGCCGACGTGGCCTCCACCTCGAGCAAGGCGGTGAAGGCGCGCAAGTACGGGACGAAGCTCATCACCGAGGAGCAGCTCGACGCGCTGATCGCCGAGCGGCGCGGCGGCGCGGGCGCGTAGCCGCTACCAGACCACGTCCTGATCCTCGGTGACGCCGAGCGCGCCGTCGAGCGCGAGCTCGCCGCCGCCGGGGATCCGGATGAGGCCCGAGCAGAGGCCCGCCGGCTGGACGAAGCGGGAGCGGACGAGGCCGAGGTTCTTGCGCTCCGCGTGCATGCCGCCCGGTGTGAACCGGAGATCCACGGCGCCGTCCGCGGTCTGGACGCGCCACGGATCGAGGGGCCGCGCGGGGTCGAAGGAGAAGCGCCCCTCGGCGAGCGGGAAGAGGTCGCGGCCGATCCAGAGGGCGCACTCGGCCTCGCCGGTCATGCCCTCGACGAGGTTCAAGCCGACGCGCTCGCCGGTCCGCGCGCGCCCGAGGGCGAACGCCCAGCGCCAGACCGTGCGCCGGGGCAGGAGGCCGTTCGTGTAGTCGTACCCTCCGAGCGCGCCGTCCAGCGAGAGGCGGCGCCCCGCGACGCTCGCCTCGCCGGTGACGGCGAGCAGGGCGCGCTTCTCGGTGGTGTCCGCGCCGCCGCCGGCGACGCGGCCGATCGCGCCGATGGCCGGGGGGGCGCCGGCGCAGTCCATGCGGGCGAAGACGCGGAGGTCGCCGATCTCGATCTCGACGAGCATGATCGTCTCGCCGCGCGGCCGCTCGAACCTGAGCCGCGCGCCCGGGAGCCGCGCGCGCGCGTGCGCGCCCTCGCCCGCGACGTCGCTGACCTCGACGAGCAGGGGCGGGCCGAGCGCGGCTCGATCGGCGATCATGCGCGCCTCGGTCCGGTCGTAGACGAACGCGAACGCGTTCGCGGCGTACCCGAGGTCGACGACCGCGGCGCCGAGGTAGACCTGTTCGGAGGCGATCGCGACGTAGATCCACCGCTTGTGGCTGAAGAAGCGCCGCATCGGGCGGGGCTCGAGGGGCGAGAGGTCCACGCGCGGGAGGCCGCCGCGGAAGGAGCCGGCGTTCAGGGTGCCTGTCGAGGGGTCGATGACCGACGCGGGAGGGGGGAGGAGGGTGCGCACGGCGCGAGGGTAGCGCGGTGATGCGGTGGTCGCTGCCGGGTCGACGTCCTGGGGGGCGCCTTGGTGGACGAACAGGTCCGGCCCCGGGGGGCCTCTTGCCGGACTACGAGGGGATGGGGGGCGAGGCTAGTCGGAGAGGCCGAAGGCGATGATGCTGATGGGGAGGCGGAGCTTGGCGAAGAGCGCGAAGTAGGCGCTCTGATCGTCGTCGCCTCGGAGCTGCACCTCGGCGCCGAGCACGCTGATGCCCAGGCTGGCCATGAAGGCGGGCCGGATCTGGGCGAGGTCGATCCCGGCGCCGAGCTGCGACCACATGCCGGAGGAGAGCGAGAGGATCTCGGCCTGGACGCCGAGCGTGGCGGGCGACAGGTCCGAGAGCTCGTAGGTGAGGCCGAGCGCGACGAAGCTCGGCGACATGAGGTCGCGCTCGTCGACGAGGAGGAAGCCGCCGCGGACGCGGCCAAAGCCGCTCCAGTGCGCGCTGTCCTCGAACGCGCGGCCGAAGGCGCCCTCGACGTTGAGGTCCCACGTGGTGCGACGCGTGGGGCGGTTCCGGCGCTTGAAAGCGACAGCGGCGGCGGGCGCGGGCGCGGGCGCGGCAGCAGGCGCGGGCGCGGCAACGGGCGCGGGCGCGGCAACGGGCGCGGCAGCGGGCGCGGCA
>CAYQYG010000237.1:0-13732 GCA_964421485.1 uncultured Polyangiaceae bacterium | reverse complement strand
GACAGCTCGCCCCCGCGCGACAGGTTGCCGCCGACGATCGCGGCGCCGAGGACGTCGGCGGCCTCGCGCTGGCCTCGCGCGATCGCGGCGAGCTCGTCGTCGGAGACGCTCTCGGGCAGCACCAGCGCGGCGAGCAGGCCGAGCGGCGCGGCGCCCATCGCGGCGAGGTCGCTCGCGGCCGCCATCGTCGCGCGGTAGCCGACGTCCTCGAGGCTCATGAGGTCGCGGCGGAAGTGCACGCCCTCCACCGCGCAGTCGACGGTCCACACGAGCGGCTCCGCGGCCGGCGCGAGCACCGCCGCGTCGTCGCCGATGCCGACCAGCACGCGCGCGTCCTCGCCGCCGCTCAGGACCGCGCGCAGCAGCTCGACCCTTTCGTCCTCGGATCCCCGCCGGCTCACTGGAACAGATGCGATGAGGGCGGCCCCGCGCTGCTCGCCGGCCCTGCGCCCCCGACGGTCGGCAGCGTGACCACGAAGACCGCGCCGCGCGGGTGGTTGTGCTCGATCCGGATCGCGCCGTGGTGGGCCTCGATCAGGCGCTTCACGATCGACAGGCCGAGCCCCGTGCCCCCGTGCTCGCGCGTCGAGCTCTGGTCGATCTGGTAGAAGGGATCGAAGACGCGCGCCCGCTGGCTCTCGGGGATGCCGATGCCGGTGTCCGAGACGCGGACCTCGACCTCGTTGCGCAGCGGGGCGACGAGCACGAGGCCGGGCAGGTCGTCCGGGTCCTCCACGATCGCCTTCGCCGAGAGCACGACCGACCCGCCGGGCTCGGTGAACTTCACCGCGTTCTCGGCGAGGTTGATGAACACCTGCCGCAGGCGATCGCCGTCGCCGAGCACGAGCGGCAGGTCCTCCTCGGTCGTGACGCGCAGGTGCACCCCCTTCTTGCTCGCGGTCGGCGCGATCGTCGACGCCGCGTCGGCGAGCACCTCGCCGATGGTCACCTCGCCCCGGCGCACCATCATCGTGCCGCTCTCGAGCTTCGAGAGGTCGAGCAGGCTCATGATCAGGCCGAGGAGCTGGTCGCTCTTCGTCCGGATCGTCTGCACGAACTCGAGCTGCTCCGCGGCGAGCGGGCCGCCGATGCCCTCGGCCAGCATCTCGCTGTAGCCCATGATCGACGTGAGCGGCGTGCGCAGCTCGTGCGAGACCGTCGCGAGGAAGTTCGACTTGAGCCGGTCGAGCTCCTTGAGCCGGTCGTACGCCGCCTGGAGCTCCGTGTTCTTCTCGGTGAGCTCGCGGTAGCTCTCGCGGATCGACGCCACGTGCATCGTCGAGGTGAGCAGCGCCTTGTGGCCGCTGAAGAGGATCAGGTCGAGCACGGACCGCAGGTGGTCCACCATCGCCGCGATCGTCTCGGGCGTGACCCGCGCCATGCCCGTGAGCGCCTCGGCCGCGCGCGCCGGATCGAGCCCGGCCGCGACGTCGAAGAGCCGCGGCGGCGCCGCCGTGACGTCCGCGGGCAGGTAGGGCCCGAGCAGGACGCGGCCGATCACCCGGCCGTCGTACTCGATGGGCACGACGCGGTAGAGCGCGCCCGTGAAGCACGGCTCCGAGCGCTCGACCTTCGCGGACGCGGCGGCGCGCGTCGCCTCCAGCACGAGGGCCTGGCACGCGCGCCGCCCGGCCGGCTGCTCGTTCACGAGCGCGCAGAGCGGCGCCGCCTTTGCGGCCTCGGCGAGCACCTCCCCTTGCCCGGAGAGGATCCGGATCGGGATGCCGAAGAGCTTGTGGAACGACGCGGCCATCTCGCCGAGCGCGCTCCGGTGGACGAGGTGCTCCAGCGCCAGCGGCCCGATCCCGACCTTCTCGACCGACGGCGCCGCCGCGGGCGGCGGCATCGTGGCCGGCTCGGAGCTCTCGGGCGCGCCCTCCTCGAGCGCGCCGCCGTCCGCCGCGTCCTGCTCGCTCGCGTCGTGCCTCATGGAACGATCCGCGAGCTCCTGTCCGGTCCGCCGCCCATGCGCCGCGCCAGCAGGTCGGCGACAGGTGCGTTCGCTCCGAGCTGCTGCGCCGCGCTGTTCAGGAGCTCCTCGCCGCTGATCGAGAGCCGCTTCGAGAGCTGGTGCGTCTGCTCGAGCATCTCCCACGTGAGGTGCAGGAGCCCGAGGAACGTCTCGACGGTGCCCACGCCCTGCGTCGCGATCGCCTTGTAGACCGGCTCCTTGCCGCGCGCGGCGAGCCGCGCCAGCTCCTCGTCGCTGCGGATCGACGGGAGGTCGCGCTTGTTGAACTGGATGACGAGCGGCATCCGCGACAGGTCGAGCCCGTTCTCCTTGAGGTTCTGCCGGAGGTCGAAGAAAGCCTCCGCGTTGCGCTGCGTCTCGGAGGTCTGCGAGTCGGCGATCAGCGCGACCCCGTCGGCCCCCTGCAGCACCAGGCGCCGCGTCGCCGAGTGCATCGGCTGCCCGGGCACGGTGAACAGCTTGATCCGCAGCGAGCAGTCGCCGTCCTTGGAGCGGAAGGTGAGCGGGAGCAGATCGAAGAACAGCGTCCGATCATCCTGCGTCTCGAGCGTCATGAGCCGCCCGCGCGAATCCGATCCGGCCAGGCCGTGCAGCGAGACGAGGTTGGTCGTCTTGCCACTCAGCGCCGGCCCGTAATAGACGAGCTTGATCGTCACCTCGCGGGCTGCGAAATCGAGCTGCACGCGGCCATTGTCGCACGAGGCCGCGACGGTTGGATACCCGCTGGCGGGAGGGATCGCGGCGCTCGGCCTGATCAGGCCGAGCCGCCCGGGGCGTTGGGGAGGGGGGCGGCCGGGGCGGGCGGCGCGGCGGCCTCGCCGTTGGCCGGGGTCCAGAGGGCGCTCCGGAGGCCCTCCAGGCGGGCGACCACCGTGGTCAGCGCCGCCGCCTGCTCGTCGCAGGTCTGGACCGCGCGCGCCGCGTCCGGCTCGACCCGCTCCCGCTCGGACCGGGCCGCCTTGAGCACCTCGATCACCTCGCGGTGCAGCTCCTCACCGGCCGTCACCACCCAGGCGTCCAGCCGGCTCGCGAACTCCTGGATCATCTCGTCGAGCTTCGGCCCGATCCGCGAGGCCGCCTCGCGCAGCCCCTCGGGCGCCAGCTCCTTGGCCTTCTTGCGCGTCTCGGCCTCGACCTTGTCCTTCACGTACACGGCGAGCACCGGCGCGGCGAGCGCCAGGAGGCCGCCGAGCAGCGCGTTCGTGAACATCACGCCGAGGCCGATCGTGAAGAGCGCGAACACCCCCACGTCGTAGCGCAGCGTATCGACCTCCACGTTCGGCGTCTTCACGTCGCCGCCGAGCGCCTCGCTCACGCGCTTCGCCACGTCGTGCGCGTCCTCACGCACGAGCGCGATCGTCTTCTCCGCGAGCGCCTCGAGCGCCCCCGCGATCTCCTTGGTCTCGGCCTGCGCCCACTCCGCGAACGTCCGCTCGAGGAACGCCCCCAGGTAGACCTTGATCTCGTCGGCCTTCGCCTCGTCGATGATCGCCGGGAGCTGCCGCGTCACGTCGTCCACGAAGCGCTCGAGGTCGCGCTTCACCCACGCCCGGATCGCGCTCACCTCCTCGCGGATCGCCGCGCGCCGCTCGTCGATGGTGCGCGACTGCCCCGCGAGGTCACGCTCGATCGCCTCGATCCGCCGCGAGAGCTCCTCCCGCGACATCGCCGCCGCGCGCCGCCGCGCGTCGACGCCCTTGTGCAGGAGCCGCGCCCCCTCGAGCCCCTCGCCGAGCGCGTTGTCGAGCAGGATGCGCCCCCGCTCCTCCGCCAGGAACCGGGTCAGGTGGTCGAGCAGCGCCGGCATCCCGCTCCCGTCCTTGTCCCCCTCGAGCGCCCGCTCCCCCGAGACCGGGAACACCACCGGCGCCTTCACCAGCCTGGCGAGCTCGCCCTTGATGTACGCGAGCGCCTCGACCTCCTCGTCCGCGTCCCAGATGTCGCGCTTGGTCACGACGAAGATGATCTTGTCCCGCGACTGCCCGAGCAGCTTCTCCTGCAGGAACACGCGCTCGCTCTCCTTGAGCGGCTGCCCCGCGTCGAGCAGGAAGAGCACCGCGTCCGAGCGCGGGATGTAGCTGTACGTGATGTCCGCCCGCTGGAGCGAGAGGTCGTTCACCCCGGGCGTGTCGACGAGCACGATGCGCTCGCGGAGCAGCTCGGCCGGGTAGCCGACCTCGAGGTACTTCACATCCCCCGCGTGCGAGGCGCGCTCGCCGCCGACCGTGAAGTCCCGGACCTCCTCGAACGGCAGCGCCTTGCGCTCCTCCGAGGCGTAGACCACCTCGGCCCGCGGCTCCGCCGAGTACTCCAGGTGGTGGATCACCGCGGTCGTCGGCGTCACCCCCACCGGCAGGATCTGCGCCCCGAGCAGCGCGTTCACGAAGGTGGTCTTGCCGTGGTTGAACTCGCCGACCACGACGAGGTGGAACCGGTCGGCGATGAGCTTCTGCACGAGGTCGGTGTCGATGCGGGTCGCGAGGCTCCTCGCGCCCACCGATTCGGCGAGCCCGACCAGATCGCGGAGCGCCGCCGTCACATCGTCTTTTCGGCCGTGGAAGGATTCGAGCATAGGTCAGGCCCTCAGCCCCAGATCTTGATGATTTCGTGCACCTTCTCGTCGACGTCCTCCATCGAGAGGCCGCCGCCGCCGATCCCCGCGTGCTCGCGGTAGACCTGGCTCTCCGCGAACGCGCGGAGCGCGAGCACCCGCTTGGGCAGCCACGGGTGGCTCGCGTTGATCTCGGCGAACCGCCCGATCCCCCCCTTGCTCTCCTCGTGCTGCGCCACGAACGCCTCGAGGTTCAGCTCGTCATAGAGCTTCGTCGACCCCAGCGCGAGCTTCGTCAGCGAGCGCGTCGCGACGTCCAGGCTCTTGGCGCAGAGCAGCCCCGCCCGGTCGCAGGTGATCTCCGCCCGCCGCGACCACCCCGAGAGCGCCAGCTTCGCCGGCCCGACGATCCACTTCACGAAGACCGACGCCATCTGCGTCAGGTAGTACATCGCCGTCAGGTACACGACGTGGCAGTTGTGGATGTGCCCGCACTCGTGCCCGATGACGTTGAGCAGCTCTTCATCGGAGAAGTGATCGATGAGCGCCGAGTGGACCATGATGAACGAGTCGTCGTTGGTCCCGTACGTGGCCGCGTTGAGGTACGGGCTGTTGACGATGTAGAGCGTCGGCGTCGCGATCCCGAGCGTCTCCGCGCACCGCACGGCCAGCCTGTGGACCCGCGGGAACTGGTTCGGCCCGACCTTCACCGCGTGCCCCAGGAGCTCGCTCTTCCCCGCGGTCTTGAACAGCCGGACGGCCGCCGTGACCGCGAGCTCGACCGGCTTCATCCTGTCGAACGCCATCCGCGTGTTCTTGTCGGAGACGTACGCGTACGAATGCCCACCCCCCTCGCCGCCGCCGGCGCGCTGCCCCTTCCGTCTCTCGATGAAGCCCTTGAAATCGAGCGTCCCGACCTGTGCCATCCGGCGAAGGTAACGGGGCGACCGCGCTCGCGCAACGCCGCCCCCGGCAAACCCGGCAAACCGGCGGATTCTCAGAGCCCGAGGACCCGCGCGAGGCCGTCCGGGCCGAGCCGCTCGAGCGCCCGCTGTCGGGCGAGGAAGCGGCGATAGTCCCTGTACACGCAGACCCCCCTCGGCCTGAGCTCGAAGTCGGTGATCCGCGTGATGGCGAACCGCAGCGCGGCGACCTCCCCCTCGTGGAAGAGCCGCCCGCGCTCCTCCGACGAGAGCGCCCGCACCGACGCGTACCCGCCGGAGAGCGCCCCCGCGAGCTCTTCGTCGAGGTCGTCCCCGAAGCACCAGGCGAGCACGGTGACCATGACATCGAAGGCCGCGCTGCCGAGCGAGGCGCTTTCGAAGTCGAGCAGCGCGGCGATCTCGCCTGCCGGGCCCCAGAGGACGTTGTCCCGGAAGAGGTCGCCGTGGATGAGCGCCGGCGGCGGCGGCCCGAGGCGCGCGGCGTCGCTCCGGATGCGGGCGAGCCGCTGCTCGAGGTCCGCGACGTCCCGCGCGAGCTCGGCCGTGAGCCCCGCGCGATCGACGCCCGCGAGCCGCGCCGCGAGGCCGCCCAGGTGGAACCGGCTGACCGCCGCGCCCTCGAAGGAGCCCCCCGCGAGGTGGACCCGCGCGAGCGCGGCCCCGACGCGGCGCGCGACGTCGGGCGTGACGGCGGCCTGGCAGAGCGCGTCGCCGTCGACCCAGGGAAAGAGGGCGACCGGCTTGCCCGCGTGCTCGGCGAGGGACATCCCCGCCGCCGAGGCGCCCGCGTCGCGCCTGCGCAGCGGCGCGGGCGTCGGGACCCCGCCCGCGCGGAGGTGCTCGAGGAGCCCGGCCTCCCGCGCCGCGGCCTCGCGCCCCTGCTCCTCGTAGACGCGGAGGAAGACGCGCCCGCCGGACGCGATCCGGAGGGCGTAATTGGAGTTGACGCTGCCCGCGAGGATCCCCTGCGCGCCCTCGACCTCGAGGCCGTAAAGCGCGCCGATCCGGCGGGCATCCTCGAGCGGGAGCGGGGTGTGGAGCGCCATGCCGCCGAGCGTACCAGGGCCGGCCGGGCCGCGGGCGCGGGCGCGGAACCGGAAGCGGGCGCGGGAACGGAACCGGGAACGGAAACGGGAGCGGGGGCGGACACGGCAGCGGAAGCGGAAATGGGAGCAGGGGCGGACACGGCAGCGGACAAGGGCGCGCGCGTGCATTACTTTGGGGTCGGGCGCGACCGCGCCCTGACGAATGCCCACCCTCCACGGAAACACGACCGGGCTCAGCCCGCAGGCCACGCGGACCCTCGAGCGCATCTACCGCCGCAAGGTCCCGCTCTCCACCATCGCCACGCCCGAGCTGATCAAGGCGCTCGCCGAGGCCTCGCACGAGACGGGCCGCCAGGTCGGCGCGCTGGTGCACCGCTCCGGCGAGGTCGACTATGTCGTCGTCGGCGACGCGACCCGCCTGATGCTGCCCGACATCGGCCGTCTCCGCGCCGCGGAGGGCCGCTTCCGCGCGCTGCGCCTCGTGCACACGCACCTCTTCAACGAGCCGCTGACGCGCGACGACCTGGTCGATCTGGTCCGCCTCCGGCTCGATCTGGTGGCGGCCGTCCAGCTCACGCCGCAGGGCGAGCCGCGGACGATCCACTACGCCTACAACACGCCCGTGCGCGAGCGCGGCGCCGGCGAGGCGCGCGGCGAGGCGCAGGTCCCCTACCGGACGGTCGGCCCGCTGCCCATCGGCCGCGCCGACACCGATTTCGGCGAGCTGATCCGGGCGCTCGAGGACGAGTTCGCGAAGCGCTCCCGGACGCGCGCGGTGGCGGCCAAGGACGGCCGGGCGATCCTGGTGCACGTGGCCGACAAATCGAAGCCCGGCGCCCTGCTGCGCGGCGAGGAGAGCCTGCGCGAGCTCGGCGACCTGGCGGCGACGGCGGGCGTGGAGGTGGCCGACTCCGTGCTCCAGCTCCGGGACCGGATCGATCCGCGCCTGGTGCTCGGGAAGGGGAAGCTCGACGACGTGCTGCTGCGCGCGGCGGAGCTGGACGTCGAGACGCTGGTCTTCGACCGAGACCTGACGCCCTCGCAGGCGTCGGCCATCGCGAAGCACACCGACCTGAAGGTGCTGGACCGGACGCAGCTCATTCTGGACATCTTCGCGCAGCGCGCGGAGTCCCGGGACGGGAAGCTCCAGGTGGAGCTGGCGCAGCTCAAGTACGCATTGCCCCGGCTGGCGCAGAAGGACGATTCGCTGTCGCGCCTGACGGGCGGGATCGGCGGCCGAGGCCCCGGCGAGACGAAGCTGGAGATCGGCCGGCGCCGGGCGAAGGAGCGGGTATCGTTCCTGGAGGACCAGCTCAAGCGCCTGTCGCGGCAGCGGGAGCAGCGGCGGCGGCGGCGCGCGCGGCTCGGGGTGCCGGTGGTGGCGATCGTGGGATACACGAACGCCGGGAAGAGCACGCTGCTCAACACGCTGACGGGCGCCGACGTGCTGGCCGAGGACAAGCTGTTCGCGACGCTGGATCCGCGGTCGCGGCGATTGCGTTTCCCCGAGGAGCGGGAGGTGGTGCTGACCGATACGGTGGGCTTCATCCGGGAGCTGCCGAAGGATCTGTTCGCCGCGTTCCGCGCGACGTTCGAGGAGGCGGCGGACGCGGATCTGTTGCTCCACGTGGTGGACGCGAGCGATCCGGCGCGGGATCAGCAGATGGAGACGACGGAGGCGTTGCTGACCGAGCTGGACCTGATCGAGATCCCGAGGATCATCGTATTCAACAAGGCGGACCGGCTCGAGGCGGGGGAGGGGAGGCGGCTCATGATGGGGCACCGGGACGCGGTGCTGATCTCGGCGACGGACCGGGAATCGACGCGGGGGCTCTTGGCGCTGGTCGCGGAGCGGCTGAAGAGCCGCTGGGACGAGGCGGCGCTGGTGCCGGCCTATGACGGCGCGGGCGAAGAGGACTTGAGCGAGGATGGAGACGGGGTGGGGGGCGACGGGCTCATCCAGCACAGCCGGATCTGCTGAGGTCTGTCGTGAAAATCGACGGCCCCGGCGGCTCGTGGAAGAGCTTCAGGGGCGGGTGGCGCACCCACGCGTGAGGGGCTGTGGATCAGGGAAAGCGGCGCTCGGTGCGAATCCGTGCGAGCAGTGATTCGAGGCCGGCGGCGTCGAGCTTGTCCAGGTGTGCGCGCCGGTCCTCGTCGAGATCGATCCCGAGCAGATCGCACGCGGTCTCGACCGCTGTGAGCAGGCCTTTCTTGTGGCCTCTCTCTTCGCTCCTGGCGTTCGCCTCGTGGAGCACGGGGTTGTTCTTCGCCAGGAGCGCCCGGGCCACCGCATTGTCCGCCTCGGCCGCGTCCAGGAGATCCTTCACCCGCAGCGGACGGGCCAGCGTGCTGTCGCTGATCGTCCCTTTCGGATCGAGCACGGTCCAGTCGCCCTTCGAGGCGGACCACTCGCGGACCTCGCCCTTCTTGACGAAGATGGCGATGACGCGGCGCACGCCGCGCGCGGTGAGGTCCTCGGCCTGCTCGGTGATGTCGCGCATCGACTGCTCGTTGACGACCTCGAAGGCGAGCTCCTCCAGGTACCGCGTGTCCGTGCTGGGATCGATGCCCTCGCGGCGGATGCACGTATCGGTCGCGAAGTCCGATCCCGGCCCCGCGCGGGTCAGCAGATCGGTCGAACCGATGTACCCCTCCTTGAGGTGAGCCCCGAGGACGTAATCGAGCCGGAAGTGGCGATCCCCGTGCGGCGGGAGGGAGGGCATCGCCACCACGCGCCGGCCCCGGACGACCTGCTCGCGGGTCTCGGGCTGGACCAGGCGCTCGTCGAGGCTCGGCAGGGAGCCGGGCTCGTCCTTGGGCGGGAACCGCACCGCAGCCGACGAGCCGGACGGAGGCGGCGCGAGGAGCATGCCTGGGCTCTGCGGCTTGGGGTCCATGCGGGAGAAGAGAGGATAGCGCACCGTGCGGGCGAAAGGGAGCCGATCCGTGCAGCCACGGCGCCGCCGGAGCGCATCCGGTGAAGCGACGCTCGACGGCGAAAAATGCCGAATCGAGTGGGCAAAGTCCCGCGATGCACGTATTGCGAAGGTGCTGGCCGTCGGGGCGGTCACATTCGGTGCTCGCAGATCGTGAGGCATTATCGCCGTCCAGGCTGGCGGCATCCAGGCGCGAGGGTCTAGCGAGCGGCTGGGCCCGTCGTGCCAGGGTGAGGTCATGACGGCGGCGACGATGGACGGGCTGGGGATGGACCTGGATCTGAGCGCATCGATCCGCGATCTGATCCGTCGGGTCCGCGAGACCGGGCGCGGGGTGGTGCTCGGCGACGACGGCGGGCAGGTGGCGGTCGTGCTGTCATTGGGTGATTTCGAGCGGCTGCAAGCCGCCGCGGGGCGCCTGCTCGATCACGACGAAGTGATGGAGAAGTATCGCCGCTGTGCGGATGAGTAAGCCGCCGCATCCGCTGGACGATGCAGGCGGCGAGCGACCTGGAAGAGGCGCACGCCGCCCTCCGTGAGCACAGCCCCACCGCCGCGAAGCGCCTGGCCGTGCGGCTGGACGAGGCCAGCCCGGCGCCGCATAGCGCCACGGCCAGCACCTGGGAGACCACCGGATCCCGGGGTGTTCAGGCGAAGATCGCTGGAGGTCTGCCCCTCGGGGCCAGAGGTCAGGCGAAATTGGCTGGACGTGTGGCCCTTGGGGCGCGCGGGGGGCGGCTGGCGGCACCCCGGGGCCGCGGGGTCGAAGCTGAGGGCGGAAGGCACCATCCTGCGGCGCGCCGAGGCCCGCGCGCGGCGGGCCCCGGCGCGATCGTCAGGGCTGGCAGGTCGAGATGGGGCTGCCGGTGCAGCTGCCGCTCGCGCAGTCGGCGTGAGCTCCGCATACCGCGCCATTGGGGAGCTTGCACTGCCCGCTGGCGTTGCACGTCGTGTTGTTCGGATCCGCGCAGACGGGATCGACGGTCCCTTGCGGGAGGTTGCCGCAGGTGCCCTCGGTGCCCGCGTTGTTGCAGGCCTGGCAGGCGCCCGCGCACGCCGTGTTGCAGCAGACACCGTCGGCGCAGTGACCGCTCGCGCACTCGCCGCCGCCGGCGCACGTCTGGCCGTTCACGGCTGCGCACGCCCCGGCGCCGTTGCAGGCGTTGTTGCCCATGCAGCCGAGCTCGGTGCTGCCCAGGGGCGTCGGCGAGCAGGTGCCCTCCAAGCCCGCGACGTCGCAGGCCAGGCAGGTCCCGCCGCACCCGGTGTCGCAGCAGACGCCGTCGACGCAGAAGCCGCTCGTGCACTCGTCGTTGCCCTGGCAGCTCTGGCCGGTCGCCTTGTCCGGTACGCAGTTCCCCTGCATGTTGCAGTACGACGTATCGATACATCCGGCGCTGTCTGCGCAGCTCGTCAGGCACGTCAGACCCAGCGAGTCGCACTGGTACGGCGCGCAGTTCGACTGCCCGCCGTCGATGCAGTTCCCGGCGCCGTCGCACGTGTCGACCGCGTTCTCTGTCCCGTTCGAGCACGACGCCTCGACGCACGTCGTGCCACTCGCATAGAGCGAGCACGCGCCGTTGCCGTCGCAGTTGCCGTCCATCCCGCAGGTCGCCGCGCCCTCGTCGCTGCACGTATCGTGCGGGTCGGTGCCGGCCTCCGCGTTCGTGCAGGTGCCCTCCGAGCCCGCCACGTTGCAGGCCACGCACGTGCCGTCGCACGCCGCCTCGCAGCAGACGCCGTCGACGCAGAACGTGCTCGTGCACTGCGCCCCGCTGACGCACGGGGTGCCGTTCGAGAGCATCGAGCCGCCGAAGCCGCCCTGGCCGCCCTCACCGCCGCCCTGGCCGCCCTGACCGCCGCCGGAGCCGCCTGTGCCGCCGGAGCCGCCCTGGCCGGTCCCGGGCTCGGACGGGATCTGCGTGCGATCGACGGACGCGATCAGCTCGCAACCGGACGCGGCGGCGGCTGCCGCCCCGGCGCCGAGCGCCAGGGCGAGCAGGTAATGGATCTTTCTCATTGGTCCCCCCGAAACCTCAGAAGGTGAAGCGCGCAGCAGCGCCGCCGCCCGTGGGGCTCACAAACGGGGCCACGACCGCCTTCTTGACGGGGTGCAGCGCCGGCTTCGGATGCACCTTCGCGGCGGCGGGCGCCTCGGCGGGGGCATCGCTGCTCATCAGGAGCACCGCGCCCGTCACGCCGAACGTCAGCGCCACGGCGAACGACATGTCCGCGATCAGCGCGTTGCGATCGACCGCGTCCGCGTTGTCCGTCGTCGGATCGGCGTCGAAGTCGCTCTTCGCGCCGAGCGCCTGGATGCCGAAGATCGTGCCGACCACCGCGCCGACGCCGGCGAGGCCGAGCGTGACGTACGCGGGCACCGGCGAGCGCGGCTCGGGCGGCGGCGCGGGCGGTGCGGCCGGCTTCTCGGGCTCGGCCGGCGGCGGCGGCGCCTCCGCGACGGGCGGCGGCGCAGGAGGCGCCTCGGTCAGCGCCACGCTGATGTCGCGCGACTCGGCGAAGGTCACGTCGATCTCCTGGCTCGCCGTGACGAAGCCGTCGGCGGAGACCTCGATCTTGTGGTGGCCGGGCGGGATCGAGAGCTCCTTGCTCGCCTGCGGCGCGCCGTTGACCGCGATCTTGAGGTTCGGCGGCGCCTCGGGGACCGTCGCGACCTTCACCTTCGCAGGCGTCCTCTTGAGCACCTCGATGCGGCCCTGCGCCTCGGCGATCTTGTCCTTGAACTTCTCCGCGTCCGGCTTCGCGTCGAGGTACGCCTGCCACGCGGCGACCGACTCGACGACCTGACCCATCTTGTCGATGCTGAGCGCGATCTTGTACTTGGGCGGCGCGCCGGGCACGAGCTCGTCGGCCTCCTTGTAGAGCGGCAGCGCGCCCGCGTAGTCGCCCTTGTCGAACTTGGCCTCGGCCTCCTTGTAGAGCTTCTTGGCCTCGTCCTTCTTCTGCTTCTCGGTGAGCTGCTTCTTCGGCTTCTCGGCGGTCGCGCCGGGCTTCGCCCCGGCCGCGGGCTGCGCAGGCGCCGCCGCAGGCTTGGACGCGCCGCCGGCCGCCGGCTGCGCCGCAGCCGCAGGCTTGGCCGCGCCGCCGGCCGCAGGCTGCGCCGCCGCAGGCTGCGCCGCAGCCGCCGCGGGCTTCGCGGGCGCTGCAGGCTGTGCCGGCGTGGCCGCAGGCTTCGCGGGCGCAGCCGCGGGCTGCGCCGGCTTGGCCTGCGCGAACGCCGGGCTGTAGCTCGTCAGCGCCAGGAGCCCAGAGACCACCGCCGCCGAAGTGGACATCGTCAGCCGGCTCGATCGTGAACGCATACCGTAAGCCCTCCTCATGCGGAAAAACCCTTCGCGTGGGTGCCCACTAAAGCCCCGAAACGCGCGGTACACAAGCCTTTTCGCGTGGGGACGGGGCCCCGGGGGTCCTCGCCCCGCTCGAACCAGGACGGGAGCGGGAGGCGGACCTCCACGGCGGAGCCCTCCACGGCGGCCGGCGTCCGCGTGATCCGGCCCTCGCCGCGGGGCAGGCCCCGGCGGCGGCGGGGCAGGGCGGCGAGGTGGCCGCCCGAAGCGGGCCCCCTCACCCCTTCGGCGCAGCCGTGGGAGGGGGCGGCGGGGGCGGCGGGACCGGCGGAAAGAAGGGCTGCGTGCGGAAGGCGAGCCGGCGATCGGCGCTCTCGACCCGCGTGACGAACAGACCGACGAAGGAGCCGAAGAGCGAGTCGCCCGGGCCGATCGCGGTCGATCCGGCCGGGCGCGTCACCCAGCGCTTGATGCGATCCAGCATCTCGGCGCTCACGGGGTTCACCTCGACCAGCGCGGCGACGAAGTAGCGCGCGCCGTCGCGCAGGAGCGCGCGCTCGACGAGCGGCATCCTGCGCGTCTCCGCGCAGTTGCGCAGCACGCCCTCCACGTTGACGGCCACCGTGCTCGATGTCCCGCCGGGCTGCGTGAGCTGGATCCGGAACACCTCGTCCCAGAGGTCGTAGACGATGCGGCAGCTCCTCGCCGCGAGCGCGATCGGATCGCCGCCGCTCTCCTGGAACAGGTACGCGCGGATCGCGATCACCGTCGGCAGGCCGCTCGAGAGCTTCCTCGAGATCTCCGCGTCGACGACGTCGCGGAAGCTCACGCTGAGCTGCACCACCTTCTTGTCGAGCGTCACCGCGGCGGCGCGCGACGGCAGCGCCGCAGGCGTCGAGAGCGCCGCCTGCGCGCCCGCGCCGGGCGGCGAGTCGAGGCGCGCCGCGTCCTGCGCGCGCGCGGCGGAGCGGG
>CAYQYG010000236.1:0-13733 GCA_964421485.1 uncultured Polyangiaceae bacterium | reverse complement strand
CCGAACCCCCGGGCCCCTGTCGTGGCCCGCCTACGACCCCGCCCCTCCGGTGAGGGCCCCCTCGCGCACCGGGGCCTCCTGCCGAGTGAGAGGGTGGTGGAGGGCATTTTGGAGCGACTCTATGTGATCCTCTCTCTCCTCTCTCTCTCCGAGATGCCCGGCAGGACTCTTGATGCACGGAAGCACCGGGGGATGCTGTGGGCGACAATGGACACGACGCCGGGCTCGCCGCGGCGCGCAGGCGGGCCGAGGCGCTGCGGGCGCAGATCGCGCACCACGATTATCGATATCACGTGCTCGCGGCCCCCGAGATCTCGGACGCCCAGTACGACGCGCTCGTCCGCGAGCTCGGGGACATCGAGCGGCGCTACCCCGAGCTCGTCACACCCGAATCGCCGACCCAGCGCGTCGGGGCGCCCCCTGCCGCGCCCTTCCGCCCGGTGCGGCACTCGGCACGGCTGCTCTCGCTCGACAACGCGTTCGACCGGGATGAGCTCCTCGCGTGGTGGGGGCGCGTCGTCCGCGGCCTCGGGCGGGAGCCCCCGCTCGTCGCGGAGCCGAAGATCGACGGCGTGTCCATCGCGGTCGTGTACGAGCACGGCCGCTTCTCCCGCGGCGCGACGCGCGGCGACGGGGACGTCGGGGAGGACGTGACGGCGAACCTGCGCACCCTCAAGAGCCTGCCCGCGCGACTCCGGGGCCGCGCGGCGCCGGCGTGGCTCGAGGTCCGCGGGGAGGTGTTCCTGCCGATCGCGGCGTTCGAGCGGCTCAACGCGGAGCTCGGGGACCAGGGCAAGCCGCTCTTCGCGAACCCACGCAATGCGGCCGCGGGCGCGCTGCGGCAGAAGGACCCGGCGGTGACCGCGGCGCGGCCGCTCGATATCTACTTCCACGGCCTCGTGCGCGCGGACGGCCTGGCGATCGGGACCCACTGGGAGGTGCTCGATTATCTGCGGGCGGCGGGGCTCCGGGTCCACCCGCGGTCGGCGCGATGCGCCGGGATCGAGGAGGCGGAGCATTACATCGCGCAAATCGAGGCGGATCGGCACACCCTCGAGCACGAGATCGACGGGGCCGTCATCAAGGTCGATCCGCTCGGGGATCAGGCCGAGCTCGGGAGCACGGCGAAGGCGCCGCGGTGGGCCATTGCATATAAATTCGCGGCCGAGGAGCAGACGACGCGGCTCGTCGACATCCAGGTCAACGTGGGGCGCACCGGGGCGGTCACGCCGTTCGCGGTGCTCGAGCCGGTGCGGGTGGGGGGCGTCACCGTGAAGATGGCGACGCTCCATAACGAGGATGAAATCGAGCGGCGGGGGGTCCTGATCGGCGACAGGGTCGTCGTGCGGAGGGCAGGGGACGTCATCCCGGAGGTGGTGGCGCCGGTGCCGAGCCTGCGGACAGGGGCGGAGCGGCGGTTCGTCATGCCCACGACCTGCCCGGCGTGCAAGGGGCCCATCGTGCGGCCGCACGGTGAGGCGGTCGCGCGGTGCGTGAACCTCGATTGCCCGGCGCAGGCGCTGGAGCGCACCGTCCATTTCGCGTCGCGGGGGGCGATGGATATCGAGCACCTCGGGTACAGCACGGCGACGGCGCTCCTCGAGCGCGGGCTGATCGAGGATCCGGGGGACCTGTTCTTCCTGACGGCGGAGCAGATCCGGACGCTGCCGGGGTTCAAGGAGCGGTCGACGCAGAACCTGCTCGCGGCGATCGACGCGGCGCGGGACAGGCCCATCGATCAGCTGCTGGTGGGGCTCGGCATCCGGCACGTCGGGGCGACGGCGGCGCGCAGGCTGGCGGACGCGTTCGGATCGATCGACGCGCTGGCGCGCGCCTCGGAGGCGGAGATCGCGGCGGTGCCGGGCGTGGGGGCGGTGATCGCCGCGGCCGTGCGGGAGCACCTCGGGCGGCCGGCGACCGCCGCGCTGATCGAGAAGCTCCGGCGCGCGGGCGTCCGGCTGGAGGAGGAGCGCGCCCGCGGCGGCGGGCCGCTGGAGGGCGTGACGCTGGTGATCACCGGCACGCTTTCGTCGATGTCCCGCGAGGAGGCCAGGGCGCGCGTGGAGGCGCTCGGGGGCAAGGTGGTATCGAGCGTGTCGTCGCGCACGACGTACCTCGTGGTGGGAGACGCGCCGGGATCGAAGCTCGAGCGCGCGCGGGCGCTCGGCGTCCCGGCGCTCGACGAGGCGGGCTTCCTCCGGCTGCTCGCGAGCGCGGCGTGAGGCCGCTCGCGAGCACGGCGTGATCGCGAGGTCCAGGGCGCGCCGCGCGCGGGGCCTCGAGTGTGGTTCGGGCCGTTGCGTTCCGATATCGTCGTACGCGGAGCGCCGCGCCCGGCGCGGTGATTCGCGCAGTGGCACGAGATCGAGACAGCATGATCCCCCGCGAGGCGGGCGCCAGGAACCTCCTGGCGCGGCTCACGGCAGAGCAGCGCGCCTCGCTGGACGCTCGCATGGAGCACGCGTTCTACCCGGCCGGAGAGGCGCTCTTCGAGGAGGGCGACCGCGGCGAGCGCTTCTACCTCGTCGACGAGGGGCTCGTGCGGCTCGAGCTGCCGCAGGTGGATTTCGAGGGGGATCGGGTGCTGACGTACGTCGAGGCCGGTGAGCTCCTCGGCGAGCTCTCGATGCTCGACGAGCGGCCGCGCTCGGTGTCGGCGTACGCGCACCGCGACACGCGCTGCCGCGTGCTGAGCCGCCCGGCGCTCGAGGCGCTCTGCGCGGCCGAGCCGGCGCTGGGCCTCGCGGTGATCTCGGCGCTGGGGCGGCAGGCGGCGATGCGGCTCCGCGACGCGAACATCCGGCAGATGGGGGACGGGCCGATCTCGAGGCCGGAGACGATCGTGGAGGCGCAGGTCCGCCGCGCGGCGGAGGCGCAGGCGGCGCTCGTGCGCCGGCGCCCTTCGGAGGCCGAGATCGACGACGTGCTGCGCGCCGTGGCGGGCCGGCTGCTCGCGGAGGCCCGATCGCTCGCCGAGGAGGCCGTGCAGGAGACCGGCCTCGGGGACGTGGAGGACAAGGCCCACAAGAACCGGCTCGCGTGCGAGGGCGTGCTGGAGACGCTGCTGGGGCGGCCCGCGGCCGGCGAGATCGGGCGGCAGGGCGACGTGGTCGAGATCGCGAGCCCGGTGGGCGTGGTCTTCGCGATCGTGCCGATCACGAACCCGACGTCGAACGCGATCTTCAAGGTGCTCGTGTGCCTGAAGACGCGGAACGCGGTGATCCTGAGCTTCCACCGCGCGGCGACGCGGGTCGGGATCCGCACGGTCGCGATCGCGCGGGAGGCGCTGCGCGCGCGCGGGCTCCCGCCGGACCTCGTGCAGGTCGTCGAGGGCCGCACCAGCCGGCGCCAGACGCAGCAGTACATGAAGCACCCGGCCGTGGGCTTGATCCTCGCGACGGGCGGGCCGGACATGGTGCGCGCGGCCTACAGCTCGGGCACGCCCGCGCTCGGCGTCGGCCCGGGCAACGCGCCCGTGTGGGTCTGCGCCGACGCCGATCCGGATCGCGTCGCGCGCGACGTCGTCCGCAGCAAGACCTACGACCACGGGATCATCTGCGGCTCCGAGCACAACCTGGTGGTCGATCGCGCGGCGGTCGGGCCGCTCTGGGAGGCGCTCGAGCGCCGCGGCGCCGCGGTGCTCGACGTCGACGAGGGCGCCCGCGCGCTGCCGGCGCTCCTCGGCCCGGAGGGCACGGGCATCCGGCGCGCGCTGCTCGGCAAGCCCGCGGCGGTGATCGCGCAGGCCGCGGGGGTGCGGCGCCCGTACCCGATCGAGCTGCTCGTGGTGCCCGCGCCGCTCGGCCGCCTCGGCTCGTGGCTCTCGCGCGAGAAGCTCGCGCCCGTGCTCTCCCTGTTCCCGGTCCAGGACGAGGAGCAGGCCATCGAGGCCTGCCTGCGCATCCTCGACGAGCAGGGCGCGGGACACACGGCCGTGATCCACACGCAGGACGAGGCGCGGATCCGCCGGTTCGCCGAGGTGATCCCGGCGGGCCGGCTGCTCGTGAACACGCCCGCCACGCTCGGCATGCTGGGCATCACGACGGACCTGCCCCTGTCGTTCATGCTCGGCTGCGGCACCTTCGGCGGGAACACGACCACCGACGCGATCAACTTCCGGCACCTGCTCAACATCAAGCGCCTGGCCTGCGGCCGCGCCGAAGGCGCCGACGCCGCTCCCGCCTCCGCTCCCGATTCGGGGGACCGCGCGCCCCTCCGCCCGCCGGCCGCCTGAGCGATCAGCCGCGGCGGCGCGCGGCCATGGCCATGCGGATCGCGTCCTCGACGTTGCCCACCGCGGCCACGCCGGAGAGGTCCGCCTGGAGCGCCACGAGGGCCTGGGCCACGCGGCCCTGCATGCCGGTCAGGATCACGCGCGCGCCGAGGAGCTCCGCGGCGCTCGAGATGCGCAGGAGGTGATCGGCCGTGGCCTCGTCGATCTCGCCGACGCCGGTGAGGTCGATGATCGCGTGCGAGGTGCCCTTCTCCTGGATCTCGGCGAGCAGGATCGTGAGGATGAGCTCCGCGCGGGCCCGATCCAGGCGGCCGATCACGGGCAGCGCGAGCACGCCCTCCCAGACCCGGATGAGCGGCGTCGACATCGCGCGCATCGCCGCCTCCTGGCTCGTCACGAGCTCGATCTGGTCCCGGAGCTCGCGGGTGCTCGCGCGGTGGAGCGCCTCGAGCTTCGCGATGCGGGCCTCGTACTTCTGCATCTCGGCGTGCATCTCGGCGATCTCGTTCTGCTGCTGGCGCGTCCGGCTCTCGAGCCGCCGGACGTGCCGCGCGGCGTCCCTGTACCGCTGGCCGAGCGCCCGCACGATCGCCGGCGCGCCCTCGGGCTGGAGCAGCGGGCAGTCGGAGCACGCCGCGACCTTCTCCAGGAAATCCGTGAGGGAGAGCCCCTCGCCGCCCTCTGGATCGAGCGCGCAGCGATCGCAGCGCATCAGCGCGCCCGGAGCAGCGCGAGGGTGAAGGTCTCGTCGTGGTACATGGTCACCCCCTGCACGGGCGAGAGCTCGCCGTAGGTGTAGAAGCCGACCTTGGGGATGTCGCCGAGCAGCGCGAACGCGTTCCTGAGCTCTTCCTTGTAGCGCGCGCCGAGCACGAGCTTGCGGCCCATGCAGTCGAAGAAGAACGCCACGGAGGGGCGGGGCATCGCGGCGCAGGCGATCGACGCGGCGGCGTCCGCGGCCTCGATCAGGTCCTCCTTGCCGGCGCGGGTCATCGACACCTCGGCGCCGGCGGGGATGTCGCCGACGCAGAGCAGCGCCTTCCGCCCCTCGTCCACGCCGATCACCGCGCGCACGAGCAGGACGCCCTCGTCCTCGGGCAGGCGCTGCGTGCCCTGCACGCCGCCGACCACGCCGAGCGGGAACTCGATGCCGATCGCGGGCATCTCGTCGGCGCGCTCGCCGAGGTACTCCTTGTACAGGCTCAGCGCGGGCTTGCCGTCGAGCTCGAGGATCGCCTTGCCGCCCTCCACGCGGGTGCAGGTGCGGCGCGCGCCGACCGGGCTCCAGCCGGCGCGCGCGGCCGTGACCAGCTCGACGGGGCCGCGCAGCGCGAGGGCCACGGCCCCGCCGGTGATCAGCTCGCGGCCGAAGTACTCGTAGGTGCAGGAGAAATCGCCGAGATCCGCGGCCATGCCGCCGATGATCGGGAAGCCCTGGCCGAGCACGTCCTGCAGGCCGAGCAGGAAGCGGGTGCCGTTCATCTTGAGGCCGTCGGGGAAGAGCAGGAGCAGGCTCGCGCCGAACGCCTTGACCTGCGCGCCGAGCTCGCGGCCGGCGGCGAAGCTCTCCGCGCCGCCGCCCACCTTGAAGGCCTCGCAGTCGATGCCCTGGAGCGCGAGGCCCATCGCCGTCACCGAGCCGGTGAGCGCCTCCTCGGCGTTGATCTCCGCGTAGCTGGAGCAGCCGACGATCCGCGTCGACGCGGGCAGCTCGCCGGAGAGGCCCGCGAGCACCTCGGCCTGCGCGTACCTCGCCGAGGCGAAGAGGACGACCGCGTCCGGGGGCCCGCCGAGCTCGAGCACGAGCTCCTGGGCCGCCTGCCGCCCCGCGGTGCGCGCGTCGTCATGCACGATCGATACGGTGGCCGCCCTGATCATGGATCCTCACTCGACGCGGACGAACCGCTGCGTGACCGACGAGCCGCCCCTCGCGTCGTGGAGCACGGCCCAGATCGTCGCGACGCCCGGCGCATCCGGCGGGATCCACTTCACCTCGTGCTCGTCGTTGTAGCCTTCCACCGCGTCGTTCACGAGCTTGACCCCGGACACGAGATCGCCCTGATCGGCGAAGTAGTCCACCCACACGACCTCGGTGAGGTGGCCGCCGTCCTTGCCGGTCGACTCCTCGTCGATGTCGGCGACGCCCGGATCGACCATCGCCTCGATCTCGTACGTCGTGCACTCCGACGTGGGGTCCTGCTTGCCGCACCCGGCCTCGCGCCGCTCCTCCTCGCTGACGTCGCAGCGCTTCACGGTCGGGATCTCCGCGAAGTCCTCCGGGAGCTCCTTGCCGTCGAGCGTGATGCCCTTGAGCTCGGGGTTCGGGTTGTCGCGGCCGTCGTCGAACACGTAGATCTGCGTGTAGCCGGGCACGAAGCTCTCGCTGCCGAGCCGCCGCCCGTCGGCGTCGAAGCAGCCGAGGGGGAACGAGCCCGCCTTGCCCCCCTCGTCGAGGACCGGGCCGATCTGGCCGGCGCAGGCGGCGAAGAAGACGTACGCGATGCCGTAGTACGGGCCCGTCTGCGGCGGCGGCCGGCGCGAGACGATGTCCTCGGGCATGGTGATCTTGAACTCGTCGAGGCCGATGCCCGCGGCGAAGTACCCGGAAGGCGGCGGGGCGCCGGCCTGGATTCCCTTGAACAGGTCGGCGAGCTGCTCGTAGCAGGCGAAGTACTGGTCGCCCGGCGGATCGAAGCAGCCGCCGATCCACACGATCTGCACCGGCCGCGGCCCCTCCTCGGGCCCGGGGTAGCCGTCGTGGTAGGTCATCTTGAAGGTGACCTCCTGCCCCGGGAGCGCGTACGGAGAGTCGGCGGTCACCGCGAAGATGCGCAGCGTGTTGACCAGGCTCGGCGGGTCGAACCCGGCGACGCACCCGCCGCCCGTGGCCGGCGCGAGCGCGCCGAGCGCGAGGAGGGCGAGCACCGCGCGGCGCGCGCGGCGGAGGAGCGAGGGGCTCGGGGCGGAGGGCGCGCTCCCATGGGGAGCGCGACCCGGAGCCCCGAATGTCAAACGAGAGCGTGCGGTCGAGGAGCCCATCTCAAAATTCTCCACGAAGGCCGATGCTCGGCAGGATGGGCAGGCCCGTGACGTACTGACGGGACGTGTAGCTGTAATTGTACTGGATCGCCTCGGCGTTCGGGCTGTTATAGACGTTCTGCACGTCGAGGTAGCCCGAGAGCTGCCACGACTTGAATTTCCACCGCTTGTCGACGCGCAGATCGAGCTGGTGGAAGAGCGGCAGCCGCTCGCTGAACGGGTCCGAGACCGGGATCGGCGTGTACGCGCCGCTCGGCGCGTGGAAGAGCGAGTTCGCGCGCTTCGGATCGCAGGACACCTCCTCGACGTTGCAGACGTTGGGCGTCACGAGGTTGCCGGAGATCAGCCGGAACCGCGCGCCGAACTCCCAGCCGTGGTCGAGCTGGTAGCTGCCGAGCAGCGTGAGGATGTGCGTCTGATCGAAGGGGACGAGCCGCTCCTCCTGGCCGGGGCCGTCGACGCGCGTGCTGCGCGAGAGCGTGTACGCGGCCCAGCCGAAGAAGCGCTCGTCGGGCTTGTACTTGAGCAGGACCTCCGCCCCGACCACGGCGCCCTTGCCCTGGTTGACGTAGCTCGTCGTCGCGCCCGAGGTGGACGGCGTGCCCACGACGAGGTTGTCGAGCTGCTTGTAGAAGCCCTCGGCCGAGGCCTCGATCCTGCGGGTCAGCTCCTGCTCGACGCCGAGCGCGTAGTGGACGGCGCGGTTCACCGTGAGGTCCGGGTTGCCGATCGGCGGCACGACCTCCTGGAACTGCGGCGGCTGGTGGAAGACGCCGACGCCGCCCTTCACGGTCGTGCGCGGGAAGCCCTGGACCACGTCGTAGCGGCCGTTCAGGCGCGGGCTCACGTCGGCCTTCCTGTTGACGTTCTGGTAGTCGACCCGGAGCCCCGGCACGAGCTTGGCGCGCGCGCTCGGGCTGAGCTCCATCTCGACGTAGGCCGCCGGGAAGAACGCGCTCCCGTCCATCGAGATCTCCTGGATCGACCGCGTCGAGAACGGCTGGTTCGGGGGCTCGCCGGGGCGCGGCCCGGCGGGGGCGCGCAGGTCCACCGTGTAGGTGCCCGAGAACACGTCGAAGCCCGCGTTGAGCGTCGCCCCCTTCACGAGGCGCCGCGAGTACTCGAGGCGCCCCGTGAGCGAGTTGAGCTCGAGCAGGAAGTAGAAGGGCCCGAGCCCGAAATCGATGTTGTCCTGCCCGAGCGCGACGACGCCCGAGAGCCGGTCCCGATCGGTGATGTCCTGATCGTAGCGGAGCTGCAGCCGCTTGAACGCGGTGTGCAGCCCGACGTTGCCGGAGAGCGCGGGCTCGTTCGGCTGCGGGTCGTCGAGCAGGAGCTCGAGCGCGTCGTCGGAGCCGAAGAACGCGAGCCGCACGCGGGCCGCGGGCGTGACGTCCGCCTCGACGAGGAACTGGTAGTCGTAATAGACCGGCGCCTGCGTCACGCCCGCGCCGGCCTGCTCGAGCGCCGGGCCGAGCCACGCGTCGATGTAGCTGCGCCGCCCCGCGGCCGCGAACCGGACGTTGTCGAGGAACGGGACCGGCCCCTCGAGCATCAGGCGGGCGTCGATGAGGTCGATCTGGGCGAGGCCGTGGAGCCCGCCGTCGTCGCGCGGCGACTTGATGCCCGCGTCGACGATGCCGCCCATCACCCGGCCGTACTGCGCGCTGAAGTTGCCCGGGTAGAAGTCGATCTTCTCGAGCATCTCCGTGGGCACCACGGAGGAGAGGCCGCCGAAGTGGTAGATGAGCGGCACCGGCGTGCCGTCGATGAACGTCTGCGTGTCCTGCGGGCCCGAGCCGCGCACGATGAGCAGGCCCGCGATCCCCGGCGGGCGCGCGACGCCCGGCAGGTTCTGGATGGACCGCAGCGCGTCGCCGTTCGTGCCCGGGATGCGGCTGATCTCGCGGCGCTCGAGGGTGCGCTTCGTGACCTCGCGCGGCGGCCGCTCGCCGCGCACGGTGACCTCGAGGCCGCCGCCCTCGGCGAGCAGGCGGTACTTCACCTCGGTCTGCTCGCCGGCCGCGATCTCCTCCTCGACCGAGAGCGGCTCGAACCCCGCCGCGGCGATCGTCACGCGGTACTTGCCCGGCGGCAGCTCGGTGAAGCGGAACGCCCCGTCCTCGCCGGTGGTGAACGACCTCTGCAGGCCGCCCTTCTCCGCGGTGATCGTCACGAGGGCGCCCGCGAGCGACGCGTCGCCCCCGGTCGAGAGCACCACGCCGCGGAGGTTCTCGGCGGGCTTCGCCGCGTCCTCCGGCCGCCCCGGCGCCGCCTCCGGACCCGCCTTCTTGAGCGTGAACGTGTAGCGGTACAGGATGCGCGCGCCGACGGGCGACCCGTCCGCGCGCCGCGCCGGCTCGAACTCGAGCCTCTTCGCCGCGGCCACGGCCGACTCGTCGAACCCGTGCCCCGCGCTCTCGACGACCACGGCCTGCTTGACCCGCCCCTCGCGGTCGATGTCGAGCTGCAGCGTGACGGCGCCCTCCAGCCCCGCGTCCTCGGCCTCCTTCGGGTATTCGGGCGGCGTGTAGTTCAGCGCGCGCGGCGGAGTCGGCTTCCCCGCCTTCGGCGCCTCCGGCGCCGGCGGCGTGATGATCGCCCCGTCCGGCCCGCGGGGCACGGCGCCCGGCTGCGCGGGCTGCGCGGGCTGCGCGGGCGCTTGCTGCGCGGGCTGCTGCGCGAGCGCGGGCGCCGCCACGGCCCACGAGAGCAGGGCGGCGAGGGCGGAGGCGCTCCTCCTTCTTCGGCGGGGCTCGGGCTTCACGCTCAGACCGGATCGCGGCGCTTGAGGATCACGCAGAGGGTCACGATCAGCGCCAGCGTCATCCCGATGAGCACCGCGAACGGGACCCAGATCTGATCGTACGAGGTGAACCCCCACGCGCCCGCGTAGTTGTCGGCGGCCATCTGCGCGATCGCGCACTTGAACTTGCCGGCCTCGATGAAGTCCGGCGGGCTCGTGTCCGCCCGGTGCAGGTCGATCACCCACTCCGGGGCCTCCGCGATCGCCTGCCGCTCCGGCGAGATCGCGGCCTCGAACCCCCAGCGCGCCGGGATGAAGTACATGAGCGGCTTGAGGTGCGGCACCGTGGTCATCGGCACCATGAGCCCGCCGAGCACGACCTGCGGGATGAGCGCGATCGGCGTGAGCGCCATCGCGGCCTCGGACGAGGCCACCATCGTCGAGAGCAGGAGGCCCAGCGACACCGCGCTGAACGACGTCGCCACCAGGGCCGCGAGCTGCAGCGCGAACGCCTGCGGCCCCCCGTGGAACCCGAGCGTGAAGAAGACGATCGCCAGGAGGACCGTGCACTGGATGACGCAGAAGCCGGCGAGCAGGATGTACTTGGAGAGCACGTAGTTGAGCAGCCCCAGGTTCACCATCCGCTCGCGCAGGTAGATGGCCCGCTCGCTCACGATCTCGCGCGCCGCGTTCGAGGTCCCGAACCAGACCGCGGCGACCACCAGGAAGAAGATCGCGCCGGTCTGATCGGTGGTCGGGGACATGGCGTTGATCACGTCCCCGCCCGTGCCCGCGCCTCCGACGCGCTTGCCGAGCTCCTGCAGCGCGCCCAGGCACCAGGCCGGGATCGCCCGCTCCTGCCCGCCGAAGACGATCGCCAGCAGGACCCCGATGATCGGCGCCTGCAGCAGCATGATCGCGGTGCCGCCGACGTCGCGCACCTTGACCTTGAAGTAGCGCGACAGCAGCAGGCCGAGCTGCCCGCTCGTCGTCGCCCGCCCCGCCGGGATGCCGCGCTGGCCCTGCCCGGTGCCGATCTCGCGCCGCCCCGAGTACATCTTCCGGTACGTCGCGTTGCCGTCCTGAAAGAACTCCTTGCGCCACTCGATCGCGGCGAGCCGCCTGGCCTCGCCGCGCGGCGCGTTCGGGTCGCGCGCCTTGAGCTGCTCGTAGATGGGCCGCTCGCGCAGGGCGAGCATCTCGAACATGTCGCGCGGGTTGTCGATGTCGTTCGGCTGCCCGGCGCGCTCCTTCCAGGACCCGAAGAACCGGTACGCGTCGGGCCGCGTGGGCCCGAAGTACATCGGGATGCCGCCGTAGCCGAGGATGAGCGAGTGCGTGAACTTCTCGAACTCGTCCTTCGCCGGCTGGTGGATCGTCATGATGATCGTCTTGCCCGTGGCCTTCGTGAGGTCGTGCAAGAGGTGGATCAGCGCGGTCGTGTCGTCGGCGGCGAGGCCGGAGGTCGGCTCGTCCAGGAAGAGGATGACCGGATCGGTCACGAGCTCGAGCGCGATGTTCACGCGCTTGCGCTGCCCGCCGGAGAGGATCTTCTTCTCGGGCTTGCCGATCTGGAGGTTCTTCACCCCCTCGAGCCCGAGGTCCTTGATGGTCTGCTCGACGCGGGCGTCGATCTCGGCCTCGGTGTAGTCGGGCGGGAGCCGGAACTTCGCGCTGTAGCGGACCGCCTCGAAGACCGTGAGCTCCGGGTGGACCAGGTCGTCCTGCGGCACGTAGCCGATCGAGCCGCGCAGCGTGTCGTAGATGTTGTAGAGGTCCTCGCCGTTGATGCGGACCACGCCGCCCGAGGGCGGCAGGTAGCCGTTCAGCGTGAGCAAGAGGGTGGTCTTGCCCGCGCCCGAGGGGCCCATCAGCGCGATCATGTCGCCCGGCAGGGCCTTGAAGGACACGTTGTCGAGCAGCGTCTTCTGCTCGCGCGGGTTGTCGCGATCCGGGACCTGGAGGACGAGGCTCCACGCCTCGATCTCGTAGAGCGGCCGGCCCGCCCAGCGATCGGGCGCGTACTCCTCCTGCACGAGCTCGACGGCGCCGGTGCCGCCCATCTCGATCTGCAGGGGCATCGGGCCGATGAAGATCTTCTCGCCGTTCTGGACCGCGATCTTCTGGCCCGGCGCGATGCGGTGCCCGCGCACGTACGTGCCGTTCGCGCTGCCCCGGTCCTCGACGAAGATCTGCCCCTGGATCGCGTGCAGGACCGCGTGGTGGCTCGACACCTGCGCGTGCGCGAGCACGATGTCGTTGTCCGGGGTGCGCCCGATCTTCTTCACGCTCGGCCCGCTCGACGCGAAGTCGAGGTGCCCGAGCACGGTCTTGTTCTTCTTGGCCGGCGCCCCGGCCGCCGGCGCGGACATCGCCGCGCCGCCCGCCGCGCCAGGAGCCTGCGGCGCCGGCTGCGGCGTCGGCGCCGGCTGCGCGGCGGACATCGCGCTCGTGCCCGGCATCGCCGCGGCCTGCGGCTGCGCGGCGGGCTGCCGCGACGCCTGCGCGAGGCGCATCAGCAGCGAGACCTGCACCGGCACGGGCCCGAACGCGAGGAGCCCGCCCGGGTCGATCGGCGTCGGCGAGCCGGGCGCGATGCGCTGCGGGCCCACGTACGTGCCGCTCGTCGAGCTGTGGTCGATGACCATCATCCGATCGAGCGTCACCGTCGCGTGCTGGCTGGACACGCTCGGGTGCTGGAGGACCAGCGACGCCCGCGCCGGATCGCGGCCGATCACGATCTGCCCGGGCGGCGGCGTGAGCGAGCCGGCCGCCGCCAGCATGAGCGTGATCGACGGGTGGTTGAGCGGCACCTGCACGTCCGCGACCGCGAACTGGGTGCGGAAATCGAAGGCGACCTGCTCCCCCGGGCCGAGCGGGCGCCCGTTCGCGGACGCGGGCCCTGCGCCCGCGATGAACGTCAGCTTCCCGCCGCCCTGATGGACGATCCGCGCGTGCTCCGGCATCACCCCGGGCCCGCCGAGCACGACGTCGCAGGTGGGGGCGCTGCCGATCGTGACGCTCTGCTTACCGAACCCCGGGATCATGCGGGACGCGTTTCAGCACAGGCAGTTTGAGGGGGCAAGCAAAGAGGCTGCCCGCCCTGGAAGCAGCGCGCCCCACGCGTGTGTCGAAGGAACCAGATGGCAGGACGATTTGCCCCAGGTGAGATCCGCGGTCTGGGTGGCTCGAGCAGTCCGAGGGGGCGCGAGCCCCCTCGTCGAGACTAAAAATCGAGGAGCATGAAGCCCGCGCGATTGTCCTCGATGGAGGGCTCTCGGCTGGACTCGCGCTCCTCCTCGACGGGCGTCTCCTCGAGGACGGGCGTCGACTCGCGCTCTTCGGTTCCAGGCATCGGACAACCTCCGACCGCCAAGGTTAGCCCCGGTCCAGGCCGCTCTTCAATCCATTTCGCGACGCGCCCGGACCTCGCGTCCCGCCCACCGCCCACGGCCGTCCGGCGCGGCGAGCCTTCCGGTTCGATCACCTGGGGAGCAGCGCCCAGAGCAGCAGCACGACCAGCACGGCGATCACGGCCGAGAGGCCGATGATGATGAACACGATCCCGCCGCGCGAGGGGCGCGCGCCGCTCGTGGTCCGCATCGAGGGCGGCCCGTTGCCGAAGCCGGAGCCGGGGCCGTACGGGCCCAGGGCGGCGGGCGGCGGCGCGGGGCGCTGGCCCGTCGCGGAGGCCATGTAGCCGGCGCTCGCGGG
>CAYQYG010000235.1:0-13740 GCA_964421485.1 uncultured Polyangiaceae bacterium | reverse complement strand
CCCGGGCCCGGCCCCGGAGCGCCTGGCCCCGGCGCGCCGCCCGGTCCGGGGTTCGGCGGGCCGCCGCCCGGAGCCTACGGGCCGCCGCCCGGAGCCTACGGGCCGCCGCCCGGAGCCTACGGGCCGCCGCCGGGCGGGTGGCATCCCGGCGCGCCGCCGCCCGGAGGGGCGCCCGAGGGCGAGGCGCCGCAGGAGGACGCGCAGCCCGGCGTGACGGCGAAGGGCTTGCCGCTCGGGCTGCGCGGCGGGCTCAAGCTCGAGGTCTCGCGCCTCACGGCGGGCGACGACGAGTTCTCGCTCGGCTCGCTCGACATCGTCGGGCAGATCCCGCTGGCGGACCGCACGTTCCTGGACGCGAGGCTCCCGCTCGTCGCGGGCAGCCTCGGCAACCCGATGCTCGGCGCGCACCACGTCGCGCGCCCCGGCCAGAGCTTCTGGATCAGCGTCGGCGGCGCCTTCGGCTTCCCGCTGATCCAGCGCCGCGACGATCTGCTCGCGGTCGGCCAGCTCTCGCAGGCCTACTGGAACGCGCACGAGTTCGCGCCCGAGACGGTGCCGATCCTGGCCGACGTCGCGATCGAGGCGCACGCGCAGCCGGCCATCCTCCGCGCCGAGATCGAGCCGGTCGTCTTCGTGTCCACGAGAGATCGCGGGGACCCGGTCGAGCTCTCGCTCCAGCACGCGCTGGAGCTCCAGTTCGGCCACGAGATCGGCGGCGGCCTCCGCCTGCAGGGCGCGTGGCTCGCGACCTCCGACGCGAGGGACGTCTACCAGGCGGCCCTCGAGCCGTTCTTCCTCGTGGAGCAGGAGCTGCTCTTCTTCCGCTTCGGCCTGCTCCTGCCGCTCGACGAGGTCCTCGGCCCGCCGTTCGAGGAGTCGTGGGGCGTGCGCGCCGCGACCGGCATCCGTCTCGACTAGCTCGCCTCAGAAGATCCCGCGGTCCTCGCCCGGGCCCACGAACGGGACCGGTGCGGTCCGGCGCGCGCCCGCGGGCGCGGCCGCAGGGCACGAGCCCGTGCGCAGCCACTCGAGCGCGGCCGCGAGCGAGGGCTCCGACGCGTCGCCGAGCGCCGCCGTGAGGCCGTCCTCGGCCTCGCAGTCGGGCCCGAGGCCGTCGTAGTAGTCGCCCTCGCCGTCGGCGTTCAGCATCCGGAACGTGATCGGGATGAGCGTCACGCCGCAGTCGGTCGTGCTCACCATGCCGACCGGCTTGCCGTGCGTGGTCGAGCCGATGAGGCCGACGTCGAGCCACGAGCGCAGGCCGTTGATGACCGCCTCGCTCGTGGAGGCCGTCCCATCGGTGGTGATGATCGCGACGCGGGGCAGGTCGAGCGACTGCTCCCGCAGCTCGAAGCGCGTGCTCGTGTCCTCGCCGCGGTGCCTGTCGTTGTAGGTGATGAGGTTGTAGACGCGCCCGTCGACGTCCTTGCCCCCGATGAGGCTCGCGAGGCGCCGGCCGCCCTCGGTCAGGCCGCCGCCGTTGTAGCGGAGATCGAGGACGAGATCCTCGACGCCCGCCTCCTTGAGCGCGGCGAAGGCCGCCGTGAGCTCGTCGAGCGAGGGGGTGATGAAGCGATCCAGGGCGACGTAGCCGACCTCGCGCGCGTCGAGGTCGAGCACGCCCTGGGCGATGACCGTGGGCAGGTCGTACACGCGCTTCGCCAGCGAGAGCGAGACCTCCTGGCCGTCCTGCTTGCGGACGTCGAGCCGCACCTCGACGCCCTCCGCGTCCTCGCCGGTGATCGTCGCCCACTGCGAGCTCGCGTCGAGCTCGGCGGGGGTCGCGCCGTTCAGCGCGAGCAGCTCGTCGCCTCGCTCGATGCCGGCGTCGGCCGCGGGGCCGCCGGGGTAGACGAGCGCGAAGCGGACCGCGCCGGCCGCGTCACGCCGCCACTTCACGCCGATGCCGATCGACTGGCCCTCGTAGTAGGCCGCGGTCGTCCCCCCGCGCGTGACCCGGGTCCAGCGGTCGAGGTCCTTGTAGGTGATCGCGTCGACGAGGTCCTCGGGCGAGGCGTACGCGCGCGGGTCGACGGCCGGGAGCTCGTCGTACCAGAGGTAGGCGTCCTGCATGCGGGCGTAGACGCGCTCGTTCACGGCCCCGACGGAGCAGTCCTCCGCCGCGAGGGGCGCGAGCTCCTCCGCGTCCGCGCAGCCCGCGGCCGCAGCGATGAGGAGGATCGAAGGGAGGGAGAGGGCTCGCGGCGCCCGGGGCGCGCGCGCCGGATCGGAGGCAGTTCCGCGCATGGAGCGCAGTCTATCGCAGCGGCCGAGGCGCGCCGCCCGGCGAGCGCGCGGCGCGACCGGCGAGCCCACCGGCGGCGCCGGACCGGTGAGGGGCCATGCGCCGCCGCGCCCGCAGGCCCTCAAAATCCGGCTGCAACCGGCGGGCGAGGCGATCCAGGCGCTCGGAAGCCTTCCGCTCCGGGTGGCCTTTTGCTAGATCCGCTCGCGCGCATGGCGGCCGACGAGATCACCCAGAAGCACCTGAAGCGGCAGCGGGTCCGCGGCGCTCCGTCCACCATCCCCGGCGCGGCCGGGCTGGTGAGCTCGTACGACGCGGAGGAGACGTGGAGGCAGACGGGCCGCGCGCTCGTCGCGCCGCTCGAGCGGGGCTTCACCCTGCCCGCCCTGCGCGAGGTCTACGCGAAGCTCGCCGAGGTGGCGAAGCAGCAGGAGCTCACCGTCACCGAGGAGCCGATGTTCGCCCTCAAGGGCGACCCGAGCGAGGATCCGCCGCACAAGTGGGAGTACGAGGCCGTGCTCCCGATCCGCGGCGCGGCGAAGCCCGACGGCGACGTCACCGTCGCGCGCATCCAGGGCGGCATGCACATCGCCTCGCTGACCCCGCGCGGCCTCGGCGACCTGAAGGGCCTCTACGTCTACCTCTTCGGCAAGTTCCTCCCCTCGAAGAAGCAGCAGCTCATGCGGCCTTACATCCTGCACCGCGCGCACCCGCTCCACGAGGGCGAGGGCGAGCACGACGAGGCGATCGCGATCGCCGTCTACGTGCCGGCCGTGCTCTCGATCAAGCCGGTGCCGGTCCCGGGCGAGGGCGCGGAGGCCTGAGCCCCCGCGCCGGGGTGCCGCAGCCCGAGCGCTCGCCATGGCTCCCCGGATCCTCGTCGTCACGCCCACCTACAACGAGCGCGACAACCTCGAGGAGCTCGTCTCGTCGCTGCACGCGGCCCTGCCCGAGGCGCACCTGCTCGTGGTGGACGACGCCTCGCCGGACGGCACCGGCGCGCTCGGCGACGAGATCGCGGCGCGCGATCCGCGCGTGCAGATCCTCCACCGCCCCGGCAAGCTCGGGCTCGGGACCGCGTACGTCGAGGGCTTCCGCCGCGCGCTCGACGGCGGCTACGACGTCGCGTGCGAGATGGACGCGGACCTCTCCCACGACCCGCGCCACCTGCCCGCGCTGCTCGACGCGCTCGCCTGCGGCGCCGACGTCGCGCTCGGCTCGCGCAGCGTGCCCGGCGGCGGCGTCGAGGGCTGGGGCCTCGGCCGCCACGCGCTCTCGAAGGGCGGCTCTCTCTTTGCCCGCGCGATCCTCGGCGTCGGCGTCCGCGATCTGACCACGGGCTACAAGGCGTACACGCGCCGCGCGCTCGAGGCGATCGACCTCGCGAGCGTGCGCTCGAACGGCTACGCGTTCCAGATCGAGACGACGTACCGCGCGCTGCGCAAGGGCCTGCGCGTCGTCGAGGTGCCCATCGTCTTCGTCGATCGACGCGCGGGTCGCTCCAAGATGAGCCGCCGCATCTTCGCCGAGGCCATCGTCGAGGTCTGGCGGCTCCGCGCCGACGCGGCGCTGGGGCGGATCTGACCTTGCCGCGCCCCGGACCCGTGACTACGGTTCCTTGACCCGCGCCGGGCCGACCCGCGCCGGCCCCGTCCCTGGGCGCCGACCGCCCCGATCGGCCGCGGGGAGCGCCCGTCCGGTCACACGGCGCGCCCCCGACCACCATGCGGGCTTTCGAGGAGACAGCGATGGCGAGCGCAAACGTTCTCCGTTTCACCGATCAGAATTTCGAGTCCGAGGTCCTCAAGTCCGACAAGCCGGTGCTGGTCGACTTCACCGCGACGTGGTGCGGGCCGTGCAAGGCGCTCGCCCCGATCGTCGAGCAGCTCGCGGACGAC
The DNA here is from genome assembly GCA_964421485.1 of uncultured Polyangiaceae bacterium. Taxonomy (GTDB): domain Bacteria; phylum Myxococcota_A; class Polyangia; order Polyangiales; family Polyangiaceae; genus CAYQYG01. Next base: position 9,597 of record CAYQYG010000235.1, on the reverse strand, counting down.
TTCGCGGGCCAGGTCAAGGTCGGCAAGCTCGACATCGACGACGCGCCGCAGATCACCAAGAAGTACGGCGTCCGCAGCGTGCCGACCGTGCTCGTGTTCAAGGGCGGCGAGAAGGCCGCGTCGTACGTCGGCCTCACGACCCGCGACAAGCTCGTCAAGCTGCTCGGCCTCTGAGCCTCTCGCCCGCGGCATCGTCGCACCCGGCCCCCCGCCGCCCGCGCCTTTTCCGATCCGACGTCCACATCTGCACAGATCATCCCGGCTCCCCGTCGCTGGACGTCGGACCCGGTTGCGGGTGCGCCATCGCCCGAGCTTGACCGAGGCGCGCGAGCTGACTACGGATCGCGCCTCGGTACATTTTCCCAGGAGCTCACGATGGCGACGAAGATCGCAATCAACGGATTTGGACGAATCGGGCGCTGCATCGTCCGCGCGCTCTTCGAGCGCAACGTGAAGGACTTGGAGCTGGTCGCCATCAACGACCTCACCGATCCCAAGACCCTCGCCCACCTCTTCAAGTACGACTCGATCCACCGCACCTTCAAGGCGGCGAGCGTCGGCCACGGCGAGAAGCACCTGCAGATCGGCGACCAGAAGGTCCAGGTCCTCGCGCTCAAGGATCCCGGCGAGCTGCCCTGGAAGGACCTCGGCGTGGACATCGTCCTCGAGTGCACCGGGCTCTTCACGGACCGGGCGAAGGCCGCCGCGCACCTCACGGCCGGCGCCAAGCGCGTGATCATCAGCGCCCCGGCCAAGGGCCAGGACCTCACGGTCGTCATGGGCGTCAACGACAGCCTCTACGATCCCGCGAAGCACACGGTGATCTCGTGCGGCTCGTGCACCACGAACTGCCTCGCCCCGGTCGCCAAGGTCATGCTTGACAGCTTCGGCATCGTGCGCGGCCTGATGACGACGGTGCACGCGTACACGAACGACCAGCACCTGCTCGACATCCCGCATCGCAAGGGCGACCTCCGCCGCGCCCGCGCCGCCGCGGTGAACATGATCCCCTCCTCGACCGGCGCCGCGAAGGCGCTCGCCGAGGTCATCCCGGAGCTCAAGGGCAAGTTCGACGGCCTCGCGGTCCGCGTCCCCACCGTCGACGTCTCGCTCGTGGACCTCACGCTCGAGACCGAGCGGCCGCTCACGAAGGGCGCCATCCACGCCGCGATGAAGGCCGCCGCCGAGTCCGGCCCCATGGCGGGCGTGCTCGACTACACCGAGGAGGAGCTCGTCTCCGGCGACTTCATCGGCAGCCCCGCGTCGAGCACATTCGACGCCACCATGACGCAGGTCCTCGGCGATCGCTTCGCGAAGATCTTCTCCTGGTACGACAACGAGTGGGGCTTCTCCAACCGGATGGTCGACCTCTCGCTGCTCGTCGCGCAGAAGGGCGTCTAGGCCGTGAAGCTCACCGGAATCCGCTCGATCGAGGACCTCGCGGCAGCGGGCGAGGGAACCGGCCTGAGCGGCAAGCGCGTCTTCATCCGCGTGGACTTCAACGTCCCGCTCGACAAGAAGACCGGCAAGATCACCGACGACTCCCGCATCCGCGAGGCCATCCCGACCATCAAGGTCGCGATGGACGCGGGGGCGAAGGTGATCCTCGCCTCCCACCTCGGCCGCCCCAGGCCGGGAAAGACGGAGGGGTTGTCCCTCGAGCCCTGCGGCGCGCGCCTCAGCGAGCTGACCGGCTACGAGGTGCACCTGCCCGAGGACTGCGTCGGCGACGCGCCGAAGAAGGTCATCTACGACCTGCGCGCCGGCCAGCTCTGCCTGCTCGAGAACCTCAGGTTCCACGAGGAGGAGGAGAAGAACGACGAGGGCTTCGCCCGGCAGCTCTCCGAGCTCTGCGACGTCTACGTGGGCGACGCCTTCGGCGCCGCGCACCGCGCGCACGCGTCGGTCCACGCGCTGCCGCGGATGATGCGCGAGCGCGCCGCGGGCCTCCTGATGCTCAAGGAGCTCCGCGCGCTCGGGCGGCTCACGGAGCGGCCGGAGAAGCCCTACGTCGCCGTGCTCGGCGGCGCCAAGGTCTCCGACAAGATCGACGTGGTCGAGGCGCTGCTCGGCGTGGTCGACGCGCTCTGCATCGGCGGCGCGATGGCGAACACGTTCCTCGCCGCGCAGGGCAAGAACATGCAGAAGAGCCGCGTCGAGGAGGACAAGCTCGCCCTCGCGCGCACCATCATCAGCAAGGCCGAGGCGCGCGGCCTCGAGCTGCTCCTCCCGGTCGACGTGGTCGTCGCGGCGAGCATCGACGCCTCGAGCGGCGCGGTCGCCCCGGTGGACGCGCTGCCCGAGGGCACCATGGCGCTCGACATCGGCCCGCAGACGATCGAGCTGTTCGCGAGGGCGATCCGCAAGGCGAAGACGGTCTTCTGGAACGGCCCCCTGGGCCTGTTCGAGACCCCGGCGTTCGCCACGGGCTCCTTCGAGATCGCGCGCGTCATGAGCGCCGCGCCCGGCTTCACGGTGGCCGGCGGCGGCGACAGCGCCGCGGCCGTGAAAGCGGTGGGCGAGCAGATCGCGGCCGGCTTCGATCACATCTCGACGGGCGGCGGCGCGTCGCTCGAGCTCATCGAGGGCAAGCGGCTGCCCGGCGTCGAGGCGCTGCGCTCCGCGGAGGTGGCCGAATGAACCCCGCTCGCCGCCCGCTGATCGCGGGCAACTGGAAGATGAACGCCGGCGGTCAGGACGCGTGCCCCCTGGCCGCGACCGTCGCGAAGGCGGCCAGGGAGCTCCCGCGCGCCGAGGTCGTGGTCGCGCCCCCGTTCACCGCGATCGCCGCCGTCGCGCACGAGCTCGCCGAGGCCAAGAGCGAGGTCGGCGTCGCCGCGCAGAACATGCACGCGGAGCTCGCCGGCGCCTACACCGGCGAGATCTCGTCCGGCATGCTCAAGGACGCGGGCGCCGTGTGGGTCATCCTCGGCCACAGCGAGCGCCGCCAGCTCTTCGGCGAGACGGACGAGATCGTCGCCCGCAAGGTCGCGGCCGCGATGACCGCGGATCTCCGCCCGATCGTCTGCGTCGGCGAGACGCTCGAGGAGCGCGAGGCGGGCAAGACGCTCGAGGTCGTCGAGCGCCAGGTCCGCGCGTTCTTCGACGAGCTCGCGAAGCAGCCCGGCTTCGGCGTGGTCGCGTACGAGCCCGTCTGGGCGATCGGGACCGGCAAGGTCGCGAAGCCCGAGGACGCCCAGGAGGTGCACGCGATGATCCGCGGCCTGCTCGGCAAGGCCTCGGAGGAGCTGGCCACCGCCACGCGGATCCTCTACGGCGGCAGCGTGAAGCCCGACAACGCCGAGGGCCTGCTCGGCCAGCCCGACGTCGACGGCGCGCTGGTCGGGGGCGCCTCCCTGGACCCCACCGGCTTCGCCCGGATCGCCGAGGCTGCGCACCGGCTAGCGGAGCGCCCCGAAGAAGGGTAGATAGGCCGCCCGGCCGGGGTGTGCGGGGGTGGAGGGCGCGCCACGTGGAGCTCGACCCGGAGCCCCAGATATCAAGCCGGAAGGACTCCGATGCTCCAGACGATCCTCAACATCCTGCACGTCTTCGTCTGCCTCTTCCTGATCCTCGTCGTCCTGCTCCAGCAGGGCAAGGGCGGCGGGATGGGATCGGCCTTCGGCGGCGCGACCGCGCAGGTCTTCGGCGGCCGGGGCGCGGGCAACTTCATGACCCGCCTCACCGCGATCTGCGCGGTGATCTTCATCGCCACGAGCGTGTCGCTCGCGTATCTGTCCTCCGCGGGCGATCGCGAGCTGCGCGAGTTCGAGAGCTCCCAGGGCAAGTAAGCGCTTGGCAGCGCTCCGGCGCGACGCGCTCCTCGTCGTCTGCGCGAAGGCCGCGGCGTCGCTGATCGCCCTCGCGGTCGGCTTCCGCGCCGTCAGCGACGACGACTTCGCGCGCGTGGTGCTCGCCCAGGCCTGGGCCCAGGCCCCCCGCCTGGATCCGACCGGCTCAAGCTGGCTCCCGGTCCCCTTCTGGCTCAACGGCGCGGTCTTTCGCCTGTTCGTCCCCACGCTGGACGTCGCCCGCGCGCTCGCGTTCGTCATCGGCCTGGTCTCCGCGGTCCTCGTGCTCGTCGCAGCCCGCTGGATCACCGGCGACCGCCGCGCCGCGCTCGCCGGCGCGCTGCTCGCGGCCGTGTTCCCCTGGAGCGCGCGCCTCGGCGTCGCGACGGTCCCGGAGCTCCCCGCCGCCGCGCTCACGCTGCTCGCGATCGCCTCGCTCGGCGATCCCTCGCCGAACCGGCGGCTCTGGGCCGCTTGCGGCCTCACCGTCGCGACGCTCTCCCGCTACGAGCCCTGGCCCGTGGCCGCCCTGTTCGCCGCGGCCTCGCTGCTGGGCGCGCTGCGCCTCGGTCAGAGCCGCGGCGCGCAGGCCAAGCTCGTCCTCGCCGCGCTGATCGCTGTGGCCGGCCCCGCCGCCTGGCTGGCGTGGAACCATGCGGCGCACGGCCACGCCCTGCATTTCCTGGCGCGCGTCGCGGCCTACCGGCAGGCGCTCCGACCGCAGGGTGACGGCACGCTGCTCCGCCTGCTCGCCTATCCGGCGGCGATGTTCCGCGAGGAGCCGGAGCTCGTCCTCAGCCCGCTCGCGCTGTGGCTCGTCGTCCGGCGCGCGACCGCGGCCGCGTCCGTTTCCGGCGCCGTTTCCGCGTCCGTTTCCGGCTCCGCGCCCGTTTCCGGCTCCGCGCCCGTTTCCGGCTTCGCGCCCGTTTCCGGCTTCGCGTCCGTTTCCGCGTCCGTTTCCGGCTCCGCGTCCGCGCCCGTTTCCGCCTCCGTCCTCGCGCCTGCCTCTGCCCTCGCCGCGGCCGCGTCCGAGCTCGCCGCGGCCGCTCGCGTCTACGCGCTCCCCGCCGCCCTCGCCGCCGCCCAGATAGCCGCCCTCTCCCTCGCCCTCGTCCGCGACGGCGCTCCCACGCATCACCCCGAGCGCGCGACCCTCGTCGCGCTGCTCATCCTCGCCCTCGCCGTCGGGGATCTCGGCGCGCGCGCCGCCCGCGCGGCGAGCCCCCTCGATCGCCGCGCCCTCGCCGCGGCCCTCGCCGTGGTCCTCCTCCTCGGCGCGCTCCTCATCCGCCCCTTCCTCCGCCGCGAGACCTTCAACGCCCGCGCCGCCGAGGTCGAGGCTGGCCGCGCCGCCGCCGCGCTCGTCCCTCGCGGCGCCCGCGTCCTCGTCGAGGTCGCCGATTACGGCTACTTCGCCGTCCTCGCCGCCTTTGGCCGCCCCGGCGACGCCGTCCTCGACCGCTCCATCGACCCCCGCGATCCCCCGACCCCCTCCAGCTTCGACCACGCCGGCGCCCTTCGCCGCCGGGCCGACGAGGCCGGCGCCGCCTTTCTCATCGGCCGGACCGCTCCTGCCCCTGCGGAGCTAGCCGGCCGCCCCGTTTCGACCTATGCCGGATGGGCGCTCTGGGCCCGCCCTGGCCTGACGTCCGGGGCACCGGGTCCCCTGCCGCCGCCCTCCGCCCCGAGCCCCGCCGCCTCCCCGTCCCGCTCCCAGGAGCCTGCTCCATGACCGCCGCCGCCCCCTACCTTGCCCACCCCACTGCCTGCATCGACGAGCCCTGCCACATCGGCGAGGGCACCCGCATCTGGCATTTCTGCCACGTCTGCGCGGGCGCCCGCATCGGCAAGGGCTGCGTCCTCGGCCAGAACGTCTACGTCGCCTCCACCGCCGTGCTCGGGGACGGCGTGCGCGTCCAGAACAACGTCTCTATTTACGACGGCACCGTCGTCGAGGATGACGTCTTCATCGGCCCCTCCGCGGTCCTCACGAACGTCCTGAACCCTCGCGCGCGCATCGATCGCCGCGCCTTCTACGACCAGACCCGCGTCCGGCGCGGCGCCACGATCGGCGCCAACGCCACCATTCTCTGCGGCATCACCATCGGCCGCCACGCATTCATCGGCGCGGGCGCCGTCGTCACCCGCGACGTCCCCGATTACGCGCTCATCACCGGCGTCCCGGGCCGCCGCACCGGCTGGATGAGCCGCCACGGCCACAAGCTCGTCTCCGCGGGCAAGGGCATCCTCCGCTGCCCCGAGAGCGACCATCGCTACGAGCGCCACGGCGACGCGCTCCGCTGCCTCGACCTCGACGAGGACGCGCCCCTGCCCGGCGGGAGCGGCCGGATCGCCGCCGCGCGCCATTACCGGGATCTCGCCGACGCCCCGCCCACTTCGGAATGACCGCCCCTCCCGTCCCGTTCTTCGACCGCGCCCGCGGCGACGCCGCCCAGGAAGCCGAGCTCGTCGAGGCATTCCTCCGCGTCCTCCGCGGCGGCCAGTACGTCCTCGGCCCCGAGGTCCTCGCCTTCGAGGCCGAGTGCGCCGCCTACCTCGGCGTCCCGCACGCCGTCGGCGTCTCCTCGGGCACCGACGCCCTGCTCGCCACCCTCATGGCCCTCGGCATAGGCCCCGGCGACGAGGTCGTCTGCCCTGCGACCACCTTCTTCGCCACGGCCGGCGCCGTCGCCCGCCTCGGCGCCGCGCCCGTCTTCGCCGACGTCCTCCCCGGCACGCTCTGCCTCGATCCCGCCTCTGCGGCCCGCGCCCTCACCCCGCGCACCCGCGCCATCCTCCCTGTCCACCTCTTCGGCCGCTGCGCCGACATCGACGCCCTCCTCGAGATCGCCGCCCCGCGCGGCCTGCCCGTCATCGAGGACGCCGCCCAGGCCTTCGGCGCCTCGCGCCGCGGCCGCCGCGCCGGCGCCCTCGCCGCGGCGGGCTGCTTCTCGTTCTTCCCCACCAAGAACCTCGGCGGCTTCGGCGACGGCGGCCTCGTCACCACCTCGGACGCCGCCCTCGCCGACCGCATCCGCCTCCTCCGCGCCCAGGGCGCCCGCCCGAAGCACCACCACACCGCGATCGGCGGCAACTTCCGCCTCGACGCATTGCAGGCCGCGCTCCTCCGCCGGAAGCTCCCCCGCCTCGACGAGGCCCTCGCCCGCCGCCGCGGCCACGCCGCCCGCTATGACGCGCTCCTCTCCGCCGCGGATCTCCCCATTGCGATCCCCCCTCCCGACCCCGGCCACACCTACAATCAATATGTGATCCAGATCGCGGGCTCGACCCTGCGCGACCCATTGCGCGCCTATCTCGCCGAGCGCGGCGTCGGCGCCGAGGTCTATTACCCGGCCCCGCTCCATCACCAGCCCTGCTTCGCGCCGCGCGCCCCTTCCGGGGGCGGCTTGCCGGTCGCCGAGGCGGCGTCCCGCGGGGCGCTCGCGCTCCCGATCTTCCCGGAGCTCACCCCCGGCGAGGTGGAGCGCGTCGCCGCCGAGGTCGCGGCGTTCTTCCGATCCTGCGGGCGGCGCGGCGGCGCTGCATGATGCGATTGGCCGGCCTCCCGCCGAGGTGGTAGCGTCGGCCGGCTCTGAATCCCCCCCGAGGCCAGAACTTCATGAAGCGCGCCCTCATCACCGGCATCACGGGCCAGGACGGCTCCTACCTCGCCGAGCTCCTCCTCGAGAAGGGCTACGAGGTCCACGGCATCGTCCGCCGCTCGAGCTCCTTCAACACCGAGCGCGTCGATCACCTCTACCGCGACCCGCACGAGCCCGGCGTCCGCCTGCACCTCCATTACGGCGATCTGAACGACGGCTCCTCGCTCCAGTCGATCGTGAGCCAGGTCGTCCCCGACGAGGTCTACAACCTCGGCGCCCAGAGCCACGTCCGGGTCTCCTTCGACATCCCCGAGTACACCGCCGAGGTCACCGGCCTCGGCACGGTGCGCCTGCTCGAGGCGATCCGCAAGGTCGGCGTTCCATGCCGCTTCTACCAGGCGAGCTCCAGCGAGCTCTACGGCAAGGTCGTGGAGGTCCCGCAACGCGAGACCACCCCTTTCCACCCCCGGAGCCCTTACGCCGCGGCCAAGGCATACGCCTATTACATCGCCCAGAACTACCGCGAGGCCTACGGCATGTTCGTGTGCAATGGCATTCTCTTCAACCACGAGAGCGAGCGCCGCGGCGAGACGTTCGTGACCCGCAAGATCACCCGCGCCGTCGGCCGCATCAAGCACGGCCTCCAGCGCGAGCTCTTCCTCGGCAACCTCGAGGCCAAGCGCGACTGGGGCCACGCCGTCGATTACGTCGAGGCGATGTGGCTGATGCTCCAGCAGGACCAGCCCGACGATTACGTTATCGGCACCGGCGAGACGCACTCCGTCAAGGAGTTCCTGGAGCTCGCCTTCAAGCACGCCGGCCTCGACTGGCGCGAGCACGTCCGCGAGGATCCCCGCTATTTCCGCCCCTCCGAGGTCGATCTGTTGCTCTCCGACCCCTCGAAGGCGATGAAGCAGCTCGGCTGGAGGCCCAGGGTCGGCTTCCACGAGCTCGTCACCCGCATGGTCGACAGCGACCTCCGCCTCGCCGCCCGCGAGCGCCGCGCGATGGGCTGAGGCCGGGGCTCAGCTCGGCGGCCTGGCCGGGGCCGGCTTGCCCTGGGGCGGGGGCTTCGCGTGGGCGTCCTCCAGCGCCTTCACCTCGGTCATGACCTGCGCGGCGAGGCGGCGGGCGACCCCGGAGAGCTCGGCCGCGGCCTCGCGGGCCGGTCGGGTCGAGAAGATGGCCACGCAGTGCTGGGCCGCGGTCTTCTTGCCGACGGGGACCAGGAAGAAGCTCAGCGCGGCCAGGAGCAGCACGGCGCCGTTGAAGAATCGCTTGATGAGCTCGCCCACCAGGGCCGAGCGTAAGCCGCCCGTGTCGGGCGGGCCCACTTCTCGGGTGGAGGCGGCCGCAGGATCTATCCTGCCGCGCCGGGCAGAGGTTCGGCCTTGCGGAGCGCCGGCCGTGTGGGATCGTTGACAGGGACAGGGGGGCATGGGGGGGTTCATGAATCGAGGCGACTTCTCTCGATGGTTGTACCGAGGGCGGCGACCCAGCTGGATCGCGAGGATCATGAACAGGGCATGGGCCGCTGTGGCCTCGTCGGGGGTCGCGCCCAGCTACCTCGTGACGCTGGAGGTGCCCGGACGAAAGACCGGGCGGATCGTCTCGCTGCCGCTGGTCGTGGCCGTCGTCGATGGACAGCGGTACCTGGTGTCGATGCTCGGCGATGATGCGCAATGGGTCCAGAACGTACGTGCAGCCGGTGGGAGAGCGGTTCTCCGGAGCGGAGGCCGCAGGGCGATCCAGCTCGAAGAGGTCCCCGCCGATCAGCGCGCGCCCATCTTGAGGGCTTACCTGCGGCGAGCACCGGGGGCGCGACCTCACGTGCCGGTGAAGAAGGATGCTGCGCTCGCGGAGTTCCAGAGGATCGCCGCGGGATTTCCGGTCTTCCGTCTGGTTCTAGCTAGGTAGCCAGCTGACCAGTCTCGGCTCGTGCACCTCCTCGGAATGGACGAGGAGAGTGTCCGAGAGCGCGGCCGCGACCGCGACCGAGACCGTGTCCGAGAGCGCGACCGCGACCGCGACCGAGACCGTGTCCGCGACCGCGAGCGCGACCGTGTCCGAGACCGCGACCGTGTCCGAGACCGCGACCGTGTCCGCGAGCGCGACCGTGTCCGAGACCGCGACGCTCGGGTGAGTGGCGCTCTCTCGGGTCTCTTCAGCGTACCCGCGTGCTCGGGAGGTGCAAGGGCAAGCCG
>CAYQYG010000234.1:0-13787 GCA_964421485.1 uncultured Polyangiaceae bacterium | reverse complement strand
GGCTCAGCCGCTAGGCAGGCGAGTGAGGCGTACAAAAGTACGTCGCAACGAGCCAACGACGCGGATGAGCCCGTAGCGCGCGCAGATGAGCACCGCTCTAGGCGCGGGGCATGCGGGACGAGTCGAGGCTGACGGTGACGAACGTGCCGTAGCTCATCACGGTGAGCGACTCGTGATCGACGATCAGCACCCGGACGCAGCGGGCGGGCGCGGGCTCGGTCAGGTCGGCGTAGGGATCGAACGGGGCGTCCTCGCTGGGGGGCAGCGCGCCGTGGAGGAAGGCGTGGAGCCGATCGCGGTGGCCGAGCACGACGCTCGTGGGGCCGCCGTCGCGGGCCTGCCGCGGCCCGGCGGCGGGCGCATCGCCGAAGAACAGCTCGCGCACCTCCGGGGCGACGACGAGCACGGCGACATCGGTCACGTCGATGGCCTCCTCGGTGCAGATGCGCTCGATCCGGGCGCAGATCGCGCCCTCCACGGCCTGGAAGAGACGCAGTCTCCGCCGCTGGCCCTCGGTGAGGCTCGGCCCCTCGAGGTACGCCTCGAGGCTGCAACCGTGCTGCGGTGCCCGCCCGTCCTCGTCCGCCATCTTGCTTGCGCGCCCCCTGACGGACGTGATGCACGGACGCAGCCAGCGTCGATCCCGGACGATCCGACCGTTCTGAGCGCGAAATCCCGCGCGCCTTGCACACGCCGGGGTTCGGGGTGGACGGCGCGGTCAGGCGACCCGGAGCCCCGAGGATCGACCCAGCGCCCGGGCCGCACATGCGCGGCGGGCGGCCGTGATCAGAGCGGGACGGGGGTGCTCAGGGGGGCGGTGCAGCGGGCGGGCGGAAGCGAGCGCTGAGCTCGGCCTGGAGCACCATACGCTGGCCGGCCTGCGCCCCCTGCGCGCCCGGCGGGATCATGCGGGCCTGGACCTTCTGAGAGAGATCGGCGTCCGCGGGTGCGAGCGACGCCGGGCTCCACGTGACGGCGCCTTTGCCGGTCGAGTCGAAGTGGTCCAGGCCGAGCGAGAGCTCCTGCCCGCCGGGGCCGCCGGGGATCTTCGCGATCCCCTCCTCCGCGTACTGCCGCGTGTCCACGCTGAAGGAGATGGTGCTGCCCTCGATCTTCTCGATCTTGAAGATCCGGTACCGGATCATCGGGATCTGGGCGCCCGACCAGATCGCCCGGTCGGTGACCATCCAGTAGGCGCCGACGCCGACGGGCTTGTCTGGCAGGACCGGGGTCAGCGTGGAGATCGCCTCGCCGAGCGACCTGAGCACCGAGTCGAGGCCCGGGTCGGCGCCCTTGGTGAGCTCGACCTGGAAGCCCTCGGCGACGTTGGCGGGCGAGAGCTGATACCGGACGGTGCTGCCCTTGAGCTTGGCGAGCTCGTCGGTGATCTCCTTGGGCGGGCCGCCGAGGCCCATGGACGCGAGCGTGGCGGAGACGACCTTGCCGGTGACGACCGAGCCGGCAGGCGCAGCCTGCGCGTCGGCCGCGGCCTTGTCCTTCTTGGGCTTGTCGATCTTGAACGAGACCTCGAGGTCGAGGTTCGGCATGCCCTGCTGGCCGCCCATGCGGAGGCCGAGGGTGACGGCGAGCTTCTGCTCGGCCTTGGGATCGAGGGCGGAGGCGAGCTTGGTCCTCGGCTCGGCGCCGTCGCTGATCACCTCGACCTTGTGCGGCGTGCTCCTGGGCAGGGCGGCGGTGGCGGCGCCGGGCGCGAAGACGCCGGTCTCGGGCGGCCCCGACGCGGAGGTCGCGGGAGGAGCGCCCTGCGTGGCGGCCGAGGCGAGGGCTTCGCCCAGGCGGCCGCCGACGACCGGCTGGGCGGGGCCGGCGTCCGGTGATCCCGCGTCGGCGGAGGTATCGCTCTTCTTCTCGCCCTCACAGCCAGCGCCGAGCGCTGACAGGGCGATCGCCGAGAGGGCCACGGCGAGGCGCCCGCGCGTTCCGATGTCCATGGGCCGCGGTGTAGCCAATCCGGACGCCGCGCACCAGCGCGTCTGTCCTCGCGGCTCTGGTCAGGCGCCGAGCCGGGCCTTGAGGCCGCCGATGTACTCGAGGAGCTCGAGGGGGCGGAACGGCTTGGAGTAGTACGCCGTGGCGCCGAGCGACTCGGCGCGCTCGCGTGACTCGGGGTCGTCGAGCGCGGTGATCACGACGATCGGGAGCGCCGCGGTGGTCGGCTCGGCGCGCAGGCGCTGGCAGACCTCGAAGCCGTCCATGCCTGGGAGCATGAGGTCGAGCAGGAGGACGTCGAAGTGCTCCTTGAGGGCGAGCTCGATGGCCTCGGCGCCCGTGCGGACGCCCACGACCTCGTGGCCGCTCGCGCCGACAAGTGCCTCGATCATGCGCCGGATGGCGTCTTGATCTTCGCAGAGGAGGATTCGCATGCCGCGCGGACGGCAGCGTCGCACCGGCCCCATGAGGCGGTCAAGCGGATCCGGGGATCATGGAGCGCCGGGTCACATAGCGGGCTGCGCTCCCACCTCCGTCCCAGGTTGCGGCCCCGGGGAGGGTGAGCGTCCACGTCCGGCCCCGGGGCCCGAGGGGGGGCCCCCAGACCGGGGCCCGCCTCTCGACCGACATTCGGGGCTTCGGGTCGCCTTCGGCGCCCTACGCCCCGAACCCCGCCACGGCGGACCAGGGTGAGGCTATCATGCCGATGCGCGCGCGGGCTTCCGGGAGACGACTCCACGCGCGGGGGGATCGGCCCAGTCTGGGGGCCCCCCCCTCGGGCCCCGGGGCCTCCTGCCGGATCAGAGCCATTCGATCCGGAGGGAGCTTGGAAACGGAGGTATTGGGCCTGGGACCCATGCCGGTCGATCGTCACCTCTCCGGACCATGCCGGTCTTGACGCCCTATGTCGCCTCCACCATGAGCACGGAAGGGACCAATGGTTCGGTCGTGTGCCGTTCTTTCCGTAGCTCTCTTCGAAACGGTGGAGGTCGATTCTCGATTTCCCATGATCGCGAGAGGAGGCGTCGCGATGGCACAGAGCTCTGGCAGAGATCGTCAAAGGCGGGTCGATCTGCTGAAGAAAGAGAAGGAGGCCCTGGAGGCGGAGAGGGCGAAGCTCGAGGCCGAGAAGGCGCTCGCCGCCACGCACAAGGCGCTCGATCAGGAGGAGGCCCCCTCGACGCAGCATCTGAACGAGCTGCAGATGGCGAAAGCCCTGGCGGACGCCCAGAAGGAGCTCGTCGACTCCCGGAGGGCCCTCCAGCAGTCCCAGGGCCCTTCGGGCCAGCGGCTCACCGAATTACAGACACAGAGATCTCTGGCCGACGCGGAGAGAGAGCTGGCCAATGCACAGACTCAGACCACGCTCGCGCGGCAGCTCGATGACGTCAAGGCGGGGCCGTACTCCGGAACCGTGAACATGAGGGAGGGGGCAGGGGCGGAGGAAGCCTTGCTGCTCGCGGCGCGCGCCATCAAGGAGGGCGCCGCCAGGATCGCGAGGGCCGTCAATGACGTCGAGCCCAGGCCGGAGAGGCTCTACCTGTTCGGAGCCAGGGAGCTCCCGAATTTTCAGGAGCTGACCACGTTCCGCCTCCGCAAGGAGTTGCTCAAGCAGGCATTCGAAGCGGCCGGCGTCAGGCCGACCGCCGGCCCCGAGGCATTGATCACGCCCGGCATGGCCTCGGAGCGCCTGGAGGCCTTCTCGAGGCTCCTCGGGTTCTTCAAGACCGATTACGAGATCGGCGGGATCCAGGTCGAGCTGGACGAGGCGCTCCTGATATACTCGGTCGCCGGAGGGCTGGCCGCCAGGGAGGTCCACCTGCCGCTGATATATGAGCCGAATGCCAGCGCCGGAGCCGTCGCCTCGCTGGCCGGGGAGATGTCCGAGCTGATGCGCTTGAGGGGCCAGGCCGGCAGAATGGCCGCCGGAGGCAGGGGCTCGATCGCCGGCGGAGAGGGGATGGAGGCCGTTGATCCACGGAATGGACAGGCGAGGGGCACGCTGCCCGCCGCGGCCGGGATCGAGCCTGGGACGGACCCGCTCACCGGCGTCATGGCCCTCTTTGACTCATTCGTGAGCTCGCTCGTGTCTCCGGACGCCGGCACAGGATCGGTGCCGCTCGCGACGCTGGCGCGGGAGCTCGCCATCGAGGCGGCCTTGAAGGACGGGGCAGCCGTGCTCCTCTTGCGGCTGGAGAACACCGGCGGCGGGTATCTCCTGAAGAGGAACCTCCTCACGGGCCTGGGGGCGATGCCGCTCTATCACATGGGCGGCGCGACGGTCGGCTATCTCCTGCTGAGCGGGCCTGACGGCAGAGTGCTCGCCGGTGACGTGTACCCGATCCACGGCGGCTTCGTCCGGACCGACAGGATCCGCGCTGCGCTCGGGTAGCGCACGACCAGCGCCCCGCGCGCGAGGCACGCCCGTGATCCTCGCGGGAGAGCGCGCGGATCGAGGCTTGCGAGCATGTAAATAATCGTTTACCGTGCGCCGCATGTCCGCAGATGCACGACTCCGGCGCGTCCTGCTCGTCCTCGGCGTGGTCGCCGTCCTCTTCGGCCTGGCGACGCTGAAGGAAGGCTCGGCGGTGCTCTTCGTGGACGGCGAAGCCCGCCGGGCCGCCGGGCATGTCGTCCCGTTCGTCCTCTGGTTCAACGTCCTCGCGGCCTCGGCGTACGTCGCGGCGGGCGCCGGGCTCGCCCTCGGGCGCCGGTGGGCCGCGAGGCTCTCGGTCGCGATCGCGGGATCCACGGCCGTCGTGTTCGCGCTCCTCGGAGCGTACATCGCGGCGGGCGGCGCCTTCGAGAAGCGCACGGTCGCGGCGATGACGCTCCGAACGGCGTTCTGGTCCTTCGTCTCGTGGCGCGCGTGCAGCGCGCTGGGGTGCCGCCGGAGGGCGTGAGCGGGTCACGGAGGTCCGTGACGGAGTCACAGGAACGCCTTGGCGAGCCGCTCGAGCAGCGCCGCCAGGCCGATCTCCGCCATGACCAGCGGCAAGAGCGGCAGGACCGCGCCGGCCACCACCAGGGTGACCATCATGCGCGGCGCCACCATGGCGCGCATCTGCTGGACGCGTTCGAAGCTGCCGCCCAGGTCATTGAGCGCCTGGAAGTCCTGCGCGCCGAGCGCCTCCTCGCCGCTGCGGTCGTACCATCGCCGCTCGAACGCGTCGGAGTAGCGGTTCGCGAGCGCGCCGTACGCGTGCAAGCCCGCCTTGCGAGCCTGGATGAGCCGGCGGGTGAACACGGAGAGCGGCGCCGCGGCCAGGACGAGCGCCACCCCCGCGTAGGTGATCGCGACGCTGGAGAACGCGGTCGCCGGGACGCCCTCGAACCTCATGCGGTCGCCCCAGCTCGCGGCGATCGACGACGCGCCCGCCGTGACCAGGAGCGCGAACGCGCCCGAGGGGCCGGCGAGCGGCTCCAGCCCGGCCACGCGATCGGGGTGAGTCGCCCGCAGCGTGAGCGGCAGGCGCGACAGCCGGCGGAGATACAGCGCCCACATGCACCACCGCCACAGGAGCCGGAGCAACAGGAAGCGGTACAGCAGCATGCCAGGCTGCATGCTCCACCGGACCGCCGGCTCGGTCTGCCTCGCCGTCCACGCGGGCATCACGAGCGAGCTGACGAGCGCGGCGGTGAGGAGCGCCGCCTCGACGGCGATCGAATCGCGCAGGCGCGCCGTGCGCGAGATCGCCGAGCGATGACCCGCGAGGCACTCCGGCCCGAGGAGCTCGGATCGAAACAGGTAGAGCCCTGCAGCGCCGGCTCGATCCTCGATCACCTCCTCGGCGAGGAGCAGGAGTGGGAGGACGACGAGCGCGCGCACGTGGATCGTGAGCTCCCCCAGCGCAGGAGGCCAGTGGCCGGCGGCGGCGCGCCATCCGATCGCCGCCGCGAGCACCGGCACGTACGCCAGTGCGACCACGACGCCGGCGCGGCGCACGAGGTCTCGCTGTCCACCCCGCGTGATTCGAAGGAGCTGCTCCGCGCGGCGGAGCGGACCGCCTCGAGTGATCGAGTACGTCTGGACCTCGGCGTCGCCCATTGCAGCGACCCTCCGGGAAGGCAAGCCCTGTGCCCGTTCGGACGGATCTGGGGCGGATGTCCGGCGAGAGAGAGAAGAGAGAGAGGTTTTACAGGGAGGCGGGGAGGACGGGGAAGAGAGAGAGTCCCAGGAGGCGGGGCGGACGATCCGGCGGACATCCCAGCCGAGCGCTGCGGAAGCGCTCTCAGCGCAGCACGCAGGCCACCACCTCGGGCGCGGTCGTCCCCGTCGACGTGAGATACGCCGTCTGGCTCGAGGCCGTCAAGTACGCGCTGGTGCTGAGATCGGCCATCACGAACTGCGCGTTCGTCACCAGCGTGGGGCGGTAGAACGGGCCCGGGTGGTTCGACGCGATATCGAGCGCGGTCGCGGCCTGGTAGGCGAGCCCGAGCTCCCCCGAGCAGGCCGCGTCCTTCTGATCGACCGACGCGTCGGCCGCGACCTTCGCGCGGGTGAACTGGAGCGGCGCATAGCTCCGCGCGCAGGCCACCACCTCGGGGACGTTCCCGGCGCCCGTGGAGGTGAGGTAGGACGTCTGGCTCGACGACGTCAGGTACACGCTGGCGTCCAGATCGGCGATCACGAACTGCGCGTTCACCACCAGCGTCGGCCGGTAGAAGGCCGTCCGGTGGAGCACCGACACGTCGAGCGCCGAGGCGGCCCGGAAGGCCGTCCCCAGGTCGAGCTGGCATTGCGCGTCCTTCGCCGCCGGCGTGTCCGTGGGCAGCACCTTCCCCCGGGTGAACCGCAGGTCCGCCCCCGAGGTGGCGCCCCCCGGCGGCCCGGGCGGCCCCGCCGGCCCCGTCGGCCCCGCCGGCCCCGCGGCCCCTGTCGGCCCCGTCGCGCCGGCCGGCCCCATGGGCCCCTCCGGCCCCATGGACCCCATTGGTCCCTGCGGCCCCGCCGGCCCCATCTCGCCGGCCGGCCCGGTCGCGCCGGTCGCCCCCATTGGCCCCGCTGGCCCCTCCGGCCCCGCGGGCCCCGCCGGCCCGGTCGCGCCGGCCGGCCCCATTGGCCCGGTCGCGCCGGCCGGCCCCATTGGCCCGGTCGCGCCGGCCGGCCCTGCCGGCCCCACGAGCCCCGTCGGATCGCCTACCCATTGCCCGTTCGCGTCGAT
Organism: uncultured Polyangiaceae bacterium; assembly: GCA_964421485.1. Lineage (GTDB taxonomy): Bacteria > Myxococcota_A > Polyangia > Polyangiales > Polyangiaceae > CAYQYG01. The sequence continues at coordinate 6,672 of CAYQYG010000234.1, read as the reverse complement.
CACCGTCCCGGCGCCCTGGATCGAGACCGACTGCGGCGTGATATCCCCGTTCACGTCGTTCGCGAGCAGCGCATAGGGCACGCTCCGCACCGCGGCCCGCGGCGTCATCTCCGGGTCGTTCCCCACCTGGATCCCGAGGTAGCGCAGGGACCCGTCGAGCACCCCCGGCAGCGGATCGATTTCCCCCAGGCTCGCGGAGAAATATCCATCCTCGAACGTGATCTGGTGCTCCTCGGTCCAGAGCGCCGCCCCCCCGGTCTCCGCGTCGTAGATCGTGAAGCGGACCGTGAGGGGGCCGCTCACCGGCGCGTCCGACGCGTCATAGAGCCTGCCCTGGTGGGTGATCGTCTCGGGGACGGCCGCGCGCGCGGGCGTCGCGACCAGCGCCGCGGCGAGGACCGCCGCGGAGGGTAGATTCCGGAGGATTCGCGCCTTCATGCCGGACGAACGGCACCACGGCGGCGCCCTGCTGTCAATCGCCCCCTGCCGCCGGCCGTCGCGCTCGAGCCCCTGTCGAAGGGGTCGCGCGGCGCCCTGTCAGCGCCGCAGCTCGGCGATGGGATCGGACGGCGGGCGGCGCCAGAAATCGTCGGGATCCGCGCTCAGCCAGCGGGGCGTGTAACAGACGTAGGGGATGAGCGTGATGTCGTGGCGAAGCGAGGCGGCGACCACCTCGTCCCAGAGCCGGAAATCGAATTCGCCGGGCCTGGCCTCGATGGAATCCCAGCCGAACGCGAAGCGGAAGACCTTGACGCCCGCGGCGGACATCACCTCGAAGTCCCGGGCTATCCTCTCCGGGGTCGTCGTCTCCTCCGGGCAATCGTCAGCGAGGCCGGTCGGCTGATGATAGAAGCCCCGAGCGTCCTGCCCCTACGGCGCCTTGCGCAGCGGGCTGTTCGCGAAGCGCTGCGCCAGCGCGTCGAGCGCCGCGGCGAGGTCCGGCGCCGCGCCCCGCCGCGCCGCCTGGATCAGCGCCGGCGTCGACGGATCGTCCACCACCAGGATCGCCGTCGCGGCCTTCCGCCGCACCTCGCCGTCGTAGGCCGCGAACGCGCTCACCAGCGCCCTCGCCGCCTCCGCGCGGGTCGCGGCCTCCTCGCCGCTCTGCGCGATGATTGGCGTCCGCCACGCCCACGCCGACCCCACGTCGCCGAGCGAGCGCACCACGTGCAGCGCCGCGCCCGGGTCGGGCCGCGCGCCGATGGCCGCCGCGAGCGCCTTCGCCGCGGAGAGCCGCCGGCACTCCCCCATCCCGGCCAGCACCGCGAGCTGCTTCGGCCCGCGCGCCCCGGCCATCGCCGTGAGCTTCGCCGCCGCCGCGTCCGTGCCGAGCCTGCCCAGCGCCGCCGCCGCCGCGCGCACCAGCTCGAAATCGGTCTCGGCCGAATCGAGGATCGCGGCGAGCACCGGCGCCGCGCGCCCGTCGCGCAGCATCCCCGTGGCCTCGATCAGGCTCACCCGCCAGGCGAGCCACGCCGAGCCCGTGAGATCCCCGCGCCCGCCGCCCTCCACCGCGAGCTGCTCCAGCATCGCGTGGAGCGCGCCCGGTCCCAGGGCCTTCAGCATCGGCGTGATCTGGGCCATCCGCCCGCGCTTGTTCGCGTCGAGCTCCGGCAGCGCCGCCCGCGCCTTCGCCACGGCGAGGAACGCGTCCGGGTGCGCCGCCTTCGCCTTCGCGATCTCCGCGGCGAGGCGCGCCCGCTCCGGCGCCGGGAGCGCCGTGAGGCCGATCATGACCCCGTCCGCGCGCGCCGACCCGGGCGACGCGCAGAGCGCCGCGCCCGCGAGCCCGAGCGACAGGAGGACCGCCGACAGCCCATGCTTCTTGATCATAGCCCGCTCTCCCACCAGCTCACCGCCGGGATGGCCCGGGTGGTGTTGGTCCCGCAATGCACCTCGCCGTCCAGGCGGTGGTACAGGTTCCAGTCCTCGATCCAGTGGATCGTGATCCCGTAAGGCGTGAACGCGTCGAGCATGTGCTGCTTGAAGATGTCCAGCCCGTTGATCACCGGCCCGTGCGGATCCGGCGCGCCGAAATCGTCGTCCGAGAGATAGATCCCGTTCACCGTGCCGGGCACGTAGGCGACCGCGTAGCCGCTCTGCGATTCGAACACCGTCCCGATCCGGATCACGTCGGGCTCGGCGAGCCCCGTCTCCTGCATCAGCGTCTGGAGCTGCCCGTCCACCTCCGCGACGGCCCAGGCGTTGGTGTTCTGGACGTCCGGATCGGCGAGCACCTGATTGATGGTGACCTGCGCCCAGCTGCCGTTCGACCATTGCTTGCCGACGAACATCGGCACGTCGCCGTGGCCGGCGGCCTGCGCCTGCGAGAGGAGCTGCATCCCGAGCCCCGGGTCCGCGAGCACGAGCGCCCAGCCCCGCGCGCTCGGCGCCCTCACGAAGCTCGTGGTCTCGTCCACGTGCCCCACGAGGAGCCACGAGGTGTCGAGGTACACCGGCGGCTGGTGGCCCTGCGAGGCCAGCATCAGGTCGAAGCTCTCGTCCGGGTAGAACGCGGGCGTCTTGCCCCGGAGGATCCGCCCGAGCGGATAGCTCTGCCCGCCGTGCGAGAACGGCGGGATCGTCTCGGTGTTCCCGAACGAGTTGAGCGTATCCATCGAGTTCGGGTGGTTTGGATCGTATTGCACGGCGCCGGCCACGTCCTTGCCGCGCATCACCGTGAACACCACCCGCCCCGCCGAGCGCAGCGTCCCCGAGTTGCCGTAGTTGGCCGAGCGGAAGTTGACGTGGATCACCTGCTTCTGCCCGCCCTGCCCCGGCATGGCCATGTAGGCGGTCTCGAAGAAGTCCTGCGTCCACTGGTCGCTCACGAGCAGCTCCAGGGTCGGCTGCGGCACGGCCGCGGCCTGCACCGCCTCGGCGAGGTCCTGCCGGAACGCCTGCGAGGAGGTGCTGTTGATGCTGGTGACGTGGACCCGCTGCGCGGGATCGAGGTGGTGCCGCAGCAGCACCGGCGCGACCCTCATCCGCACCCCGTCCGTGCCGCCGGGGATCGGCTGCCCGTCCGCCCCGGTCCCCCCGTCCACCGCGAGCGTGATGTCCACGAAGCCGTCCCAGACCGCGTCGTCGCGCACGAAGTCCGTGGCCTCGATGGCGAGCTCCACCCCCGCGGCGAGCTCGGCCGCCGAGAGGGCCCCGCCGTTGCCGAGCACGTCGAAGCCGCCCCCCCCGGCCTTGAAGAGCCGGACGTACGCCGCTCCCGGCTGCGACACCGTGACGGTCGCCGACGCGTCGGCCGGGGCGCCGGGCCAGGGCGCGACGCGCAGCCGCGCGAGATCGAGCAGATCGTCCGGCCCGTTCACCGCCTCGTCGGCGGCGTCGTTGCACGCCGCGAGCTGGTCGTTGGTCTGGTTCTGCGTCGGGCAGGTCCCCTCGTCGTCGTCGATGTTGGCGAGGAAGACGGCCCCGTGGCTCGCGTCCCAGGTGTCCTCGCCGCTGTCGTCCGCCGGGTCGCTCAGGTCGACCACGCCGTCGCGGTTGGTGTCGGCCCGGAGGTCCACCACGGCCCCCGTCGCGCCGCCGCCCGCGCCGCCCTGCCCCGCGCCGCCGCCCCCATCGCCGGAGCTCGTGGTGGTGGTGGTGGTGGTCGTGCCGGCACCTCCGCCCCCTGCGGCGCCCTGGCCGCCCGAGCCCCCTGTGCCCGGCGTTTCCGGGAACAGGGGCCCCTCGTCCTCGCCGCACGCGGCCACGCCGGCGGCGAGGAGAGCGGCGCCCAGCCATGTCCATCGACCTTTCATCATGGTCCAAGCTCCTCGGCAAGCCGTGATGCACGGCCTTGCCAGGACCCCGGTATCACGGACTCGCTCCGGGAAGAAGCCTCATGGCTCGGCCTCCTGGATGACCTGCGGAGGGGTGCGCGGGGTCAAGGTATCGAGACAGTCTCTCGCCTGCCCATTGGATGCTGCCGTACCTGGACATCGGAGCCGACGCGGAGGCCGAGTACAAGCTATGCCTCCTCTCCCGGCGCAAGGCATCGACGGACTGAGGGGGCGGCGGAGGCGCGAGGCTCAGGCCGGAGGATGCGTGGTGAAGACCATCTGCGCGCCGGAGAGGCCCTTGATGTCCACGCGGCGCGCGGCGGGCTCTTCCCAGCCGAGGGATGCCAGCGCATCGAGCGACGCTGGAGCCCCGGCGAGCTCCGCCGAGAGCGTGAGCTCGCCGCCGCGCGAGGTCCCGAGCATGCGCGCGGCCCGGTTCACGGTGCGGCCGAAGTAATCGAGCCGCTGGTTGAGGTTCACGAGCAGCGCCGGGCCGCAATGTGCGCCCGCCCGCAAAGAGAGCCGCTCCTCCTCGATCCTGCCCGCGTTCTCGGCGGCGAGCCGCCGCATCGCCGCGTCGAGCGCGCGCAGCGCGGCGTCCGGGGTGAGGAAGGTCGCCATCACCGCGTCGCCGATGGTCTTGACCAGCGCGCCGCCCTGCTCCTCCACGGCGGCGGACAGGATCTCGAAATGGTCGCGCACCAGGTTGTACGCCCGCGCGTCGCCGATCTCCTCGTAGAGCCTGGTGGAGCCGCACAGATCGGTGAAGACCACCGTGATCGAGCGGACCTTGAGCCGCTCCCGGGCCGAGAGGACCATCTTGCCGAAATACCGCCGGTACTCCGGGACGTGCAGCAGCGCGAGCCCGGTCAGCCGCGGCGGCAGGCTCGCGGGATCGAGCTCGCCCGGGAGCACGTCGGTGTGCACCCAGAGCCCGCAGATCGGCCAGCCGGTGTTGCGGAGCTGGAACCGGATCCTCCCCGGCCGCAGCGTCGCCTGCGCCACGTCGTAGCGCGGCCCCTCGAGCTGGGTCACCGCCACGGTCTGGAGCTCGTCCGTGGGCTCGCCCTCGACGTGCAGCACGCCCCTGGCGCGCGTCGTGGGGCAGAAATAGCGGTAGCGGCCGGCGGGGAGCTCGTGGGTGGCCTCCGCCGCCTCGCCCCGCGGGCACACGAGCCCGTAGCGCGGGTTCAGGACCGACGGCGGGAGGCACGCCGCGGGGAAATCGAGATCCTCGATGGCGCGGGTGAGCGAGAAGGTGACCTCGACGCGCTCGGAGAGGTCGACCTCGTAGGAGATCTCGCACATCGGGCAGGCGGCGGTGCCGGAGACGTCCGCGAGATCGTCGATCTCGACGTTGAGCATGTGACAGTGGCCACAGTGGATGTCCCAGTGCAGATCGAAGAGCCCCGCCTGGGTGCCGTGCAGCAGGACCCCGGTGGCGGTGATGGGATCGAGCCCCGCGTCGCGCGCCAGCGCGCAGGGGTTGATGCGGAAGCGCTGGGCGAGGCTCGATCCCCGGATCCAGCGATCGATCGCGCCGATCTCGGCGCGCAGGTCGACGTGGCGCTGCTCGAGTAAATGAAATGATCGATCCAGCAGATCACTGTCCATGCCCACATCCTGAGCGCGGCCGCCCGCCATGATACACCATCCGTCCTGTGATGAAATCCTTGACAGGCAGACCCGTCTGGGCTTCCTGCCCGCGGCCATGCCGTGGACGGTGGAATCCGAGCTCCCCGCTCTCGTATCGGCCGCCGATCAGGCCTATCGGGACCTCTTTGCCGTCATGGCGGATCGCGACGGCCCGATCGTCGAGGCCCCGTTCGCCGAGGTGGCCGCCGCGGTCTCCCTCTACGACGGCTCCGCCTGGGACGCGCGTTCTATTTCTGCGATCCCGACGGCAACGTCCTCGAGGCCCGCACCTGCGACGACCCTGCCGCGTCCCAGCGCGCGCACGGAAATTTTCCGGGCGCCCTTCACGTCGGCCTTTGTCATTTCCCCGAGCTGCGTACAATGCCCCGGCGAACGAACCATCAAGGAGCAGGCACATGGCAAGACCCACCGTGGGGATCATTCTGTCGGGCTGCGGCGTCTATGACGGCGCCGAGATTCACGAGGCGGTGATCACGCTGCTCGCGCTCGATCGGGCCGGCGCGAGCGTCCGGTGCATGGCGCCGAACGTGAGCCAGCTCCACGTCGTCAATCACCTGACGGGCGAGGTCGCGAGCGGCGAGGAGCGCAGCGTGCTCGTCGAGGCCGCGCGCATCGCGCGCGGCAAGGTCGAGGATCTGGCGGCGGTGGCCGCCGGGACCCTGGACGCGCTGATTCTACCCGGGGGCTTCGGCGCGGCGAAGAACCTCTGCGACTTCGCGATCAAGGGCGGAGACTGCGCGGTCCACCCCGAGGTGGCGCGCGTGGTGCGGGAGGTGCACGCGGCGAAGAAGCCCATCGGGGCCATCTGCATCGCGCCGGCGCTCATCGCGAAGCTCCTCGGCGAGGAGAGGCCGCGGCTGACCATCGGCACGGACGAGGGGACCGCGAAGGCCATCGAGCAGATGGGCGCCTGCCACGAGGCGTGCGGCGTGGAGGGGACGGTGGTGGACGCGGAGCGCAAGCTGGTCACGACGCCTGCATACATGCTCGCTGGCTCGATCTCCGAGGCCGCGGCTGGCATCGAGAAGCTCGTCCAGGAGGTCCTCGCGATGATCCCGGCCGCGGAGTAGGGCTCCTCGGTCCGGGCGACGACGTCCGGCCCCCGGGGCCTCTTGCCGGGTCAGAGGTCGAGGGGGGCATTCCCATGGCCTCCCATGCGCCGGGAGCACCAAAGGGCATAAGAATTCATCCACGAGCCGTCGGGGCCGGGGGCCGAGGGGCCGCGATGGGCCGATCT
>CAYQYG010000233.1:12748-13811 GCA_964421485.1 uncultured Polyangiaceae bacterium | reverse complement strand
GCCCGGGCGACGCGCTCGCCGCGGCCGGCCCGCTGGGCCTCGCCGCCGCGGGCCTCCGCCTGCTCGACAGGTCGCCTCCGGCGCCCTCCGCGACCCCCGAGGTCGACGAGGGCGCAGTGGAGCGCGCGATCCTGGCGTTCCGCCGGCCGCTCGCGCGCATCGAGGCCGGCCTGCGCGCCCGCGCCGCCGCCGGCGCCGCCGTCGACGTCTCCGACGGGCTCGCGGCCGACGCGGCGCACCTCGCCCGCGCGAGCGGGGTGCGCGTCCTCCTGGATCCCGAGGCGCTGGTCACCCCCGACCTCGCCGCGGTCGCCGCGCTGCTCGGCGAGGATCCGCTGGAGCTCGCGCTGCACGGCGGAGAGGACTACGCGCTCGTCGTGGCGGGCCGCGACGTGGGCTCGCTCCCCGGCTTCACGCTCATCGGCCGCTGCGCCGCGCCCGAGCCGGGGGCGAGCGAGGTGGCCCTGCTCGGCCCCGAGGGCCGGCTGACCCCGGTCTCCGCGACCGGGTTCGATCACTTCGGCTGAGCGGGATCGCGGCTCAGTTGCACTCGGGCGGCGGGGTGATCCCCGAGATCGCCGCCTTGATCTGCGCCATCGCCGCCGCCTTCGAGGTCTTCCCCTCCTTCACGAGCTTCGAGATCCCGTTGCAGATCTTCGCGCCCGCGCCGGCCTTGGACTTCGCCTCCGCCGACTTGCCGGAGAAGACCGACATCGTGTTGAGCGCCGCGCAGCAAGCGTCGATGGACTCGGTGGCGACCTTGGTGGGCGCCGCCGGCTGCGTCGCGCCGGTGGCCGCGGGCGCCACGGGCGCCACGGGCGCCGCGGACGCGGCGGGCGCGCTGGAGTCGACCTGATCCGCCGCGACGGGCGCGGCCGACGGAGCGGCCGACGGGACCGGAATGGACTGCGGGTCCTCGTCTTTCTTGCAGGCGCCGGTGAGGAGGAGGCCGGTGGACGCGATGAGGAGGAGGGCAGAAGCTCGCCGGATCATGAGCGACTTCTACATGGCTTCCGGCCTGGTGGCCAGGGGGCAGGGCCCCCCGCCCGTGAGGGGGCTTCGC
>CAYQYG010000233.1:8878-12648 GCA_964421485.1 uncultured Polyangiaceae bacterium | reverse complement strand
ACGCTCCCGATGGTCGCTACCCCGAGGAACCGGAGCGTCTAGCTGCAGCCCATGCTGTTGCCGCAGTTCAGGCACTTGTAGCAGGCGCCGTTCCTGACCGTGATGTGGCCGCAGCCATCGCAGACCGGGGCGTCGCCCATCATGTCCTCGAGCTGCGCGTCGAGCGCGCTCGCGCTCCGCTCCGAGGTCATGGCGGGCAGCGCGGGGGCGGCGTACGCGGACGAGCCGCTCTCCTGCGCCTTCGACTCGACCGGATCCGCCATCGCCGAGGTCAGCGGGAGCGTGTGGGCGAGGTCGTAGCGGCTCAGGTACTCGATGCCGAGCACGCGGAAGATGTAGTCCACGATCGACGTCGCGAGCTTCACGTTCTCGTGCCCCTCGACCAGGCCCTGGGGCTCGAAGCGCGTGAAGGTGTACTGGTCGACGAAGGTCTCGAGCGGCACGCCGTACTGGAGGCCGATCGACACCGCCATCGCGAAGCAGTTCATCATCGAGCGGAACGCGGCGCCCTCCTTGTGGAGGTCGATGAAGATCTCGCCGAGCGAGCCGTCGACGTACTCCCCGGTGCGGAGGAAGATCTTGTGCCCGCCGACGCGCGCCTCCTGGGTGAAGCCGCGGCGCTTCTTGGGCAGGCGCAGGCGGGTGCGCTCGGCCTCGCGCGCGGAGCGGGGCGGCGTGGGGCTCGGGGCGTAGGGCGCCGAATGGCGACCCGAAGCCCCGAACGTCGAGTCAGACGCGTCGCTCACCGCGTGGTGCGCGTCGCGCGCGGCGGCCGGCGCGGACGCCTTCTCGGCGTCGGCCTTCTTGCTGGACTCGCTCGACGACGTGAGCGGCTGCGACGCCTTGCAGCCGTCGCGGTAGAGCGCGACCGCCTTGAGGCCGAGCCGCCAGCCCTCCTCGTAGATCCGCTGCACGTCCTCGACCGTGGCCTCGTTGGGCAGGTTCACCGTCTTCGAGATCGCGCCCGAGAGGAACGGCTGCACCGCGGCCATCATCTTCACGTGCGCCATCGGCGCGAGGAAGCGCCGGCCCCGCTTGCCGCAGCGGTTCGCGCAGTCGAAGACCGCGTAGTGCTCCTCGCGCAGGTGGGGCGCGCCCTCGACCGTCATCCGGCCGATGATCACCTCGTTCGCCTCCTCGATCTGCGCGCGGGTGAACCCGAGGTGCTCGAGCAGCGAGAAGCCGAACCGCCCGCGCGCCTCGCGCGAGACGCCGAGCCGGTCGTACGCCTCCTCGCCGAGGATCCACGGGCCGAACGCGAGGTCGAGATCGAAGACGCCGGGGATGGCGGCCTCGATCTTGGCGAGGTCGTCGCTCGTGAGGCCGCGCTGCTTGAGCGAGGCGCGGTTCACGTGCGGGCCGGCGAGCAGCGTGTTCGTCCCCGAGACGTAGGCGACGATGTCCTGCACCTCGATCTCGGGGTAGCCGAGCCGCCGGAGCGCCTCGGGCACCGACTGGTTCACGATCTTGAAGTACCCGCCCCCGGCGAGCTTCTTGAACTTCACGAGCGAGAAGTCGGGCTCGATGCCCGTCGTGTCGCAGTCCATGAGCAGGCCGATGGTGCCCGTCGGCGCGAGCACGGTCGCCTGGGCGTTCCGGAAGCCGTGCTCCTGGCCGATGCGGATCGCGTCGTCCCAGTCGGCGCAGGCCGCGCGCCAGAGCGCCTCGGGGCAGCGCTCGCGGTCGATCGCGTACGCCGCCTCGCGGTGCATGCCCATCACGCGCAGCATCGGCTCGCGGTTCCTCTGGAAGCCCGCGAACGGCCCCTTCACCGCCGCCACCTCGGCCGAGACCCGGTACGCGTGGCCGCAGAGGATCGACGTCAGGGCCGCCGCGACCGCGCGCCCGTCGTCGGAGTCGTACGGGATGCCCTGCAGCATGAGCAGCGTCCCGAGGTTCGCGTAGCCCAGCCCGAGCGGCCGGAAGGAGTGCGAGCTCTTCGCGATCGCGCGGGTAGGATAAGCCGAGAAGTCGACGAGGATCTCCTGGGCGACGAAGAAGATCCGCACCGCGTGCCGGTAGCCCTCGACGTCGAACGAGCCGTCGGGGCCGAGGAACTTCGTGAGGTTCAGGCTCGCCAGGTTGCAGGCCGAGTCGTCGAGGAACATGTACTCCGAGCACGGGTTCGAGGCGTTGATCCGCGCCGTGTTCGGGCAGGTGTGCCAGCGGTTGATGGTGCTGTCGTACTGCACGCCCGGGTCGGCGCAGGCCCAGGCCGCCTCGGCGACCTGCCGCCAGAGGTCCCTGGCGCTGAGCGCGTCGACGACCTCGCCGGTCGTGCGCGCGCGCGTCTCCCAGGCGCCGCCGGTGGCCGCGGCGCGCATGAACTCGTCGCTCACGCGGATCGAGTTGTTCGAGTTCTGGCCGCTGATGGTGTGGTAGGCCTCGCCGTTGAAGTCCGCCGGATAGCCCGCGGCGATGAGCGCCTGCGCCTTCTTCTCCTCGCGGACCTTCCAGTTGATGAAGTCGACGATCTCCGGGTGGTCCATGTCGAGGCAGACCATCTTCGCGGCGCGGCGCGTCGTGCCGCCGCTCTTGGTCGCGCCGGCGGCGCGGTCGAAGACCTCGAGGAAGCTCATGAGCCCCGAGCTCGTGCCGCCGCCCGAGAGCTTCTCCTGCTTGCCGCGGATGGCGCTGAAGTTCGTGCCCGTCCCGGACCCGTACTTGAAGAGCCGCGCCTCGCTCTTCACGAGCTCGTAGATGCTCATCAGGTCGTCGCTGATCGCCTGGATGAAGCAGGCCGAGCACTGGGGCCGCTCGTAGGCGTTGGTCGTCTCGATGATCTCGTCGGGCGCCCCGGCCGGGGGTTCGGGGCGCAGGGCGCCGCCAGGCGACCCGGAGCCCCGAGTGTCAACCGCGGGCTTGGGGGCAGAGCCCGGCTTGCCGGGCGAGCCCCCATCGGAGACGCCGCCGGGGTTCCAGGCGAAGTTGCCGCCCGTGCCCTCGATGCCATAGCGATGGAACAGGCCGCAGTTGAACCAGACCGGCGAGTTGAACGCGCCGATCTGGTGGACGAGCAGGTACGAGAGCTCGGCCTCGAACGCGTCGGCCTCCCTGGTGGAGGCGAAGTACCCGCCGAAGCGCTCGCCGGCCTCCCGGATGGTGCGGGCGAGCCGGTGGACGACCTGGCGGACGCTGGTCTCGCCGAGCTCCTTCTTGCCGTGGAGCCCCGCCTTGCGGAAGTACTTGGAGACGACGATGTCGGTGGCGAGCTGCGACCACCCGGCGGGGATCTCCGCGCCCTCCATCTTGAAGACGACCGACCCGTCGGGGTTCGTGATGACGCTCGACCTACGCTCCCAGGTGACCTCGTCGAGCGGATCGGTCCCGCGCTGCGTGTACCGGCGTTCGAAGGTCAAGCCCCGGGGCCGCGGCGCGGCCGTCCTGGCCGCCTTCCGCCGCGGCTTGGCGCTCCTGCCCCCTTCGGCCTCCGCCGCGGAGTCGCGCCGCCCGGCCTCCTCCTCCTTCGGTGCCCGCGCCGCCATCTTGCCGTTCCCGCCGACAAGCTTAGCCCCGTCCCCCACGATCGCCGACGACTGCGCCATCCTTGTCCTCCTCTGGGCCACCGCCCCGGTCGGTGGCCGCGCTCCGCACACAAAACAAAGAAAGCCCGGAGGAACAGGAGAGATCTCTCCCTCCGCGAGCTCCCCAGCTTCGCCCCGTTCTACGTGACCGGTGTCAGCCTGCTGCGCGCCCCGAGTCGTCGGGCCGGCTGTCTCAACACCCGGGGCTCCGGGTCGCCTGTCGGCGCCCTTCGCCCCGGACCCCGA
>CAYQYG010000233.1:2286-8778 GCA_964421485.1 uncultured Polyangiaceae bacterium | reverse complement strand
AACACCCGGGGCTCCGGGTCGCCTGTCGGCGCCCTTCGCCCCGGACCCCGATTTCTCAACACCCGGGGCTCCGGGTCGCCTGTCGGCGCCCTTCGCCCCGGACCCCGATTTCAAAAAATACCGCTGTATTCCTCGGTCGCCCTTCCTGGCCTCGGGGCGCTCACGACGATTGACACCAGCTATCTGCCTGCACTGCTGCTCTGATGCTCCGCAGGATGAACAGTGAACGGAACTTCAGAATCACTTTCGCCGCGGCCAGCACGCCGGCTCCACGGACCCATCGCTGCGTCAGGGTTCGTTGCGAATACCCCAAGATGTTGTGGGTGTCCATCATGAAGCGCCACAGGTAGGGCATGGGCGCGATCTCAAGGCGTTCCGGCGCGGCGGTAGCAGCTCTGAACAGGTGCTTCCCAGCACGCGCCCAGGTTGACCACAGCTTCTCCCCGGAGCGGCGCCGATCCGAGCATTTCATGCGCCGCAATCGGAGGCGGGACGAGGAGGCCACGCGGCGGCGAGCGCGGTGAGCTCCTGGTCGAGCTCGGCCGCGGCCTTCGCCGCGATCCGCGCGCGCTCGGCCGCGAGCGCCTCCAGCACGGCCGCGCGCTCGGAGGCGCGGAGGCCCCACGCGCGGCCCATCCGGACCATCGCCTCGTCGATGTCGTGGAGCTGGCCGAGGCGCTTCTGCATGCGCGCAGCCGATTTCGCGGCGCGGCTCGCGCGCTCGCCGAGCAGCGGCGCGAAGGCCTCCGCCGAGTAGCGGAGGCGCTTGAACCGGATCCGCAGCTCGTGCATCGCCCGCCCGTCGGCCGGATCCGCGGATGCCAGCGCGCGCACCTCCGCGAGCGCGGCCTCGAGCGCCTCGCGCCCCAGCTCCTCGGCCCCGCGCTGCCTCCGCTTGGGGCGCCTCACCCGCGCCGCGAGGCGCGTCAGGCTCGGCTCGAGCTCCGGCAGATCCGCGGGCGCCGCAGGCCCGGCCGCTCGCCCCGGCCGCCTCGCGCGGCCCGCGGACAGGAGCCGCACGACCTCCGCGCGGCAGGAGCGCTCCTTGCGGCCCCGGCGCGCCACCCAGGCCTCCACCGAGGACCGCACGTCGGGCGCGAGCTCGAGGTCCGCGAGCGTCTCGCGCAGGACCTCCTCGTCGCGCAGCGCGCTCGTGGCGCCCGCGAACACCTTGAGCTCGACGGACAGGGCGCGCAGCCTCTTCCTTCCATAGACGGCGCGCGCAGGGCGCAGCAGCGTCCGGAGGCGCCGGAGCGCCACGCGGAAGTCATGCACCGCCTCCACGTCGAGCGCCCCGAACGCCGGTTTGACATTCGGGGCTCCGGGTCGCGCTCCACGCGGCGCGCCCTCCGCCCCGAGCCCCGGGCCGCCCGCCACGACACGGCGCGACGCGACGCGCACCGCGTCGATGAGCTCCAGCAGCGCGGGGTAGAGGAGCTCGTGGGCCGAGGCGGGCGCGGGCCGAGGCGCGGCGGCGTGGTCGCCCGTCACAGGCGCGTCAGCGCCACCGTCACCAGCGGGCGCCTCCCGGTCTTCGCCTCGATGGCGCGGCGCGCCGCGAGCCGCGCCAGCTCGATGAGGTCCGCGTCGCGCCGGCGGGCGCGCGGATCGGCCTCGCCCACCGCCTGCGCCACCGCGCGCGCCGCCGCCTCGAGCGCGGCCGCGTGCGCCTCGCCGGCCACCCCGTGCGCCACCACCTGCGGCGGCGCGGCGACCGCGCCGTGCGCGTCGAGCACCAGCGTCACGAACGCCACCCCGCCGCGGCCGAGCGCCGCCCGCTCGCGGAGCACGTCCTCGCCGAGCTCCTCGCCGGCGGCGGCGGCGACGCGGCCGCAGGGCACCCGGCCGGCCCGCGCGAGCGGCGCCGACGGGCCGAGCTCCATCACGTGCCCGTTCTCGGCGACGGCCACGTCCTCGACGCCGCCCTCGCGCGCGAGCTCGGCGTGGCGCACGAGGTGGTGCAGGGTGCCGTGCAGCGGCAGGAACGCCCGCGGGGCGGTCATCTCGATCATCCGGGCCTGCTCGGTCCGGTGGGCGTGGCCGCTCGCGTGCACGCGGCGGTCGGTCGTCCAGGACACGAGGTCGACGCCGAGCCGCAGGAGGCCCGCCATCAGGTCGAAGACCGCGCGGTCGTTGCCGGGGATGATGCGGCTCGAGAGCACCACGCGGTCGCCCTCGTCGAGGCGCAGGAAGGGGTGCGTGCCGCCGGCGAGCCGCATGAGCGCCGAGCCGCGCTCGGCCTGGGTGCCGCCCGCGACGACGAGCAGGCGCTCGCGCGGCATCGAGGCGCACATCTCCGGCGGCACGAGCAGGTCGCTCGGCCACGGCAGGCGGCCGACGGCCTGCGCGGCGCGGACGTGCGCGCCGACGCTCCGCCCGAGCAGGACGATCTTGCGCCGGGTCCGGACGGCGGCCTCGCCGAGCGCGAGGAGGCGCTGCACGTTGGAGGCGAAGACCCCGACGACCACGCGGGCGCGGGCGCCGTCGACGAGCTCGACGAGCGCGCGGCCGACGTCGCGCTCGCTGCCGGCGACCCCCGGGGAGTCGACGTTCGTGCTGTCGGAGAGGAGCAGGCGGACGCCCTCGCGGCCGAGCGCGCGGAAGCGATCCTCGTCGGTCGGCTCGCCGTCGAGCGGCGAGGGGTCGAGCTTGAAGTCGCCGGTGTGCACGACGAGGCCCGCCGCGGTCCGGAGCGCGAGCGCGGTCGCGTCGACGATGGAATGCGTGACGCGGACGGGCTCGACGCCGAACCCGCCGATGGTCAGCTCGGCGCCGACCCGGGTGGGCAGGAGGCGGAGGCGGTCCCGGTCGAAGCCGTGCTCGTCGAGGCGCTGCCGGACGAGCTCCAGCGCGTGCGGCGGGCCCCAGACCGGGGCGTCGACGCGGCGCAGGAGGTACGGGAGGCCGCCGATGTGGTCCTCGTGGCCGTGCGTGAGCACGACGCCGCGGATGCGGTCGCGGTGCGCGAGCACGTAATCGAAGCGCGGGTGGTAGACGTCGATGCCGAGGTCGGTGTTCGGGAAGGTGACGCCGCAGTCCACGAGGAGCACGCCGTCGGCCTGCTCCAGCGCGAGGCAGTTCATGCCGACCTCGCCCAGCCCGCCGAGCGGCACGATCCGCAGGGTGGACGGGCCCGGAGGGGGCAGATGAGGGAGGGGGGTCGTCTCGGGGTGCACGGCGTTGGGATCGATCTGCCCTCCGGATCCCGGGCGGCCATGGCCTGCGGTTTGCTCGCCCGCCGGGTGGAGGGGAAGGAGGTCGATATCTGGAAGTTGGCCCGGAGTGTAGCCACACGCCGGGCACTTGGGTCACGCTCTCGTGCTGCGGCCGGCGCCGGGGGCTCCGCGGCCGCACCGGGCAGCCCGCCTGGCCGCCTCGGCACGCGCGCGCCCCCTCGACCTCCTCGATATCCCCATTTGCCCCACGGAGCCCCGTGATCTTCGCCCTGCTCGCGAACCTCCTCCGCGTCCTGTTGCTCCCGCTGAGCGCGCTCCGCCGCGCCCGCGCCGCGCCGCGTCGTGGCTACGTGGCGCTCGAGATCCACGGCCGCGTGGTGGACCTGACGCCCCCGCGCCCGCCGCTCCTGCGGCGGCTGCGCGCGGGCGCGCCGCCGCTGTCGATCCAGCGGGTGCGCGAGCTCGGGCAGGAGCTCGCGAAGGACGCGCGGCCGGCGGGCCTGCTGCTCGTGATCCGCAGCGTGCGGGGGGGCCCGGCGGTGCTCGCGTCGCTGCGCGAGGCGATCGCGGCCATCCGCGACGGCGGCAAGGATGTGGTCGCTTACCTGCCCCAGGGCGCCGACAACGCGGCGCTGCACGTGGCCAGCGCGGCCAGCGCGATCGTCGTCGGGCCGGAGACCACGGTCGCGCCGCTCGGGTTCGCGGTCGAGGGGCGCTACGTGCGCCGCGCCCTGGAGCAGGCCGGCGTCGAGGCCGAGGTCTTCGCCAGGGGCATGTACAAGAACGCCGGCGAGGGGCTCGTCCGCGAGTCGATGAGCGACGCGCAGCGCGAGCAGGTCTCGGCCATCCTGGAGGGCCGCTTCGGCGACCTCGCCGCCGCGCTCGCCGAGGGCCGCCGCGTGACGCGCGAGATGGCCGGGATCTGGATCGACGGCGCGCCGTACGCCGCCCGCGACGCCCTGAAGATCGGCCTCGTCGACGCGGTCGCGTACGAGGACGAGCTCGAGCGGATCCTCGCGGACAGGGCGGGCGCGCCGCGGCGGCTGCGGCTCGTCGGCGCAGGGCGCTACCTGCGCGCGCGCCGGGCGGCGCGCCTCGCGCGCGTCCTGCCGCGGCCGGTCCTCGGCGTCGTCGAGGTGCATGGCCCGATCGTCTCGCGCGCCCGCTGGGGCGGGGGGAGGCTCGCGGCCGAGGACCGCCTCGTCGCGAGCCTCCGCGCGGCCCGGCAGAGCCCGCGCGTGCGCGGCGTGATCCTGCACGTCGACTCCCCCGGCGGCAGCGCGCTCGCGTCGGACCGCATCCACCACGAGGTCGAGCGGCTCGCCGAGGAGAAGCCCGTGGTCGCGTACCTCTCGGACGTCGCCGCGAGCGGCGGCTACTACGTCGCGGCCGGCGCCCACGCGATCGTCGCCCAGCCGCAGACCGTCACCGGCTCGATCGGGGTCATCACGGCCCGCTTCGCGCTCGGCCCGCTGCTCGAGCGGCTCGGCGTCTCGACCGACGTCGTGAAGCGCGGCGCGCGCGCGGACCTCTTCTCGCCCGTGCGGCGCCTCGACGAGGCCGAGCGCGCGGTCATCCAGCGCGAGCTCGACGCGTTCTACGCGACGTTCCTCGGCGTCGTGGCCCGGGGCCGGCGCCGGCCCGTGGAGGAGATCGAGCCGCTCGCCGGCGGCCGCGTCTGGAGCGGCGCGGAGGCCAAGGCCCGCGGCCTCGTCGACGAGCTCGGCGGCTTCGAGCGCGCCGTCGACGAGCTGCGCCGCCGCCTCGGCCCCCGCGCGGACGGCCTCGAGCCCGTGGTCCTGCGCGCCGCCGGGCGCGTGGCCCCGACGCCCGTGCTCCCCGCCCCGGTCGCGAGCCTGCTCGCCGCGCTCGGCCTCGCGCCGCTGGGGGAGCGGCTCTCTGTCGCGCTCTGCCTGGAGGGCGATCGGGTGCTCGCCTACTGCCCCGACGCCGTCCCCTGAGCGAGGCGACCCGGCCAGGCCGCGCTCTCGCCCGGGTAGAATCATTCACGCACGCGCGACGGATCCCCATGTCGAGGGGCAGGGAGCGCGAGCGCGCGCCCGCTCGGGACGCTGTGACCGCCGCTCCGCCCGTGTTACCGTCGGGCCGGTCCTTTCGCCGCTTGCCCTTTCGTCGCTTGACCGAGCCACCCGGTGCTCACGGAGGTCTCCTTGCGCCGTCCTGCCCTCATCGCCGCCGCCGCCGCGCTGGTCGCCCTCGGGGCGATCGGCGCCTGCACCCAGGACTTCAACCAGTTCGAGCCCGACGGTAACACCACGACCGGCACGACGACCTCGTCGACGAGCACGACGTCGACCGGGACGGGCGGCTCGGGCGGCGACACGACGACCACGACGACCACGCCGTCGGGCCAGGAGGACTGCATCAACGGCGCCGACGACGACGGCGACGGCGACATCGACTGCGCCGACAGCGACTGCGGCGGCTTCTCCTGCGTCGATCCGGCGACCAACTGGGAGGGGCCGGGGCTGCTCTACGACGGCCCGGCCGGCGGGGTGCCCGACTGCCCGCCCGCGTTCCCCGACATCATCTTCGAGGGGCTCGGCGACCCGGTGCAGCAGGACGCGACCTGCTCGGCGTGCACGTGCAGCGCGCCCACGGTCACCTGCACGCCGGCGCCGCTCGTCGCGCGCGGCAATGCCAACTGCGGCGGCAACTCGACGAACCTGACGCAGCCCACGAGCAACAACACGTGCCAGGCCGTCAGCCCGTCCGGCACCCCGGTCTCGTTCGAGGCGGCCGCGCCCGGCGTGAACGCGACGGATTGCAATGCGTCCGGCGGCGCGCCGACCATCCCGCCGCCCCAGGCCGGCGCGCTCGGCCGCCTCTGCGGCGCCACCCTCAGCGGAGCCGGGTGCGGCGCGCAGGGGGAGGTGTGCGTGCCGAACGACGTGGGCTCGCCCTTCGTGGGCAAGGTCTGCGTCTGGCGGACGGGCGATCACTCCTGCCCCGCCGGCTTCCCGGACCGGCACGAATTCTCGGACGCGCTCGACGACACCCGCGGCTGCTCCCCCTGCGCCTGCGGCAACCCGAACGCGACCTGCACGATCACGACGACGCTCTACTCCGACGGCAACTGCACGAACCAGATCGACATGGTGCCGAACGACGGCACCTGCGTGAACGCCGCGGAGCCGGCATCGATCATGATCAACAGGACCACCACCGGCTCGTGCCCGCCGAGCGGCGGTGAGCCGATCGGCGGCGTCGCGCTCGGTCCGAACACGACCACGATCTGCTGCGCCCAGTAGCGTCACGCCCCGGCGATCACGCCGGGGGATCTCGGAGAGAGAGA
>CAYQYG010000233.1:0-2186 GCA_964421485.1 uncultured Polyangiaceae bacterium | reverse complement strand
TCTCTCTTCTCTCTCTCCCTACTGCCGGAAGAAGGTGACCTGCTGCAGGACGACGTCCTGGTTCGGCCGGTCGCGCGTCGTCGGCACGTTCGCGATGCGGCTCACGACGTCCTGCCCGCTCACGACCCGGCCGAAGACCGAGTGCTTGTTGTTGAGGTGCGGCGTCGGGCCCTCGGTGATGAACCACTGCGCGCCGTTGGTGCTCGGACCCGAGTTGGCCATCGAGAGGACGCCGGGGCCGTCGTGGCGCAGCTCCGGGTGGAACTCGTCCGCGAACTTGTAGCCGGGCCCGCCCGTGCCCCAGCGCGCCGCGGTGTCCGTGTAGCGCGTGAGCGGGTCGCCGCACTGGATCATGAAGCCCGGGATCACCCGGTGGAAGCGGACGCCGTCGTAGAGGGGCGTGCCCTGCATCGACTGGCCGGTCCTGGGATCCTTCCAGTCGATGGCGCCGGTCGCGAGGCCGACGAAGTTCTTGACCGTGTTCGGGGTCCGCTGCTCCTCGAGGCGCACGATGATCTCGCCGAGCGAGGTGGTGAGGCGCGCATGGAGCTGCCCGCTGCCGGGCACGTTGATCTGCGGGAAGTTCATCATCCTTCTCCTGGCTGAGGCGAGGTCCGGGGCGGGGGCGCGCGATGACAGGAGCGCGCGACCACGTCCCCCGAACACCAGCGGCGCTCTCTACCCGATCCGGCGCCCGAGCGCAGGCGGATCAGGCGCCCTCGAACAGCGTCGCGATCCCCTGCCCCACGCCGATGCAGAGCGAGGCCACGCCGAGGCGGGCGCCCCGGGCGCGCATCGCATGGACGAGCGTGCAGGCGATGCGAGCGCCCGAGCAGCCGATCGGATGGCCGAGCGCGATGGCGCCGCCTCGGACGTTGACGCGCGCCGGGTCGAGCTCGAGGCCGCGCACGCAGGCGAGCGCCTGCGCCGCGAACGCCTCGTTGAGCTCGACGAGATCGACGTCCGGGACGCGCAGACCCGCGCGCTGGAGGAGCTTCTTCACCGCGGGGATGGGCCCCTCGCCCATCAGGCTCGGGTCGACGCCGGCGGTCGCGGTGCCGGCGATGCGCGCGAGCGGCGCGGCGCCCGCGGCCTCCACCGCCTCGGCCGACGCGAGCAGCAGCGCGGCCGCGCCGTCGTTGATCGGCGACGAGTTGCCGGCCGTCACGGTCCCGCCCTGGCGGAAGGCCGGCCGGAGCTTCGCGAGCGCCTCGAGCGAGCTGTCCGCGCGGACGCACTCGTCGCGATCGAACATGACCGGCTCCCCTTTCCGCTGGGGGATCGGGACAGGGACGACCTCGGCGGCGAACGCGCCGGCCTTCCACGCGGCCCCGGCGCGCTCGTGGGAGGTGAGCGCGAAGCGGTCCTGCTCGTCGCGGGTGATGCCGTGCTTGTTCGCGACGTTCTCGGCGGTCTCGCCCATGGAGGAGAGGTCGAAGCGGGCGGCGAGCCGCGGGTTGGGGTAGCGCCAACCGATCGTGGTGTCGTAGACGGGCGGCGGGGTGCGGTCGAAGCGCTCGGCCTGCTTGGGCATGGAGAACGGGGCGCGGGTCATGCTCTCGACGCCGCCGGCGATGGCGCACTCGGCCTCGCCGGCGGCGATCATGCGCGCGGCGTCGGCGACGGCCTCGAGCCCGGAGCCGCAGAGGCGGTTGACGGTGACGGCGGGGACCTCGAAGGGCAGGCCGGCGATGAGGAGGGCCATGCGGGCGACATTGCGGTTGTCCTCGCCGGCCTGGTTGGTGGCGCCGAAGACGACCTGATCGAGCGCCGGGGCGAGCGCGGGCTGGCGCTTGACGAGGGCCTCGATCACGTGGGCGGCGAGGTCGTCCGGGCGGACGGAGGCGAGGGCGCCGGCGTAGCGGGCGATGGGGGTGCGGACGGCGTCGACGACGAAGACGGGGCGGAGGGACGAGGGCATGTGTGAAGGACTCCAGTGCTGATGGCGCTTGCCAGGAATCCCGCCGGGAACCTCGCTCGCGGACCGCGAGATTTAACGCAAGGACGCAAGGACGCAAAGACGCAAAAATGCAAATATCTATAAATTCTGGTTTGCGCCTCTGCGTCTTTGCGTCTTTGCGTTAAAATCTCTCTCGATTCCTCGCCGCGCGCCGCCGCCGCCGCGCGCTCGCTGCGGCCACCGCGACCGCTGCGGCGAGCCAGACGCCCTCGCCGTGCTCGGCGCC
>CAYQYG010000232.1:11044-13822 GCA_964421485.1 uncultured Polyangiaceae bacterium | reverse complement strand
TGCTCGGGCTCTCGCTCGCGGTCGGCATCGTGGTCGACGACGCGATCATGGTGCTGGAGAACATCCACCGGCACGCCGAGGGCGGCAAGGACCGGGTCCGGGCGGCGCGCGAGGGGACGGCGGAGATCACCTTCGCCGCGCTCGCGGCCACGCTCGCGGTGGTCGCGATCTTCCTGCCGGTCATCTTCATGCAGGGCATCGTCGGGCGCTTCTTCCTCCAGTTCGGCGTCACGCTCTGCATCGCGGTCATGCTCTCGTACCTCGAGGCGATCACGCTCGCCCCGGCCCGGTGCGCGCAGATCCTCGACGTCTCCCGCGAGCACCGCGGCCGCCTCGGCCGGCTCGTCGACCGCGGCTTCGAATCGCTCGCCCGCGGCTATGCGTGGGTCCTCGGCCGCTGCCTCCGGTGGCCCGCCGCGGTGCTGGTCGCCTCCGCCCTGCTCTTCGGCGGCGCGATCGCGGCCATGCAGAAGCTCCCGGCCGAGTTCGTGCCCTCGCAGGACCAGGGCCGCCTGCTCATCCGCCTCCAGACCGCGGTCGGCTCCGACCTCTCCGAGACCGACAAGCTCTTCCGCCGCGCCGAGAAATTCATCAATGACAGCCCGATCGTCGAGCGCGCCTTCGCGGTCGTCGGCGGCTTCGGCGGCGGCGCCGTGAACACCGGCGTGGTCTTCGTGACCATGAAGCCCCACGGCGATCGCCACGTCTCGCAGGCCGATTTCGCGGCCGCGCTCCGCAAGGAGCTCAACGGCTACCCGGGCCTCCGCGCCGTGGTCCAGGACCTGTCCCAGTCCGGCTTCACCGCCCAGCGCGGCTTCCCCGTGGAGCTCTCGATCCGCGGCCCGGAGTGGGACGAGCTCGTGCGGCAGAGCGAGAAGATCCGGGCCGAGCTCGCCGCGAGCGGCTCGGTCGTCGACCTCGACTCCGATTACCAGCTCGGCATGCCCGAGCTGCGCATCGTCCCGGATCGCGCCCGCGCCGCGGACCTCGGGGTCAGCGTCGAGGAGATCGCCACCGCCCTGAACACCCTCGTCGGCGGCGTCCGCGTGGGCAAGTACAGCGCCGGCGGCCGCCGGATCGACGTGCGCGCGCGCCTGCTCGCCGGCCAGCGCCGGAGCGCCGAGGACCTGGCGCGCCTCCAGGTCCGGGCCGCCTCCGGCGCGCTGGTCCCGCTCTCGTCGCTCGTGACCTACGACGAGCGCCCCGCGCTCCAGGCCATCACCCGCCGCGACCGCGAGCGCGCGATCACGCTGTTCGGCAACGTCGCGCCCGGCCACTCCCAGGGCGAGGCGCTCGCGGTCGTCGAGCGCCTCGCGAAGGAGACGCCCACCGGCTACCGCGTGGTGCTGGGCGGCGCGAGCGTGACGTTCCGCGAGTCGATGGGCGGCCTGGTGTTCGCGCTCGTGCTCGGGATCCTGGTCGCGTACATGGTGCTCGCGTCCCAGTTCAACTCGTTCCTGCACCCGGTCACGGTGCTGACGATCCTGCCGCTCTCCATCGCGGGCGCGGCGTTCGCGCTGCTCGGGATGGGGCACACGCTCAACATCTTCAGCATGATCGGGATCCTGCTCCTGATGGGGATCGTGAAGAAGAACTCGATCCTGCTCGTGGATCACGCCGTGGAGCTGCGGCACAAGGCGGGGTTTGGGGCGGAGGGCGCGCCACGTGAAGCGCGACCCGGAGCCCCAAATGTCGAAGAGGGCCTGGGCGCGGGCGAGGCGATGCTCCGCGCGGGGCCCGCGCGGCTCCGGCCGATCCTCATGACCTCGGTCGCGACGCTGATGGCCGCGGTGCCCTCGGCGCTCGCGCTGGGCCCCGGCGCCGAGATCCGCGCGCCGATGGCCATCGCGGTGATCGGCGGGCTCCTGGTCTCGACGGCGCTGAGCCTGCTGGTCGTGCCGGCGTTCTACGTGCTCGCCGACCGCGCGAAGGCGAAGCTCGCGCGCCGGCCGGCGGCTCCGCGGGTCGAGCCCGCCCATGCGGAGGCGGCGCCCCCGCATTGAGGAATGAATGGCGCTCCGGCTGCGTGCTTCGATTGGAGGCGCCCGGAGATCTCGGCGAGGAAGATCATTTCTCCGCCGGGGCGCGGTTACAGGGCGCTGGCCTTCACGTCGTCAATCTCGGTGCGCAGGGCGCTCGCGGCTCGATCCTGGTCGCTCGGCGGTCCCGCGAGGCCCTGGCGATAGGCGACGTAGGCCGCGTCGAGGCGCCGCATCGCGCCGCGCATCGCGCTCACCCGCGCCACGTCCACCGCCGAGCCCGAGAAGGAGGCCGCCGCGAGCCTGTCCGCGGCCCCGAGCCGCTTGAGGAGCTGAGACGCGCTCTCCTTGAGCGGCTCCGGGACGCCCTCGTCTCCGCTCCACCGTGTCATGCGAACCGTCGCGTCGAGCGACTCGATGAGATCCTCGAGCGTCGTGCGAAAAATTGTGACCCGCGCGTCCTTCATCGCCGGACCCTACCAGCAACGGTGCGCCGGAGCTTCCGGAAAAGCCGGTCGCCGCTGAATTTCCCTGCGGGTGCACGAGCGGGGCAGGGCTCCGCCGGTCCACGCCTCGAAAACGGAGCATGGCATCACCGGCGCGTCGTGCTATGTGTAGCGCGCCCCTCCGCGGCCCACCCCGGTTCGGCGTTCCTCGCGACGACAGATCGGGCCGCGGAGCTCATTCAGGTGCTCGCCTCGACCCGTCGGTCACGAGCGCAAACAAGCGTTCATCGGACGTGCGAGGCAACTCCTGTTGAACCACGCCCGGGCGCGCACCGAGCGCGCACCGAGCGCGC
>CAYQYG010000232.1:0-10944 GCA_964421485.1 uncultured Polyangiaceae bacterium | reverse complement strand
GCGCGCACCGAGCGCGCACCGAGCGCGCCTTCCTGTTCCGGGAGAAGTCTTGACGATTCATCGCTCGCTCCGCACCCTGATTCCCCTGATGACCTGCCGGCCCACCCGCGATCCCTGCTCTCTCGAGGACACCAGAGAGGTTGCTCACCGCCATGTCTGACCCCGTGACGCCCGTCATCCCGGCCCCGCTGCTCGCGAGGGCGGCGCTCCTCACCTTCCGGGCGACCATGCGCGACAAGAGCGGATCGACCCTCGGCGTGCTCGTCGACGGGTCCGGAGCGCAGCAGCACCTCGCGGTCACCGCGGACGGGGCGGACGGCACATGGACGCTGACCAGCGCGCTACCCTTCGGCGTCAAACCCTATCTCCTGTACGAGAGCGCCGCCAACGTGCTGCGCGGCGGCGCCCTGAACGAGGACGGCAGCATCTCCTACCAGGGGGGATCGTACGTGATCGCGTCGTCGTTCGACGGGAGCGTCTGGACGGCGAAGGTGAGCGGCAGCGCCTGACTCGCCGCCCTCGCAGCGCTCACGCGGCCGGTCCCCCGTTCGGGGTCCGGCGGTCGAACCGGACGAGATAGTGCGACGGCGCGCCGGCGACGAAGGTGATGGTCGCGTCCGAGAGCTCGAACCAGCCGCCGGGCAACCGCAGCAGGATGCTGCGCTCCTCGCTGCCGGACTCCACCCAGGTCTCCAGCCAGCGCGCGGTCCTCGCGTCGCCTGGGACCATCTGCAGCCCGCTCCTCGCCTCGCCCAGCGTCGTCGGCCTGTTCGGCAGGGTGACCGATCCGATGGTCTCCCACGTCCTCCCCGGTTTCTTGAGCCAGCCGAGCGCGAACCTGTCCGGCTCTTCCCCTGCACGTGGCGAGCTGCCCATGGCGTGCACGTTGGCACGGCGGAGCGCGAGCAGCCCGTGAATTCGTGCGGGATGGCGAGCCGGTCCGTGATGATTACATGCGGCTGACCACCGGCAGCGGCTGCCCGTCGCGGGCCAGATAGGAGACGACCGTGACCTCGCCGCCGTCCGAACCGTCGACCACCGAGGAGAACATGCCCCCGTTCCACAGCGACGTGGTCGAATCGAGGAACGCGCGCTCCACGAAGCGGCGGTAATCGTCCATGCTGTGGTGCTGCGTCTCGATCCGGCACATCGACCCGCCGCAGCGCACGGACAGCGCGGTCGACCCCTCCGGCAGGGCGCGCGTGAGCCCGCGCTGCGCGCGCCGCTGCGCCTCCGCGCTCCAGATGGGATCCTGGGCGTCGGCCGCGAAGATGTCCTCGATCGCCGTGCGCATGTCCTCGTCCGTGAGCGGCGGCGCGACCTCGGCCTCGCGCCCGTCCGCCTCGTCCCCGGGGGCCGCGCCCTCGTCGCCCTCGTCCGGCGCGCGCGCGGGCTCGACCGCGGCGGCCTCCTGCAGGGTTCGCGGCGTGGCGCGCGACGCGGGCCGCGCCTTTTCTTCTCCTCCCGGACGCCGCGAGAGCTCGGCGAGCTCGCGCTGCGCCCGCTGCAGATCGTCGATCCGCTGGGCCAGATCCTCGTCTCGCGAGGGGCGGTGCAGCCTGTCCTCGACGAGGAGCGCGGCGACGACCGCGATCAGCACGACGGCACTGGTACGGAGCATGGGCATGTTCGTGGTCTCCTCTGCGAGGCGGTGGATATCGACGGGGCGGGCTTCGATCCGGCTACTGCTCCCACTCCACGAGGCTCAGCTTGCCGCCGTTGTCGATGGAGCAGTTGATGT
This sequence comes from uncultured Polyangiaceae bacterium, assembly GCA_964421485.1. Classification (GTDB taxonomy): domain Bacteria; phylum Myxococcota_A; class Polyangia; order Polyangiales; family Polyangiaceae; genus CAYQYG01. The sequence continues at coordinate 9,203 of CAYQYG010000232.1, read as the reverse complement.
ACGCCGTCTGCGTCCCGTTGATGTACAGGTCGCCGATGGTCACATCCTGGATGCTCCCGAACTGGGAGAGGTACACCGTCGGGGTCATGTAGAATCCGCCGGTGTCCGTCGCCGACACGCCCTTGCAGCCGACGTTGTTGCTCGATGTCGCGCCCTTGGCGCGGTACGCGAGCGCCTTGTACCCCGCGGTCTCGAACATCAGCGGGACCAGGAACGACTTCGTCGTGCTGCAATCGTTGGTGAGCGCTCCATAGGCATAATTGGCGCAGCTCGTGTCGGCGTCCGACGCCGCCCGGGCCGCCAGGCCGCCGATCTTCGTCGCCGAGGCCACCCTGGGGCCGATGCTGAGGGTGAGGGCCGCCGCGAGACCGAGAATACCGAGCGCCTTGAGATGGTTCATGATGTGCCTCCTTCGGATCGTGTCCGAGGAGGCGCGATTGCAATCGATGGGCCAGCCGCCCCTTGCGTCCAGGGATCGCGAAAATTAGGCGAAATTCGCTCGTGGAGGGCCGCGCGCGTTGGCGGGGGCGGGGACCCTGGAGGTGCGAGCCTCCAGGCCAGGAGGCTGGAGCCTCCAGCCGCGGCGCTGGTGGGGGCAGGGACCTGGACCGGCTCAGAACCGCCCGGTCATCGAGACGGCGGCGCCCCCCGGCGCCGGCCCGACGTGGACCGCGTAGCCCTCCGCCTCCGGATCCGGCAGCGAGACGCCAACGATCACCGACGCGAGCCCGAGCCCCTGGAAGAGCGCGTCGAGGAGCGGGATCGGCCCCGCGTCGTCGAATTCGATCTCGCCCTGGGCCATCGCGATGACCGGGCCGGCGACGGGGATGTAGAGGACGTCGAGGTCCCGCTTGCGGCCGGTAGATTCGTCGGCCGACGTCACCTCGCCGGTGGCGGCGAACAGCACCATGAGCGAGTAATTCGCGGCGAAGATGGTGCTCCCGCCGATGATCCACTCCCATCTCTCGCGGATTGCCTTGTTGCGCCTCTCGATGCGGAGCTCCTGCGGGGTCATCCCCGGCGCAGGGGGCGCGGGCACGGAAACGGGTGCGGGCGCGGGCACGGAAACGGGCGCGGGCTCGGGCGCCGGCGCCGCGCCGCCCGGCGTCGTGGCCCCGGGCGGCGGCGGCGGCGGCGGCGGCAGATCCCCGGTGCCCTTCTCCGGCGCCTGGGCCCGCGCCGTTCCGGCGAGCGCGCCGAGCAGCAGGGCGGCGCACGCCCACCGTGTCAGCCGCATCGTCATGGGTCACCTCGCCGCGCGGCGCGATCGCGCGCGCCCCCCGACGCGAGCTTCGGGCCCGCGCTCACCGCCTCGGCCACGCCCTCGCGCCGCCCGAGCGCGGCCGCGCCGCCGCCGCGCGGGGGAGGGGCACATGCTCCGGCCGGAGGGCCGGGCCTCCGGCGGAAAAGTGACGGAAGAGGTCGCTGCATGTCCGGGAGGTGCTCGGCGGCGGTGGTGGTGGAGCACCCAGCGGAAGAGGCTCACCTTGTCGCCGCTGAACGCTTACGCTACCTACGGTACCTGAACGGCGCCGCGCCTGCAGGACGGCCATGACGGACCGCCCCCGGCGCGATGGGCGCCGGGATGCGTCGTGACGGTCCACGAAGAAAACTCCAACAGGAGAGCGAGATGCACGTCCCCCAGGCGGTGATCCGGCCTCGACTCGAGATCTGTGCGCAGGCGCCCGTGCCGACCCGGTACGGGGTGTTCGAGATGTCGGTCTTCAGGTGGGGGGCGGCGGACGCGGAGCGGGGGCTCTCGCCGGATCACGTGGCGCTCGTGATGGGCGACGTCAGGGGCAAGAGCGGCGTCACGCTGCGGGTCCACTCGGAGTGCCTCACCAGCGAGGTGTTCGGCTCGCTCAAGTGCGACTGCCGCGAGCAGCTCGAGGGGGCGCAGGCCGAGATCGCGCGGCGCGGCGCGGGCGTCGTGCTCTACCTCCGGCAGGAGGGGCGGGGCATCGGGCTCACCAACAAGATCCGCGCCTACCAGCTCCAGTCGCACGGGCACGACACCGTCGACGCCAACCGCCTGCTCGGGCTGCCGGACGACGCGCGCGACTACGAGCCCGCGGCCGCGATGATCGAGCACCTCGGCATCGAGTCCATCCGGCTGCTCACGAACAACCCGGACAAGGTCGAGGCGCTGAGCGCGCTCGGCGTCCGCATCGCCTCGCGCGCGCCCGCGCTCGTCCGGCCGAACGAGTTCTCGGCCGGCTACCTCGAGGCCAAGCGCCGCCGCATGGGGCACGTGCTGCCGTCGCACGCGGAGGACGCGATCAGCGACGCCGAGTGATCGCGCGCGCCGCTTGCCCGAGCGTCAACGCGCCTTGAGGCGCGCCCGGAGCTTGCCGGCGTAGCCCTCCTTGTTCTCCTGCCTCGTGCGGCCGATCGCGAGCGCGTCGTCGGGCACGTCGCGGGTCACCGTGGTCCCGGTGGCCACGTAGGCGCCGGCGCCCACGCGCACGGGCGCGACGAGCTGCGAGTCGCTGCCGACGAACGCGCCGGCGCCGATCTCGGTCCTGTGCTTCCGGAAGCCGTCGTAATTGCAAAAAATGGTCCCGGCGCCGATGTTCGCGCCCTCGCCGACGTCGCCGTCGCCGAGGTACGCCAGGTGGTTGGCCTTGGCCCCGCGGCGCACCGTGGTCTTCTTGGTCTCGACGAAGTTGCCGATGTGCGCGTCGGCCTCGACGCGGCTCTCGGGGCGCAGGTGCGAGAACGGGCCGATCTGGGCGGCCTCGCCGATCGAGGACTGCGACGCGACCGTGTAGGGCTTGAGGGAGGCGCCGGGCGCGACGATCACGTCGGTGAGCACCGCGCCGACGTCGACGCGCGCGCCGGCGCCGATGCGGGTGGAGCCGCGGAGGACGACCCCGTGCTCGATGACCGCGTCGGGCTCGACCTCGACGCCGGCGTCGATTCGGGCGCTCGCGCGGATCGTCGCGCCGGCCTTGCGGAGGCGGTCGCCGATGCGCGCGTAGAGCACCTCCTCGGCCGCGCCGAGCTGCGCGCGATCGTTGATGCCGACGAGCGCGCCGTGGTCCCTCGCGGCGAGCGCCGCGACGCCGCCCTGCGCGGCGGCCTGGGCGACGACGTCGGTCAGGTAGAGCTCGCCCTGCGCGTTGTCGGCGCGGAGCGCGCCCACGGCCTCGCGCAGGAACGCGGCCCGCGCGACGTAGACCGCGGGGTTCACCTCGCGGATCGCGCGCTCCTCGGGGCTCGCGTCCCGGTGCTCGCGCACCCCGACGACGCAGCCCGCCGCGTCGCGCAGGACGCGGCCGTAGCCCGTCGGATCGGGCAGCACCGCGGTGAGCATCGCCAGCGGGCGCGCGCCGAGCGCGGCGCTCAGGCGGCCGAGCTCCTCCCCGTCGAGCAGCGGCGTGTCCCCGCAGAGCAGGAGCACCGCGTCCGCCTCGGGGCGGAGGTGCGGCAAGGCGCAACGCACCGCGTCGCCGGTGCCGCGCTGCGCCTCCTGGAGCGCGGTGCGGACGCGATCGCCGAACGCGCGCGAGAGGTAGGCCGAGACGTCGTCCCGTCCGTGGCCGATCACGACCACGACGTCCGCGGCGCCGGCGTCGAAGGCGGCCTCGACGACGTAATGGATCATCGGGCGCCCGCAGAGCTCGTGCAGCACCTTGGGCCTGGCGCTCTTCATGCGGGTCCCCTGCCCGGCGGCGAGGATCACGGCGGTGAGGGGCGAGGCGCTCCGGTCTTCGGCTGCGGGGTCGGCGGCTGTCATGGGGCGGGAGACTACCACCGTCTGCCCGGAGCCCCGAGGGTCGAAACGACCCGAGAAGCCGCTACGAACCGAGGACGCGATGGTTTAGCCTGACGGTCGATCCGAGGAGCTCACCATGCGCCGACGCACGCTTCGCTCTCGCCTCGCGACGGGGACCAGGATGCTCGGGGCCGCCTTTGCCGTCTGGGCGGGCGCGTCCTGCCAGGAGCCGCTCGACACGACCCGGATCGGCCCGCGCGCGGCCACGCTGGGCGACGACATCTACGGCGTGCTCTGCGATCGCGTCGGCGCCTCGAGCTTCACCGAGGACCTGACGGGCGCGTCGTACCAGGGCGTCTGCCATTATGATTCGAACCTCGCGTACGCCGACAAGGTCGACACGTCGGCGTTGCCGCCCGTGTCCGGCGAGCGGGCCGAGCAGGCGAGGCGGCGCTCGATCGCGAAGCTCGAGGCCATGGCGCGGCGGCGCTCCGACCTCGTCCGCGCGATCAACGAGGCCTTCCCGGACGTGGAGATCGACAACGTCGCGACCGAGGCCGACGGCGACAAGGTGCGGCTGCACGACGCGCTCATGGCCTTCTCGCAGTCGCTCACGCCGCTCTACGAGAGCGATCCCTACGAGCCCGGCGGCGAGCCCGTCTTCCCGGCCTCCACGCGCGCGCTCGGGCGGCTCTTCGACGGCATCGCCTCGAGCCCGACCGCGCGCGAGGCGCTCTCCAGGGTCTGGGGCAGGCAGGGCTACCGGCCCACGAGCACGATCCTCGGCGCGATCCGGTCGGCGCTCGCGTACCCGGGGCTCCGCGATCTCGGCCGCACGGCGACCGAGGTCCTCGGCCCCGGCGGCGCGGGCGAGGCGGCGCTCCAGCAGCTCCTCGCGGTCGCGAAGCAGGAGCTGCTCACCGCGACGCCGAACGTCTCGGCGCTGCCGCCGTACTCGGTCGACGCCGCGACCGGGCAGCCGAGCCGGCCGCGCTCCAACGTGGAGGTCATGGCCGCGCTCTTCCGCGTGCAGAGCGACTGGCTCGCCGCGAGCGACTCGGCCCCGCGGAGCTTCATCACCCTCCGCGATCGCCGCGGCTTCGCGCTCACCGAGGCCGGCGGCCCCTTCGTCGACGCGGACGGCGACGGCCTCGCCGACGTCGACGCGTACGGCCGCTTCGTCGACGCGACCGGCGCCCCGCTGCCGGTCGACCCGCCCTTCATGATCCCCGGCGCCGCCTCGCTCGGCCCGACCGATCCGTTCGGCCGCCCCCAGGCGCCGCTCTACGCGTACCTCGACACCTCGCGCGCCATGGGCGCCGCGCTCGCCCGCACGATGCTGCCGCTCGTCGACCCGGTCGTGTACGGCTCGCCCGGCGACGTCAACGCATGGAAGGAGGAGCACGAGTCGCTCATGTACGCGCTCTCCGGCGCCTACCTGCTCTACGGCGATCGCGAGGACGCGACCTACGATCACGACGCGGGCGAGATCCTGCCGGCGGGCCAGACCTGCGCGCACTGCACCCCCTACTCCCGCTTCCGCGGCGAGGACTCGCCGCTCGCGGACCTCGCGCACGCCTCCGGCCAGCTCCTCGCGGACGAGGACTCGGACGCGATCCTGCTCGGCACCATGGACCTGCTCGAGAACCACGAGGCCGAGGTCGCGCGCCTCGTCGGCGCCGCGCTCCGCGTCCGCGAGATCGCCGCCGAGCACGACGAGCTCGCCGCGCAGGGCAAGGAGCCGCTCGCGGAGATGCCCTACGAGACGCCGATCTGGGACGAGGTCGCCGGGGTCCTCGCCGCCATCGCCGATCGCCCGGGCATGACGGCCCGCCTGCTCGAGGCCTTCGCCGACGACGCGCTCGTGACCCCGCACGGCACCTCGGACCACGTCGGCGACACGATCGCCGCGTTCCTCCGCAATCGAGACGAGCTCGAGTACTACCCCGACGATCTCAACGGCCCCGCGCAGAACCTGACCGTCTCGCAGGCGACGGGCCTCGTGTCGTTCGAGGACATGAAATCGCCGGTCGATCAGACCAAGCCCAAGACCGGCAAGAACCGCTCCTGCATGCAGCGGTCCTTCCAGATCATCCACGACGCCCAGGCCCGCGCCTGCAACAAGCAGGGCGCGAAGGTGAAGGCCTCGATCGGCGGGCTCGGCGTGACCTGGCCGCTCATCGGCAGCTACGACGAGTGCGAGCTGTTCACGTTCGACAACGTCGCGGTCTTCTACCTCGACACGCTGCTCCCCGACGGCCACCCGAAGCGCTCCTACCTGGAGATCAAGAGCGGCGTGCTCAACGCGATCCTCACCTTCCTCGGCGTCTTCACCGACCCCGGCACGCTCTTCGAATCGTCGAGCGGCATCACCGGAATGACGCTGACCCCCGGCCCCGCCCCGCTGAATCGCCTGGTCTTCTTCGGCGCGAGCTCCGCCGCCTACCCGAACATGCCCGATTTCGATCCGTACCGCGGCTCGATCAACCAGAAGACCGATGAGTTCGTCTCGAACCTCATCGAGCCGGTCTCGTCCTTCGTGTGCCCGCAGAACAACAACGGCGTGAACACCTGCCCGGACATGACGGACACCATGCGGGTCCGCGATCCCAACACGATCTTCCTCTGGGAGCGGCTCGGCTTCTACGACTACCTCCGCCCCGTGGTGACGGCGTTCGCGAACGAGAGCGCGGACGACACCGGCGAGCAGATGTTCATCGAGCTCATCGACATCATGAACCGCCACTGGCCTGGCAAGGAGCACGGCGCCGAGTGCTCGAAGACGGGCAACGCGCAGACCAACCCGAAGTATTGCTCCGAGGCCGGCGTCAACACGTACGAGTCGCTCACCGCCGACGCGCTGGAGACCGATCTCATCCCCGCGATCGTCGAGTTCTCGAAGGCCGCGACCGCGCTGTCGGCCATCACCGTCCGCCGCGGCCCCAAGGCCGGGCAGGTCTGGACCGGCGCCGAGATCCTCGAGAAGGTCGCGCGCATCCTCTTCAGCCCGTCGTACGCCGCCTCGGTCGGCATGAAGGACCGCAAGGGCAATACCGGCACGACCTGGGTGGACGGCACGCCGCAGCCGCAGGTGACCGTGTTCTCGCTGTTCGCGGACGCGCTGCACGGCAACGACGCGCGCTTCGCCGGCAGCGCGGACCCGGACGCGCTGGCGCGCAAGGGGCAATGGAAGCGCGCCCGCTCCCAGCTCGTCGACGCGTTCTTCGCCGTCGAGGGCGCGGGCCCGGGGGCGAGGTTCAAGAACCGCTCGACCCCGCGGATGCTGCTCGCGATCCTCGACGTCCTCCAGCAGCAGCTCAACGCGAACTGCCCCGATCGCGAGTCGACCAGGTCCTGCCCCTGGGCGAGGCAGCGGCTCGGCGAGAAGGTGGCCGAGACGCTGAGCGGGCCGCTGTTCGCGGGCCTCATGGATCTCCAGGAGGCCCTGCGCGCGGACGAGCCCGCCCGCCGCGAGCTCGAGCGGCTGCTCTCGTACCTGCTCGACGAGGCGGCCGACCCGGAGTCCTTCCAGGCGGTCGTCGCCTCGCTCTCCGACGTCGTGCAGACCCTGGCGAACGACGACGTGATGTCGCCCATCCTGCAGGCCGCCGCGGCCGCCGCCGCGCCCATGAGCGACCCCGAGGGCGCGGGCCCCGCCGCGACCGCGGTGAAGATCTTGAAGGCCATCAGCGACGACCGCTATGACCGCTACCACGTGCTCGAGCACGTGCTCCCGGCGCTCGTCACGCCGATGGACGAGGGGAAGGGCCCCGCGCCGATCGAGGTGTTCCTCGACACGATCGCCGAGGTGAACCGCATCGACTCCGACCGCCCGGATCCCTTGACCCCCGACGATTACCAGCACGTCTTCGGCACCGTGCGCGATTTCCTCACCGACGAGACGCGCGGCCTCGAGCAGTTCTACGCCATCGTGAAGAACCGACCCCGCGAATGACCCGAGTGAACACCCTCCGGCGCGCCGCCCTCGCGGCGATCTCCCTCGTCCCGCCCGTCCTGCTCGCCGCCGCCCCCGCGGGCGCGGCGGGCCTCTATTACGCCGACCGCGGCGTGCGCCCGGCCGCGCGCGCGGGCGCGTTCATCGCGGGCGGCGACGACCTCGGCGCCATCGCCTACAACTTCGCCGGCGTCTACGACGCGGGATCGCAGATCCTCGTGGACGCGAGCTGGCTCCATTTCACCAGCGAGTACACGAGGCAGTCGTACGTCCGCCAGGTCGACCCGAACACGGGCGACACGACGGCCACGTTCCTCCAGACCTACGAGACGGTCGACGGCGCCACGCCCGTGCTGCCCATCCCGACGCTGGCGTACTCGTTCCAGCCGGGCCCGAAGTGGGTCGTGGCCGTGGGCGCCTGGGCCCCGTACGCGGCCATCGCGAGCTACCCGGAGTCGCTGCACGGCGGCGCCGCGCCGCAGCGATACTCGCTGTTCTCGATGGACGGCTCCGCGCTGGCCTTCCTCGGCGCCGGCGCGGCGTTCGCGCCGAGCAAGGAATGGCGGATCGGCGCCGCGATCGGCGTGCTCGCCGGCTCGTTCAAGACCAGGGTCGCCTTCTCGGGCTGCGTCCCCGAGCGCTTCTTCTGCGCCCCCGAGGACCCCGACTGGGACGTGCTCTCCGAGCTCAGCGTCGGCCCCATCCTCGCCCCCACGGGCGAGGCCGGCGTGATCTACATCCCCCACCCGAAATGGCGCGTCGGCCTGAGCTTCCAGGCCCCCGTCTACGTGCGCGCGGGCGCCACCGTCAGGACGCGCCTCCCCGCGACCCCGGTGTTCGAGCAGGCCCGCCAGGAGGGCGAGGACGCCGACGTCGCCTTCGATCTGCCCTGGAACCTGCGCGTCGGCGTGGAGACCCGCGTCATCGACGACCTCCGCCTGGAGCTCGGCGGCGGCTTCGAGCGCTGGAGCATGCACGACAACATCGAGATCGACCCCGACGGGGTGGCATTGAAGGGGATCGCGGCGTTCCCCGAGACCTATTACGTGCCATCGATCAACTTCCCGAGGAATTTCCAGGACACGTTCTCGGTCCGCCTCGGCGGCGAGTACTCGCTCGACCTCCTGGAGCACCGATGGGACGCCCGCGCCGGCGTGAGCTTCGAATCGAGCGCCGTGCCGGCCGAGTACCTGAACGTGCTCACGATCGACGCCGCCAAGGTGACCGCCGCCCTCGGCGTCGGCCTGCACATCGGCAAGTTCCGGCTCGACGCGGTCTACGCCCACGTCTTCGCCGCCGACGTCGACGTCGACCCCAGGGAGGCCCGGATCCCCCAGGTGAGCCCCGTCGACGCCAATCCGCCGAGAAACCCGAACTACATCAACGGCGGCTCCTACAGCGCCCGCGCCGACGTGGTCGGGGTGGGGCTCGCGTACACGTTCGAGCCGCCGCCCGCGGAACAGTGAGGATCACAGACCCACTGCGCCGGGGCGCAGTACCATGAAGTCCATCCACGAGCCGTCGGGGCCG
>CAYQYG010000231.1:0-13841 GCA_964421485.1 uncultured Polyangiaceae bacterium | reverse complement strand
CAGCGCAGTGCCGGGCGACCACGCCGGCCCCCGGGACCGAGGGGGCCCTCACCTCCCGGGGCGGGGACTCCGGCGGGCCCCTGTCGTGGCCCGCCTACGACCCCGCCCCTCCGGTGAGGACCCCCTCGGTCCCGGGGGCCTCCTGCCTGATCAAAGCCGTCGATCCAGGGAGGAACTCAGGGGACTAGTCGGGGCACTTGCCTGCGGCGTCGGGCGTGCCGCAGCCGTACGTGCCGTCGCCGTTCGGGCAGCACAGCAGGCCCTCGGCGCAGCAGACCTGATCGCAGCAGAACTCGGCGTACGTGCAGTCGTTCGTGGGCTTGTTGCACTGCGCGTGCACGCACTGGGGCACGCCGTCCGCGTCGACCGCGCACACCGGGTGCGGGTTCGGGCAGCTCTTGCAGCACTGGCCGCAGTGGAAGATGTCGGCGCTCAGATCGACGCAGGCGCCGTTGCAGCACGCCTCGCCCGCCCCGCAGGCCGAGCCGCAGTTGTCGGTGGGGCACATGTTGCCGCCGTCGCCGCTGCTCGAGGTCGTGCCGCCCACGTGGATGCCGTTCGCCGCCTCGTCGTCACCCGAGCACCCGGACGCGGCGCTGAACGCCCCGGCCGCGAGCCCGCAGAAGAGAAGAAAGAGCACGCTTCGCATCGGACCTCCGCCGGGCAACATACCCGTGCCGGCCTCGCTGCGCGGGGCGCAACGCTTGCGTCAGCGCCGATCGGACTGGAACAGGAGGTAGGCCCCGCCCGCGCCTGCGGCTGCGATGATGAAGAGGAGCACGTCCCAGACGGGCCACGCCACGCCCGCGACGCGGCGCAGGACCACGGCCTCCATCACCCGCACGAGCAGCGACGCGAAGCCGTACGCGCAGAGGCCGACCATCACCGGCCTGCGGAGCTTGTCGGCGAGGTCGACCGCCTTCATGCTGTTGTGCCAGACCGTGCGCGACACGTGGCGCGCCGCGAGGGCCGCCGGCGTGAACAGCGTGAACCCGATGCCCAGCGCGAGCAGCGCTGCCTCGAAGCCGGTGAGGTTGTCGCCCGCGCCGCCGCCGCGCGCCATCCGGACCACCGCGGCGATCACGGTGATCAGGCTCCCGGCGACGCCGAAGAGGCCGAGCCCGGAGAGCAGCAGGATGAGGGGCCGGGCCATGGACACCTCCTGCGCCCGCCGGCCTTGCACCGTCTGCGCCGCGCGCGCCGGCGTCAGCATGAGCTGGGCGCCGGGCACGCCGGGGGAGGAGAGCTCCGAGATCGCGGCGTCGCCCGGATCGTAGGGCGCGAGCTCCGCGTCGAGATCGATCATCGACTGGTAGCGATCCGCGGGATCCTTCGCCATCGCGCGCTGGATGACGAGCTCGAGCGGCTCGGGGATCGAGGGCTCGAGCGAGCGGGGGCGCGGCGGGTCCTCGTTGAGCACGGCGAGCAGCGTCGCGTGCGGCTCGCTCCGGTCGAAGGGGCGGCTGCCGGTGAGCGCGCAGTAGAGGATCGCGCCGACGGCGTAGATGTCGGCGCGGTGGTCGACGCGCTCGCCGCGGGCCTGCTCGGGCGCCATGTACGACGGCGTCCCCATGATCATGCCGGTCTTGGTGAGCGCGGTGCCGGGCGCGTCGTCGACCTTCGAGATGCCGAAGTCGATCACCTTCGCGTCGGGCGTGGCGAGGTTGCCCGTCAGGAAGACGTTCTCGGGCTTCATGTCGCGGTGCACGACGCCCTTCTCGTGCGCGGCGGCGAGCGCCTTGCAGATCTGGCGCACGATGCGCACCGCCGGCCCGATCCGCATCTTGCCGATCTCGCCGAGGTACTCCGCGAACTCCTTGCCCTCGAGGAACTCGCTGACGAGGAACGGGCGCCCGTCGGACGTGCGGTCGACGTCGAAGACGTTGACGACGTAGGGGCTCTTGACCGACGCGGCCGCCTCGGCCTCGCGCTGGAACCGCGAGAGGACCTGCGGCTGCCGCGCGAACTCGGGGTGGAGCACCTTGATGGCGAAATTCTTGCCGGTGATGCGGGTGTGCTGGGCCTGGTAGACGCGGCCCATGCCGCCCTCGCCGATCACCTTCACCACGGTGTACGTCTGGTTCAGCGTCTTGCCGACGAGCTCGTCGCGCAGGACGTCGTCGTCCGACTCGTCGAGCGCGGCGGCGTCGCGGGGGCAGACCTTGAACTCGGCGGGGTAGCGGACGCCGCACGCGGGGCAGACCTTGGGCATCGAGCGATCGCTCTGCGCCTCGCCCGAGGTGGAGAGGTTCGTCACAGCGTGCGCGATCTGCTGGGATCTCTGGGCGCCCTCGGGCGGCCGGATGGTGCCGGGCATCGGGCCTCAGAGGGTAGCCAATCCGGGCGCCCGGCGGGGTGACAATTCGCGGGCGGCGCCTCGTTGACGGGGCGGCGCGCCTGCGTATACTCCGCGCCTCCCGCGTGGTCCCGGCGCTGCTTCCGGCGGCGCTTCCTCCGCGCGGGGTCGCACTGGCCCGGCACCGTGGGCCCGCGCCGCTCCGGGCGCGTGCTCGCCGCCGGGCGTCGGTCCGTCCTCCGCAGGCGCTCGGCAGCGCCCGGCGAGGCCGGACGGGGCAGCCCGGGCGCCTTCGCGCGCCCCCGCGCCCTGCATGGAGACCCGAGACGATGCTTCATCAGATCCAGAAATCCAGCATCATCCAGAGCTACCAGACCCACGAGGGCGACACCGGCTCGCCCGAGGTCCAGATCGCCCTGCTCAGCGAGCGGATCAACCAGCTCCAGGATCACTTCCGGACGCACCAGAAGGATCACCACTCGCGCCGCGGCCTGCTCAAGCTCGTCAGCCAGCGCCGCCGCCAGCTCGACTACCTGAAGCGCATCGACATCGAGCGCTACCGCACGCTGATCGGCCGGCTCAACCTCCGCAAGTGAGCCCGCCCCGCGCCGGGCTCCGCGCCCGGCGCCCGCGCCCCGCGCCGGGCTCCTCGCCCGGCGCCCGCGCCCGAGCCCCGAGCCCCGGGGGCAAGCGCCCGTCCTGCGCCGAACACCTGAACACTTGCGGTTTTTATTCTGGCCAGTGCTCACTGGACGCTCTATGAGAACCACCGTTCACGCCGGGCGGCGAGGCGCTCCTGCCTCGCCGCACCGGGGCGATGAACCAGGGATCCGCCGCGATCCCTGACCACCTCCGGGCACGGGCCCGCACGTCTTCGTCTTCGCTTCGTGCGCAGCAGCAGGCCTCCTGCGCAGGGACCGAGGAAGAAGAGCTGCCCCTGGCGCCCGGCGTCGAGCCGCACGGAGCGGCCCTCGCTCACGTGAGCGAGAGGAGCTGAGACGCCCATGTTCGTTCGTGAATCCGTCGTCGTCGGTGGCCGCGAGCTGACGCTCGAGACCGGCCGCCTCGCGAAGCAGGCCCATGGGTCGGTGCTCGTCACCTTCGGCGACACGATGGTGCTCGTCACCGCCGTCTGCACCGACGAGCGCCCCGGCCTCGATTTCTTCCCCCTGACCTGCGAGTTCGTCGAGAAGACCTACGCGGCCGGCAAGATCCCCGGCGGCTTCTTCAAGCGCGAGGCGCGCCAGCGCGACGAGGAGATCCTGGCCTGCCGGATCATGGACCGGCCGCTCCGGCCGCTCTTCCCGGACGGCTTCCGCAAGGACACGCAGATCATCGCGACGGTCCTCTCGAGCGACCGCCAGAACAAGGCCGACGTGCTCGCGCTCACGGGCGCCAGCGCGGCGCTGCACATCTCGGACGTCCCCTGGGGCGGCCCGGTGGTCGGCGTGCGCGTCGGCCGGCTCGACGGCGAGCTCGTGGCGTACCCGACCGTGGCCGACATCGAGCGCTGCGACATCGACCTCGTGGTCGCCTGCTCGCGCGACGCGATCGTGATGGTCGAGGGCGGCGCGGCCGAGGCGACCGAGGCCGACATCATCGACGCGCTGATGTTCGCGCACGAGACGGCGCAGCCGGTCCTCGACCTCATCGAGCGCATGCGCGCGGCGGTGGGCAAGCCGAAGCGGAGCTTCACCGCGCCGGAGCTGCCCGCGAGCGTGAAGGGGCGCGTGGCCGAGCTCGTGGACGGCGATCTGCGCTCCGCGACGCGGGTGACGGACAAGAAGGCGCGCTACGAGGGCTACGCCGCGCTCAAGAAGAAGCTCGGGGAGGCGCTGCTCGCCGAGCTCGGCGCCGAGGTCTACCTGCCGCTCGAGCGCCTGGTGAAGGCCGAGTTCGAGGAGCGGAAGGCGCACGTGGTGCGGACCTACGTGCTCGAGGAGGGCAAGCGCATCGACGGCCGCGACGGCCGGAGCATCCGGCAGATCGTGTGCGAGGCGGGCCTCCTGCCCCGCGTGCACGGGAGCGCGCTCTTCCAGCGCGGCGAGACGCAGGCGATCGTGACGACGACGCTCGGGACCTCGACCGACGAGCAGAAGATCGACGGCCTGATGGGCGAGACGTGGAAGCGCTTCTACCTCCACTACAACTTCCCGCCCTTCTCGACGGGCGAGACGAAGCCGCTGCGCGGCCCCGGCCGGCGGGAGATCGGCCACGGCGCGCTGGCGGAGCGCGCGCTCTTGCGGATGATCCCGCCGCCCGAGCAGTTCCCCTACACGATCCGGATCGTCTCCGAGACGCTCGAGTCGAACGGCTCGTCGTCGATGGCGGCGGTCTGCGGGGGCTGCCTGTCCCTGATGGACGCCGGGGTGCCGATCAAGGCGCCGGTCGCGGGCATCGCGATGGGCCTGATCATGGAGGGCGACAAGTACGCGGTGCTCTCGGACATCCTGGGCGACGAGGACCACCTCGGCGACATGGATTTCAAGGTCTGCGGGACGGCGCGCGGCGTGACGGCGATCCAGATGGACATCAAGATCGCCGGTCTGAGGCGGCAGATCCTGCAGCAGGCGCTGGAGCAGGCGCGGGAGGGGCGGCTGCACATCCTGGGCAAGATGCTGGAGACGCTGCCCGCGAGCCGTCCGGATCTGAGCCCCTACGCGCCGCGGATCACGACGGTGAAGGTGAAGCCGGACCAGATCCGGCTGATCATCGGCCCCGGCGGGAAGACCATCAAGGGCATCGTCGATCAGACGGGCGTGGCGATCGACGTGGAGGACGACGGGACGGTGAACGTGGCGTCGTCCGACTCCGAGGCCGTGAAGAGGGCGCTGGAGATCATCAAGGGCCTGACGGCGGAGCCCGAGGTGGGGGCGACCTACAAGGGCACCGTGAAGCGGATCACCGACTTCGGCGCGTTCGTGGAGATCCTGCCGAACACCGATGGCCTGTTGCACATCTCGGAGATGGCGCACCACCGCGTCGAGCGGGTGGAGGACGTCTTCAAGGAGGGGGACAGCGTCGAGGTGAAGGTGGTGAGCGTGGATCGCGAGGGGAAGATCCGGCTGAGCCGGCGCGAGATCCTGCCGCTGCCCGAGGGCGAGGAGGGGGAGCGGGCGCGCGAGCGGATCGCGCAGGCGCGCGAGGGCGGGCCGCCGCCGCGGCGGGACGGGCCGCGCGGGGACGGGCCGCGGCGGGACGGGCCGCCGCGGGGTGACCGGGATCGGGGGCCGCGGGAGCGGCGGGACCGGCGCTCGTAGCCTGCTGAGAGGTCCCCAGAGTCAAGGAAAAGTCAGAGAGAAGAGAGGGATCACAGGGAGGCGGGGAGGCGGGGAGATGAGAAAGATCCGAAAATTCTCGCCTCCCCGCCTCCCCGCCTCCCTGTGAATTTCTCTCTCTCCCGCTCCGTCGAGGAACCTCGCTTCTTTCAGGACTAGCGCTCGGGGATGCCGAGGCGGTCGGCGACCCAGGCGTCGGCGTCCCGGGGGGCGCTCCGGGCCACGATCCGGCCGTCGCGGAGGAAGACCTCGGCGGGGAGGGGTCGGCCGTTGTACTCGCTGGCCATCGTGTAGCCGTAAGCGCCGGCGTCGCGGATCACCACGCGGCGGGGGAGGGGGTCGGCGAAGCGGTGCTCGCCGAAATCGTCGGAGCTCTCGCAGACAGGGCCGACCACGCGGTGGCCGGTGCCCTCGCCGGCAGGCGGCGGGGCGGTGTCCATGGGCTCGATCCGGTGGAGGGCGCCGTAGAGGGCGGGGCGGAGCAGGTCGTTCATGCCGGCGTCGATCATGAGCCAGCGGCGATCCGTGCCGCCGGCGCGCGAGCGCTTGGACATCACCACGCCGGCGCAGAGGACGCCGTGGGCGGCGACCAGGCAGCGGCCCGGCTCGACGATGATCGTGCGGCCGCGGAGGGGGGAGGCGGCGATCCTCGCGGCGGCCTCGCTCGCGAAATCGGCGGGCTGAATGGGGCAGCCGCCGCCGTAGTCGATGCCGAAGCCGCCGCCGAGGTCGATGAACGCGAGGGGGCCGGCGGCGGCCTCGCGGGCTGCGGCGACGCGGAGGAGGGTGTCGGCGGCCGCGAGGTACTCGGTCGTGGCCGTGAGCTGCGAGCCGATGTGGCAGGAGAGGCCGACGAGCTCGAGCTCGGGGGCGCGGGCGAGGGCCTCGTAGGCGGCGGGGAGGTCGCCCACGGCGACGCCGAACTTGGCCTCGTCGTGGCCGGTCGCCACGGCGGCGTGCGTGTCGGCCTCGACACCGGGGTTCACGCGGATCGAGACGCGGGCGCGGCGGCCGAGCGCGCGGGCGCGGGCGGCGACGCGCGGGACCTCCTCCACGCTCTCCATCTGGACGGCGAGGATGCCGCGGGGGCCGGCGGTGATCGCGCGGTCGAGCTCGTCGTCGAGCTTGGCGACGCCGCTGTAGAGCGTGCGGTCCGGGCTGAAGCCGGCGCCCAGCACGGCGGCGAGCTCGGCGCCGGAGACGACCTCGGCGCCGCAGCCCGCGTCGCGGAGGGCGCGGAGGATGGGGCCCGCGGTGTTGGCCTTGACGGCGTAGGCGACGAGGTGCGGCGCGCCCCCGAAGCCCGCCGAGAGGGCGCGGGCGGCCTGTTCGACGGCGCTCAGGTCGTAGACATAGGCCGGCGTGCGGAGGGGAGCGATCCCGCCGGCGGGCTCGAAGAGGTCGTCCAGGCGCGCGCCGCCGAGCACCGCGGCGCCGCGCTCATCGCGTGAGAACGGCATGGGGCCGACGAGCTAGCGCGGGGCGTCACGAAGGTAAAGCTCCTCTGGTCCCGGGGCCCCGGCTCGTGTCATGCTCGGCCCGTGCTCGTACGCAGGGCGAAAATCGTCTGCACCCTCGGGCCCGCGAGCGACGATCAACCCGCCCTGGAGCAGCTCATCCGGGCGGGCATGGACGTCGCCAGGCTGAACTTCTCGCACGGCACCCACGAGGAGCACGGCCGCCGCATCGCCACCGTGCGCGCCGCGGCCGACGCGTGCGGCAAGCCGGTCGCGATCCTCCAGGATCTCTGCGGGCCGAAGATCCGCGCCGGGCGCTTCCCGGGAGGCGCGTGGGAGGTCGAGGACGACGCCTCGGTCTGGCTCACCGAGGCGACGCGGGACAGCCCGGAGGCCGCGCCGGGGGAGATCCCGATCCTGTACGAGGGCCTGGCGATGGATCTGCAGCCGGGCGACGTCCTCCTGCTCGACGACGGGCGGGTCATCGTGACGGTGACGCGGATCGACGGCGACCGCGTGCAGGCGGCCGTGACCCAGGGCGGGCGGCTGCGCGATCGCGTCGGGGTCCACCTGCCGGCGCGGCGCGTGCGGCTCGCGACGCTCACCGAGAAGGACAAGGCGGACCTCGGGTTCGGCCTCTCGCACGGGGTCGACTACGTCGCGCTCTCGTTCGTGCGGGCGGCGGAGGACGTCCGGCTCGTGCGCGACATCTGCGAGGCGTGGGGGCGGCCCACGCCGATCGTCGCCAAGATCGAGACGCCAGGCGCGATCGAGAACCTGGAGTCGATCATCCTCGCCGCCGACGCGGTCATGGTCGCGCGCGGCGACCTCGGCGTGGAGTTCAGCCCGGAGCGGGTGCCGATCATCCAGCGCGAGATCCTGGGCCTCGCGCGCGTGCACCAGAAGCCGGTCATCGTGGCCACCGAGATGCTCCAGTCGATGGTGACCGCGACGCGGCCGACGCGCGCGGAGGCGAGCGACGTCGCGACCGCCGTCTTCGACGGCAGCGACGCGGTGATGCTCTCGCAGGAGACCGCGACCGGGCAGCACCCACCGCTCGTCGCGCGCATGATGGCGCGCATCATCACCGAGGCGGAGCAGAGCCCGTTCTACCGCTACCGGATGCCGAGCGTGGACGACCAGCCGGGGCAGCGGACCAACATCGCGGACGCGATCGCGCGGAACGCCTGCGACATCGCGGCGGTGATCGGGGCGCGCGTGCTGGTCGCGTTCACCGAGAGCGGGCTCACGGCGCGCTACGCGTCCAAGGCGCGGCCCGTGGTGCCGATCATGGCGTTCTCGCCCAACGCGACGACGCGGCGGCGCCTGGCGCTGCTCTGGGGCGTGGTGCCGTTCCCGATCGACCTCTTCCGCGACGCGGACCAGATGGTCGAGCGGGCGAGCGTCTTCTTGCTCGCGAACGGCCTGGTCTCGCCCGGCGACAAGCTCGTCGCGGTCTTCGGCGCCCCGGTGGGCGTCGCGGGCTCGACCAACTCGATCCGGGTGAAGGTCGTCGAATGAGCCCGTCTGCGGGCGATGGGCTCGCGGACGCGGAGCCCCGATCCAGGCCGCGCGGTCCGGAGATGGGCGAGGAGAGGGGGGGTGGGGCGGAGGGTGACGTCCAGGCGTCCGGCGTCGAGGCGCGGACGGGGATCTCGGGCGGGATCACCGCCGGCGAGGTGAGGGGGCGGCTGAGCCCCACGCCGCCGCCCGCGTCGGGGCTGCCCGCGGTCGGCAAGTACGAGCTGCTCGAGGAGATCGGGCACGGCGGGATGGCCACGGTCTACCGGGCCCGCGATCCGCGCCTCGGGCGCGAGGTCGCGGTGAAGGTGATCCACAAGCACCTGCGCGAGAACGCGGAGGTCGCGGCCCGGTTCGTGGCCGAGGCGCGCGCGGCCGCGAAGCTGCGGCACCCGGGGATCGTCGAGGTCTACGACGTCTCCGCGGACGAGGACGGGGAGCGGTACCTCGTCGCGGAGCTGCTCCGGGGGGGCACGCTCCGCAAGGTCCTGCAGCGGCACCGGGAGATGCCGGCCGAGGTGGGGGCGGCGATCGTGCTCGAGCTCTGCGACGCGCTGGAGCACGCGCACGCGGGGGGGATCATCCACCGCGACGTGAAGCCGGAGAACGTGCTCGTCGAGCTGCCGTCGGATCGCCCCACGCCGCCGGACCGGGGCTCCCGCGGGAGGGCGGGGCGCGGTGAGGGGGCGTCGGAGGGAGAGGCCACGCCGGAGCCTTGCGAGGCCCAGGGCTCCGGGGTGGAGGGCGCGGCGAAGGCGAGGCGCGGGGCGGAGCGCGACGTGGTCGTCAAGCTGACCGACTTCGGCATCGCGAAGCTGCTCGACGCGCACGGGGTCACGTCGACGGGGCAGGTGCTGGGATCGCCGGCGCACATGGCGCCGGAGCAGATCGAGGGGGGCGAGATCGACGCCCGCACCGACGTCTTCGCGCTGGGGGTGCTGATGTACGAGTGCCTCGTGGGGCACCTCCCGTTCGAGGGGAAGAACCCCGCGCAGGTGCTGCGCAAGGTGCTCGAGGGCACCTATCCGGCGGCGGATCGGGAGCGGCCGAGCGTGGGCGGGCGGTGGAGCGGGATCCTCGCCGGCGCGCTCGCGCGCGACGCGGCGGACCGGATCGCCAGCCCGGGGGCGCTGGGGGAGCTCATCCGCGCGGAGCTCGCCGCGGTGGGCGTGAGCGACCCGCGGGCCGAGGTCGCGGCGTACTTCGCCGATCCGGAGGGGTACGCGTCGGCGCACGCGCGGAGGCTCGTGCCGCGGCTCGTGAGCCGCGCGGAGGGCGCCAGGAAGCGCGGCGACGTGCCCGGCGCGGCCGCGGACTACAACCGGGCGCTCGCGCTCGCGCCGCACGACCTCGCGATCCTGAAGCGGATCTCCAGCCTGAGCTCGAGCGCGAGCCGCAGGCTGCTCGTGCGCCGCGCGGCGGCCGTGGTGGCGGGCTCGGCGGTGCTGGGCGTGGCGGCATTCGGCGTCGCCCGGTACGTGAGGCGGCCCCCCAGCGCGGACGCCGTCGAGCCCGCGCCGACGCCCGTCTCGACGGCGCCGATCGGGCCGGAGCCGTCCGCGGACGAGGAGGAGGGCGAGCCGCCCGACACCGCGCCGAGCGCCGAGCCGTCGGCGCACGCGCCGCGGCCGCGCCTGACCAGGGCGCCGCCGGTCCTGATCCACACGCCGGACACGACGCCGGCCGCGATGGACCGGGGCGCCCCGCGCGACGTGCGGTTCTCCATCATCCCGGGCGGCTCCAAGCTGGTGCTGGACGGCAGCGAGGTGCCCTGGTTCGGCAAGGTGTTCTCGCTCGCGCCGGGCCCGCACAGCGTCCAGATCACGCCGCCGAACGCGAAGTGCTGCAAGCCGCTCTCGAGCTCGGTGACGGTCGTGCCGGCGCCGCCCGGGGTGAAGGAGGCGCAGCGCGCGATCTTCAAGCTGGAGATCCTGCCCGCGACGGTGACCATGGCGGGCGGGCCGGCGGGGGCGCAGTACCTCTGCGCCGGCATTGGCCTGAGCGGCTTCGCAGGCGCGACGAAGACGATCACGCTGTCCGACGCGACCTGGCAAGGGCGCTGTGAGTTCACCCCGGCGGCCGCGGACGCCCAGCCGCGCGTCAGCACGGTGATCCTCAACGCCGGCGAGCCGAACACGATCCCCTGGCCGGGGGATTAGGGCCCTGCCGGGGCATTCCGGGGTCCTCGCAGGAAATCTCCCCCGGCGCGCGGAAAACTCCGGTACATGACGGGCGCGAGCTCCGCATGGCAGCGCGATCTGCAGGAGGGGGGCGCTCCGGCGCCCATGCGCCGCGGGACGGGGTTTGGGGCGTTGGGCGCGCCACGTGGAGCGCGACCCGGAGCCCCAGATGTCGAACCGGGGCGCGCGTCGTTGCGGCGGCGGCGTTCGCCGTCGGGCTCGCGATCGCGGGCGCGGCGCGCGCGGACGACGCGCAGCAGCTCGAGCTCGCGAAGACGCGCTTCGACGCGGGCCAGTACGAGGAGGCGGCCGCGCGCTTCGCGGCCATGCTCGATCCGGCGCTGCCGCCCTGCGAGAAGGGGCCGTCGGATCCGGCCGGCAAGCCGTGCCGGATCACCGATCCGGACCTCATCGAGCGGGCCCGCGGGCTCGCGGCCGCGTCGCTGGTGGCCCTGCAGCGGGGCGCCGAGGCCGACGTGTTCATCGAGCAGATCCTGCTCAACAACCCGGCGTTCGTGCCGAACCCGGCGGTGTTCCAGCCGGAGGTGATCGATCGCTTCATCGCGGTGCGGGCGCGCGTCCGGGAGAAGATCGAGGCCGCGGCGAAGCAGAAGGCCGAGGCGGAGCGCTCGGCGCGGCTCAAGCAGGAGAGGGTCCGCGAGGAGGAGCGGCGGTGGATCGCCGAGATCCGGGAGCTGGCGTCGCGCGAGCGGGTGATCGAGACGCGGTCGCGGTGGATCGCCGCGATCCCGTTCGGGGTCGGGCAGTTCCAGAACGGCGACGAGGGCCTCGGGTGGGCGTTCCTGATCGGCGAGGCGGCGCTGGGCGCCACGTCGATCGTCTCGGCCGCGGTGGTGTCGGGCTACGAGGGCATCGACGTGACCGCCAGGGCGGCGCCGGAGTCGGGGCAGACGCAGAGCAGCATCGACATCGACGCGCTGAACAGCCGGATCGAGACCGCGACGCTGGTGAACCGGATCTCGTTCGGGGCCTTCGCGGCGCTCGCGGTGGCGGGCGTGGTGCAGGCCCAGATCGCGTTCGTGCCGGAGCGCTCGACGTACCGGCAGCGCCCGAGCCGGCCGCCGCCCCCGAGCCTGTCGGCCGGGGCGTCGGTGCTCCCGGGGGGCGCGGCGTTCGGGGTGTCGGGCCGGTTCTGAGGGCCGGCGCCGCATCGGACGTCGCCGAGAGAGGGATTCACGGGCCGGATGCCCGCGGGGGCAGCGCGATCTCCCGGCCTCCCACCGCGACGATCGGCGGCTCGGCGGAGACGAGCAGCGGCGCGAGCTGCGTCTGCGCGTGGCGGGAGAAGCGGGCCTCGAGCGCCCCGCCGCGCGCGCGGGCGTACACCACGCCGTCCTCGCCGATGGACAGCCCGGCGGGATCGAGCGGCTCCTCGGAGCCGTCGAAGAGCACGAGCGTCGCGCGGTCGCCCTCGACGCGCAGCGCGTCCACGAAGAGCGGCGCGTCGTCGACCTGGAAATAGCACCAGTCGTAGCCGTTCGTGAGGATCGGCCGGCCGTCGTCCGGGTGGCGCGCGATCCAAGTCCGGAGCGCCCGCTCCAGCGCCGGGTGCTCGACCCGCGCGCCGTCGTGCCAGAAGCGGCCCTCGCGATCGAGCCGCAGCGTGCTCTCGCGCGACGCGCCCGGCGGCGGCGCGAGCCGGTAGAAGTCGGGGTGGTCTCCTGGTTTCATGCCGTCCCCTCGGGGAGGCGTGCGGCCCCCGGGGCGGGATCGCAAGCCCGGCGCGTCACTGCGCCCGCCGGATCGCGTCCGGCACCGCGCCGATCGCGCCGCGCACCGCGCCCGCGAGCGCCCCCTGCTCGGCGCCGGGCCCCGCCGAGCTCGACCCCTCGACGCGCGCCTTCCCTTGCACGATCGCGAGCAGCGTCCCCCGCTCCGCGTCGCGCACCGCCGCCGACACCGTGCACGACACCTGCAGCGCGCCGTCGGCGCGCGAGGTCTCCAGCCGCACCACCGACGCCGAGAGCGTGTAGCGCCGTCGGAGCCCCTCCTTGCTCCAGTCGATCGCCCCGATCTCCGCCTCCACGCGGAGGCGGAGCAGCTCCTTCAGGTTGGGCAAGCGCGTCGCGCCCGGCTCGACCTGGCTCGCGACCTCCGCGAGCGTCACGGGCGCCGCCCGGGTCCCGTCGGCCGAAGCCGGGAGCGAGAGGAGGGCCGCGGCGAGCAGCGCCGCGGGCGCGATCCTGGGGGCGAGAGGTCGGGGGGGGCGCACCGCTCCCGGGTACCAGCCGTCGCGACGGCGGGACAACAATTCGAGGCTGGGCTAGTAAGGGTCGCCATGAGCGGACAGACGGAGAGCGCGCGCGGGGACGAGCACCTCAGCGCGACGCAGGCCTACTACGACGAGTTCGCCGAGCGCTACGAGGACCGGCGCGGCGGGCGGGATCCGGGCGGCTACCACGACCTGCTCGACGATCTCGAGATCGACTTCGTGAAGCGCTTCGGCGAGGGGCGCGACGTGCTCGAGGTCGGCTGCGGCACGGGCCTCCTGCTCGCGCGCATCGCCGGCTTCGCGCGCTCGGCCCGCGGCGTCGACCTCTCGCCCGGCATGCTCGATCGCGCGCGCGCGCGCGGCCTCGACGTGATCGAGGGGAGCGCCACGAGCCTCCCGTTGCCCGACGCCAGCGTCGACGTCGCGTGCTCGTTCAAGGTGCTCGCGCACGTCCGCGAGATCGAGGTCGCGCTCGCCGAGATGGCGCGCGTCGTCCGCCCCGGCGGCCACGTGCTCGCCGAGTTCTACAACCCGCTGAGCCTCCGCGGCCTCGTCAAGCGCTTCGGCCCCGCCGGCGCCATCAGCGCGCGCACCCGGGAGAGCGCGGTCTTCACCCGCTTCGACAGCCCCGCCGAGGCCGCGCGCCTCCTGCCCGCCTCCCTGCGCCTCGTCGCCTCGCGCGGCGTGCGCATCGTCACCCCCGCCGCCGCCGCGATGCGGGTCCCGCTGCTCGGCCCGCTGCTCCGCCGCGCCGAGTGGGCCCTCTGCGACTCCGAGCTCGCCCGCTTCGGCGGCTTCTGGATCGCCGCCGCGCGGAAGAGCTAGAGCGGTGCTCATCCGCGCGCGCTACGGGCTCATCCGCGTCGTTGGCTCGCT
>CAYQYG010000230.1:0-13881 GCA_964421485.1 uncultured Polyangiaceae bacterium | reverse complement strand
CCGCTGCATCGAGCAATGCGGCCGTGCGCGATTGAGGGGCCGACTCCATTTCGAAGTGAATTCGAATGGAGGGACATAGACGTCGCCCACCTTGAGCATGTCGTGGAGCGGCCCTGGTAGACGTGACAGCTCTCCTCGTCGCGGAGCTGACACGACGGCGTCAGATCGTCGGTTCTGATCCACTGGGGCCAATGATCGCCGGTGCGCCTGCGTCCAGCGGCCGTGGAGGATCCGCGCGATCCGATCGAGGTGCGGGACGGAGATGACGAGCGTGTGGGCGCGGCCGCTCGATCGACGGCGGTGCAGGGGAGACTGCGGCCGTGTTCACGGATCGTGCCCGCAACGTATCAGATCCGGGCCCGGCGCTGCCGGGCCTTCCGGTCGCGGGCCTCCTGCACCAGGGTGCTGGAATGAACGAGCACCCGATGCGGCGGAGCCTCTTTCGGATCGTCCGGGGGTGGATGAGGCGCCTCAGGCGGAGCCTGCGGTCCTCCGGGCTGGTCCGCAGGATCGTCCGGCCGCTCTCCGGGGATCGGCTCCGGCGCGTGCGGCGCACCGCCGAGGAGGTGCGCGCGCGAGGGCCCGCGTGGCACGCGGACGAGCGGACGATGCGGAGGGTCGCGGAGGCGGAGCATGGCGGACTGAGCTCGGAGGAGAGCGCGGCGCGCTTCGCGCGGCACGAGAACCCGGGCGGCACGCACGGCAAGGCGCCGGTGCGCGAGGAGGGGCCGCCGCACGAGCGGCCCGAGCAGGAGGAGCCTCAGGAGCGCGTCGAGCGCGTCCCCGGGGGGGAGCGCCGCCTGCGGGCCACGCGGCGGGGTTGAGCCGGCCGCTGCACGCTCTAGGGCGTGTCGGCAAACCTGCTACGCGCCCCGAATCGTCGGTCGCGCGCCCTCGAAATACGGGAGTATTCCTCGGTCGCGCTCCCTAGCTTCGGGGCGCTCGCGACGGTTTGCCAACTCGCCCTAGTTCAGGCAGTTGCCCAGGGACTCGAGCTCGTTCCCGCAGCCGTCGAAGGAAGCCCGGCTGTCGTGGCACTCGAGCTCCTCGGAGGCACAGTCCAGGTAGTCGTCGAACTGATCCTCGCAGCCCTCGTTCTCGACCTCACGCTCGAGGTCCTCGCCTTCATCGATGCAGTCGTCAAGCTCGTCGTCGCTGCATCCCTCGCACTCGCAGATGTCATCGCACATGCTTGAAATCGACGGACCGCACCCGGGGAGAGCGGCCAGGAACACGACTGTGAAAAGGGCGTAGATATTCTTCAAGGCTGCCTCCGGATGGATCTCGAGTGAAGTGCTCTCCTTCTCCTCTACCTCAAAGGCCATGCTCAGGACAAGACGCTCATGATGAGCCGCGGGGGCCTCGAAGGAGCAGCATTCCGACGCCCCCGCCCCGGGGCACGCGATCCATCGCGGCGGGGGCATTTTCGATTTCAGGCCGCGCCGCCGGGCTCGGCGGGCCAGATGCGGCGGAAGCCGACGCCGACGACGGCGCCGTCATCGCGCAGGACGAGCGCGCCGAAGCGGCACTTCTCGACGAGCGTGCCGTCGCCGGGGCCCTCCTCGGCCTGGAAGCGGACGCGCTGGCCCTCGAGCAGGTCGGCGAAGACGCGCGCGCCGGCGGCGACGGCGTCGAGGGCCGTCGAGGCGGAAGGGCGCGGCGGGGCGACGTCGGCGCGGCGAGCGCGGCGGACGACGCCGGCGCGGGGGCCGGCGGCGAGCGCGGCGGCTTGATCGATCCACACGTCGAGGTCGTCCCCGCGCACGCACAGGATGACGCCCTGGTGCTCGCCGCCGGGGGTGACCAGGGTGACGAGCTCGCCCGCGCCGGCCTCGGTCGAGGCGCGGCCGCCGAGCCGCTTGCGGACGGCGTCGATGGTCGGCTTCTGCTCGATCTTCGTCGGGATCGCGAGGGCCCGGTCGAGGTGGAGGAGCGGGAGGGAGGGCTTGCGCGCCATGCGGACCGGAGGAGCATACGCGCGGGCGTCGCGCGGATCCTCAGAACCGGAGGCGGGCCACGGCGCCGGCGCCGCCGGGGCCCACGGCGGGCGCGACGGAGAGGCGCGGCGCGCGGGCGGAGGCCGCCGCGGCGGGAGGGGCGTCGCCGGCCGTCAGGTAGAGGATCCCGCCGGTGATCACGAGCGCGGCGCCGGCGCCGAGCGCGATGTTGGCCACGTTCGCGAACAGCCTGGCGTCCTCGATCTCGGCGATCCCCTCGGCCGTGCACACGTGGTCGCCGTCGCACCCGCCGTCGTCGGCCGAGCTCTTCTTCGACGCGGTGAGGCCGACGAAGACGCCGCCGGCGGCGAGGCCGGCGAGGCCGACGGCCCCGACCACCACGCCGGCGATGCGGCGGCCGCTGGAGCCGCTGGACGGCCCAGCCGCGTCGGGGCCCGCGTCCGCGCGGGGCCCGTCGGGGCGCGGGCCGCCGGCGGGGGAGGCCTTCTCCTCGGGCGTCAGCGCGGGGATCTCCAGCCGGAGGACCTCGCCCTCGCGGACCTGGATCTCCTTGGTCCACCGCTTGTAGCCGGGCGCCTCGGCCGAGACGGTGTGCGGGCCGGGGTCGATCGGCAGCGGGGTCCCGAGCGAGGCGGCGCGGAGCGTGGCGTCGTCGCGGGAGAGCAGGAGCTCCTTCGGCGGGGAGGGCATGAGCAGGACGAGCTTGGGCAGGCGCGGCTCGAGCGCGTCGGCCTTCTCGCGGGCGAACTTCTCGCGGGTCCTGTCCTTCGCGCGGAGCGCGCGCGCAGCGGCGTCGCTGAACTCGCCCCAGGCCGTGGCGATCTTGCCCTCGAGCTCGTGGCACGAGGCGAGGTTGAGCTGCGCCCCGAGCGCGGGGTCGAGGCGGTAGCTCTCGGCGAACTTGGGGCACGCGGCGGCGTAGTCCTTCTTCCGCATGAGCTCGCGCGCCTCCTTGAAGAGGGCCTCGGCGAGCGCCGCGTCCTCGGGGTTGGGCCTGGCGTCCGGGTCGGCGGCGAGGGCCGGGGGGGCGGCGAGCGCGAGGGCGCCGATCGAGGCGGCGCAGAGCGCGGCGCGGATCACGGGCTCGAATCGGGGCTTGGGGCGCAGGGGGCGCATGTCCCCGGCATGCTCTCGCATCGTCAGCGTCGCGTCGACAGCGGATCGACGTCTTCCTGGGCCGCGGTCGCGCGGGGCGGGGCGTCGCCGGTGGGGGGGCGGCCGCCGCGGCCGCCGCGCCGGCCGGAGGGGGGCTTGTCGGCGGGCTCGGCGGAGGCGGATGAGGTCGGCGCGGCCGTGGCCGCGGACGCGGCGAGGCGCGCGACCGCGGTGACGACCGCCGCGCGGACGGCGGTGGCCGCGGCCACGCCCTTGGCCGCGGCCTGGGGCGGCCCGCCGCTCGACGACTCCTGGTAGGCGCTGAACGCGGACCAGCCGATCACCAGCGTCGCGATCGCGAGGCCGAGCAGGACGCCGAACAGCACGCGCTCCCTGGAGCGCTGGCGGGACGAGAGGCGCAGGACCGTGTCCTCGTCGTCCGGCGACGAGCTGATGGTCGGATCCCCCGTCTCGACGCCCGGCGCGCCGGGCGGGGCGGCGCCGCGGCCCTCGGCGTGGAGGATGCGGGTCGCGCGCTCGGCGTGCGCGCGGCCGACCTCGCCGGTGAAGGGCGCCAGCGCGGCCGCGAACGCGGCGACGTCGGCCCAGCGGTGCTCGGGCCGCTTCGCGAGCGCCTTGCGCACGACTCGATCGAGCTCCGGAGGGAGCTCGGGGCGGATGGAGGTGATCGGGAGCGGGTCGGCCTCGAGGACCTGCGCGGTGATGTTCGCGACCGTGTTACCGCCGAACGCGGCCCGGCCGGAGACGAGCTCGTAGAGGATCGCCCCGAGCGACCAGATGTCGGTCCGCGCGTCGACGTGCCGCGACGAGCGGACCTGCTCGGGCGACATGTAGAGGGGCGTGCCGAGCGCGACGAGCGTCATGGTCAGGTTCTGCTCGGCGCTGTCCTCGGTGGGGAACGCGCTCTTGGCGACGCCGAAATCGAGGACCTTCACGAGCGGGCTCCCGTCCGGCCGCCGGGTCAAGAACAGGTTCCCGGGCTTGAGATCGCGGTGGATGATGCCGTTCGCGTGCACCTCGGCCATGCCCTCGCAGGCCTGGAGGATGTAGAGCACCGCCTCCTGGAGCGTGACGCGGCCGACGCGCATGACGTGGGAGAGGTCGCTGCCCTCGAGCAGCTCCATCACGATGAACGGCAGCCCCGCCTCGCTCGTGCCCACGTCGAGCACGCGCGCGCTGTGCTCGCCGCGGATGCGGACCGCCGCGCGCGCCTCGTTCTGGAAGCGCGCGACGGCCTCGGGGTGGTTGCAGTAGTGCGCGTGGAGCACCTTGATGGCGACGCGCTCGCCGAGGCCGATGCGGCGCGCCTCCACGACGACGCCCATGCCGCCGCGGCCGAGCATGCGCGTCACCTGGTATTTCCCGGCGATCACCTGCCCGGGCAGGACGTCGGCCTCGGCTCCCTCGTTCGGCATTCCGCGCGTCGATGGTATCACGCCCCTGCGGGCCGCGGGGGCCTCGGTCAGCGGTAGCTGCGCGTGCCGAGCAGCTCGTGCTCGATCTTGACCAGCTTGTTGTACACGCCGATGACGAGCAGGGACGGCACCCACTGGCCGATGAAGTTCGCGACATGCCTCTTGCCCGAGAGCATGAAGCCAGCCGAGACCGCCATCGAGCCGATCGCCAGCGCGAGGTAGGCGCCGGACGGGACCCGCCCGGTCCGCTCCTCGATCTTGGTCGTCAGCTTGCCCTCTTCCTTCTGCTGCATCGTCGCGTCGAACGTGGTCATGGAATCCCTCCCTGGCTCGGCCGTGGAACGCCGACCTCCGCGTCCGCGTGATTGCGAGGTCCGCGCCACGCGGCGCGCGGCGCGCGGGGGAAGGATTCGCTCAGTCGTCCGGGCGGCCGGGCGTGTCGACCTGCGCCACGCCCGCGAGGGCGGGAGCGAGCGCCGCGGCCGGCGCGGCGGCGCCTCCGGCGGCGGCCGGCTCGGCCTCCGAGGGCGGCGGCGGGAGGAGCGCCTCGGCGTCGCTGCCCGGCGGGACCTGGTAGATCTCGAACGTCGGCGGGTAGACGTCGGTCGTGACCTCGACGCGATCCTCGCCGCCCGCGAGGTGGATCGTGCGGGTCTTCCGGATCGAGAGGCCGCGGATCCCCTTCTGCTTGAGGACGAACTTGCCCTCCTTGAGCCAGCTCGCCTCCTCGACCTTGCGCTTGTAGGGCTCGACGCCGACCGTGGCGGTCGCGTACTCGACCGTGACCGGGCGCTCGCGGCCGCGGAGCTCGAACGCGAGCGTGCCCTTGTCGATCGTGGCGCGCAGCACGACCGGGAACGCGTACGGGTTCCGGAGCTTGAGGTCGACGGTCGGGTACACGACCGTCGCGTCGAGGCCGACGCGGATGTAGCCGCTCGGGCGGGAGTGGCTGGCGCGCTCGATGATATCGATGCCGCCGAAGAACGCGGCGGCGTGCAGCGTGCCCGCGACCTGGCACGTGCCGCCGCCCACGCCGTCGCGCAGCTCGCCCTTGTAGATCTCGGGCGCGGTCGTGAAGCCGTTGTCGGTGCTGCGGGCGCCGACGATGCGGTTGAAGGAGACGATCTCGCCGGGCATGAGCACGACGCCGTCCATGCGGGAGGCGGCCGTCCGGACGTTCTGCGCGCGGTTCGCCTCGCCGCCGAGGTAGCCGAAGCGGGTCTCGAAGCGCGCGAGGACCTGCGAGGTGTCGATGGCGGCGACGACGTCGGGCGAGGCGGCGGGCGCGATCTCGAAGGCGGCGGCGGCGGCGGTGATCTCGGCGGCGTCCGGGGCCGCGCGGGCGAGGGCGCGGTCGATCGCGGCCGCGGCGGCGTAGACGTCGACATAGCGGCCGGGGCTGCCGGCGGTCGGCTTGCCGGTCGCGAAGTCGAGGCGCGCGTCGAGGGGTGCGCGGTCGCTGTCGTCCTTGAAGGCGTCGAGGCGCGCGGCGAGGGGCTCGATCGGGAGGGAGATGCGGATCGGGACGTCGACGCGGCCGCGGCGCGCTTCCATGGCCTCGCCGAGGCGGCGGAGGGGGCCGCCGTCGTGGCCGACGCGCGCGGCGTCCGCGGCGGCCGCGGCGACGTCCGCGGTGGCGCCGAGCTCGGAGAGGGTGCTGGAGAGGATCTCCTGGCCGTCCCAGGTGAGGCGGACGCGGCGGGCGAGCAGGCGGCGCGCGCGGTCCTCGGCGGCGGCGCGCGGGTGGGATCCCTCGGGGATCTCGACGCCGGCGAGGCGGAGGCCGCGGGCGGTGGCGCCCTCCGGGGGGAGGGTGGAGAGGGCGAGCGCGGCGGCCAGCGCGCCTGCGCCGGCGCAGAGGAGCCATGCGGCGACGCCGCGGATTCGATGCGCTGCCATGACCGCGGGAACGCTCCGCGGACCAGGCTACATCCGCGCCGCGCAGGGCGATACCACGGCCGTTACAGGCCGATCGCGCCGCGGTAGACCCACCCCGTCTTGCCGCGGTGATCGATCTTGTACCAGTCGTTCTGGCGGCCGATGAGCTTGACGCGCGTGCCGCGCACGAGGCGCTCGACGACGTCGCCGGTCCTGGGCTCCTTGCGGACGAGCGCGGTGTCCCAGCTGATCGTGGCGGAGCCGCTGGCGGCGCTCTCGCTGGTGGTGGTGCCGGCGCTCTCGCCGTCGCCCTCCTCGCCCTGGGCGCCGGGGCCCTTGCCCTCGCCGGTCTGGGCGTCCTCGGGGTGCTTGCCGGGCGGGTAGAACGTGGCGGTGTAGGTGAGCGAGTAGCGGCGGTACTTGTGCGGGACCTCGTCGAGCGCGATGTTCGAGAACTCGCGGGCGGCGCACTGGAGGATGCCGTTCACCGTGGTGGAGGGGAGGGTCGTCTTCTTCTTGCCCTTGACGACCTGGACCTCCTTCTTCTCGAAGTGGAGCTCGAAGCCGATGGCCAGCTTGCCCTCGAGGCCGAGGGCGGAGGGGCAGCGGGCGAGCTCCTTGAGCTTGGGGAGGGCGATGGGGTCGAACTGGAGGGCGCCGCAGTCGTCGACCTTCTTGTCCTTCTTGTCGAAGCAGCGGGTGATGGTGCCGGGGCCGACGACGACGAGCTGCTCGTTCTTGGGGGCGGCTTCGGCGCTGGGGGCGGGGGCGGCGGGGGCCTCGGGGGCCGCGCTGGGGGCGGCGGAGGCGATCGGGGCCGCGCTGTCGGCAGGGGCGCGGGCGTCGCCAGGGACGCTGGGGCCGATCTGGACGCCGGCGAGCTTGGGCCAGGCGACGCCGAGAGCGAAGCCGAGCACGGCGATCACGCCCACGCGCGACCATGCGGGCTGGTCGTCCGCGGGGCGGGGGATCTCCACGATCAGAGGGGGGTCCTTCTTCGCCATCCGCAACGTCGCCTAGCACAGATGACCCGCGGGCCAGAAATACTCCGCGGCGGCTCCGTCAGCGCACGCCGGCTGCGTCGAGCAGGGGCTGGACCCTGGCCTGGGCCAGCGCGTAGGTCGCGGCGACGCCGTCGCGGCGGGCGTAGACGGCGTTCATGCCACGGAAGGCGTCGCCGGCGCCGATGGCGATGCGGATGGGCGGGGCCTTGGCGCCCTGGGCCGGGGTGAGCTCGATGGTGACGCGGAGGCGCGGGGGATCGAAGCCCTGGCGCCTGTCAGGCTTGCCCAGGGAGACGGCGCCCTCCGCCATGAGGCCGGACAGGGCGTCGCGGACGCCGGCCGCCAGGGACGCGGCGCCGGGCTTCGCGGGGGTGAGCGTCCAGCCGCCGGGAGAGGCCTGGATGACGGCGGGGGGGCCGCGGTCGGGCTCGAGCTGGATCCGGGCGACGCGATCGGGCGGGACGAGGAAGACCGAGCGGTCGAGCAGGAGGCGGCCGGCGGCGGCCTCGAGGGTGGGCGGGGCGACGAAGACGGCAGGGCCGGGGCTCGCGCTGCCGCCGGCGCGCGCGAAGGAGCCGTTGCCGGTCGGGGCGCCCAGCTCGACGCGGGCCGTCCGAGCGCTGTCGGCCTTGTCGCCCTCGCCGGCGATGTCGGCCTCGATCACGAGCCGCGGGGCGCCGAGGCCATAGCCGTCGCCCGCGTCGGCGGCCACCCAGCGGGCCGCCTGGAGGCCGGCGAGCACCTCGGCGAGGTCGCTCGCGAGGCCCAGGTCCGCGCGCAGGCCCTCGCCGGCGGGCGTGAGGAGCTCCCAGGCGTTGCCGGCGGTCCTGCGCAGCCGCTGCGAGACCGGGCCCGCGCGCACGCGGAGCTCGCGGACGCGCTCGCTCTCGAAATCGAAGACCGCCGCTTTTCGAAGCGAGAGATCGCCGGGCAGGAGCGCGCTCGCGGCGGCGGCGGGGACCTCGAGCACGGCGCCGTCCTCGAGGCGCCGCACGTGCACGACGTCGCCCTCCTGGGCGCCGATCTCGAGCGCCTCGACGCGCTCGGCGGGCGCGCCCTCGCGGCCGGAGGGCGTCGAGACGATCCGCAGCGTGGCGCGGGGCGGATCGAGCCCCTCGGCCCTGTCCGTGGGCGCGACGCGGGTGGCCTCCACGTCGAGCAGCGCCTGCGCGAGGGCGCGGCCGGTCTCGGCGGGGACGCGGCGGTCCTCGGGGGCGCGCATGTGCCACTCCGCGTCGGCGCGCGCGAGCTCCAGCTTCCGGTCGCCCTCGGCGAGCTTCACCTCCGCGATCTCGTCGAGCGGGGCGCCGACCGGGGAGAGATCGACGAGGTCGGCGGCGGGCGCGGTCAGCGCGTCGAGCACGCTCGCGGGGACGCAGGCCGACGCCCGCGTGGGCTCGCGCCGGATCGCGACGACGCGCTCCGCGCCGGCGGGATCGCCTGCGGGGCAGGGGCCGCCGAGCTCGATCAGGCCGCGCTTCGCGGCCGGATCGCGCGGCGAGAGGGTCAGCGTGACGCGGCGGACCAGCGCGCGATCGGCCTGATCGTCCGGCAAGAACGCCTCCGCCTGCATCTGACCGAGCGCCGAGAGGATCCGGTCGACGGCCTCGGCGCGGGCGCGGATCGATCCCTCCGGCGTCGACCCGTCGAAGCGGAAGCCGCTGCCGCGCCCGCCGCCCCAGCTCGCCCGGGTCAGGTGCCGCGGGCCGCCCTCGCCGTCGAGCGACAGGCCCGAGAGCTCGGTGGAGACGTAAGGGACGAAGGTCCTCGTCCGGAAGCGCTCGGGCGAGACGTCGAGCGCGGCGACGAGCTGCTTCGTGATGACGAAGACGCCGCGGCCGTCGACCTCGGCGTACGAGGCGCCGGGCGGGGTGGGGGCGCCGCCGCCGATGATCAGGCGCTCGCGGCGCGGGCCCATCGCGATGGCGACCGCGATCCGGGGTACGTCGGGGCCGACATCCGGGGCTACGGGTCGCGCTCCACGTGGCGCGCCCTCCGCCCCGGACCCCAGCCCGAGCGCCTTGCGATCGGTCGCCTCCGAGACGCGGCGCTCCCAGGTCGCGAACTCCAGCGTGCCGAGGTACTGGTCGACGGCCTGCTCGTCGGCGGCGTACCGCGCGCCGTCGATCTCCACGCTCCAGCGCCGCTGCCCCGCGTCGTCGGGCTCGCCGCGGGTGAGCCGCGCCGTGCGCCCCGAGGTCGTCACCGTGACCTCGGTGATCTCGTCGGGCCGCCACGCATCGAACAGGTTGCGCTTCCGGTGCTCGGCCTCGTCGGTGGAGATCGAGCCGCGATCCAGCGCGAACACCGTCACGCCCGCCGCGGCCGTGAGCGCCACGAGCACCAGCGTCGTCGCGTGCCGGCGCAGCGCGGCGATCACGGGGCCTCCTCGCCGCGGGCATCTTCCTCGCCGGGCTCGTCACGCTCGCCGGACCTGCCGCCGGGCGGCGCGGCGGCGGGCCTCGCGCGGCGGCCGCGCCGCTGGAGGTACACGGCGACGCCGAGCAGCGCCGCCGCGAGCGGCATGTAGAGCACGACGTAGCGGAAGATCGACGAGATCGAGTCCTCCGTGAGCCGCAGGCCCGCGGTGAACGCCGGCTTGCCGGGGATGTCGAGCATCGCCGGGCGGGCCGCGAGCCACGACACCGCGCTCTCGATGAGCACCGCCGTCCCGTGCAGCTCCGCGCTCTGCCAGTTCGCGCCGAAGAGCGCGCTCGGCGAGCTCACGACGACCACGCGCGGGCCGTACGCCGCCGTGGAGCCCGCAGGCTTCGGCAGCTCCGCCGCGTACGCGACCACGAGCGGGCCCTTGTGATCGGCCTCGGCGGGCCTCGGCTCCGAGGGCTGCTTCGCCCACGTGAAGAAGTCGACCATGCCGAACGCCTGGTCGCTCGTCACGAGCAGCGGCGCGGGCGCGACCGGCCCCGTCCCCGTCGGCCGGAGCGTGCTCGCGACCGTGAGCACCGGCCCGAGATCCTGCTCCGCGGCCCTCACGAGGCCCTCGGTGATCGGGTGCGGCTTGACCTCCGGCAGGATCGTCTCGCCGAAGCCCTGGGTCGACCGGCGCCTCGGATCGCGCTCGAAGATGAAGTCCTCCTCGAGCTTCACGCCGGCGACCGCGAGCAGCTCGTCGAGGCCGAGGTGCAGGTACCGCTGGTCGTCCGCGTCGGGCACCGGCCCCGCCGCGATGAGCGCGCTGCCGCCCTCCTCGATGAAGGCCCTGTACCTGGCGGCGTCCGCGGCCGGCACCGGCTCGCTCGGGCCGGCCATGACGAGCAGCCGGCACCCGGCGAGCTCGTCGCGCGCGGGCTTCGGCGCGGCCGCGGCCTCGTCCCCTCCCGCGCCCTCGCCGACCGCGGCGACCTCGTAGTTGTTCTTGACCAGGCGGTCCTTGAAGGCCGCGAGGCCCGCGCCGCCGCCGACGTCGATCGATTTCTCGCCGTGGCCCGTCGTGAAGCAGGCGCGCGGCCGCTCGGTCGAGACCACGCTGCGGATCGCGCCGGTCAGCGCCTGCTCGAGGCGCGGCCGGGCCCGCATGTCCTCCTCGTCCTCGACCTCGACGAGATCGCGCGACGTGAGGAAGAACGGGCGATCGCCGCGCGCCACGATGATCGACGCGTCGGTCACGATCCGCCCGTCGTCGGTCTTGCCGGCGACGATCCCGTAGCGCTGCTGCACGGCGAGGAACTCGGCCGGGCGCGCGTCCGGATCGGTGATCTCGACCTCGAGCCGGCTCGTCTCGGCGCGGTAGGCCTCGAGCAGGTGCCGCACCGAGAGCGTCAGCGGGTCGTCCGCGGGGAGCAGCACGTAGATCCGGACCGGCTCCTCCAGGGCGCGGAGCGTCTGGACCGTCGCGTCGCTCAGCGTGTAGAGGCCGCCCTGCGTCCAGTCCCAGCGCCGGTAGTGCCGCGCCGCGAGCACGTTGACCAGCACCGCGAGCACCATCGCCGCGACGAGGCCGACGCTCGCCGAGACCTTGGTCCCGATCGACGTGCCGGGAGGGGGTCCACCCTCCGCCGATCCTCTCCGCGGCAGCGCCCCCCGAGGGGCGCGCAGGGGGCGCTGCGCCCCCTCACCGGCGGTCGGCCCTGCCGGCGCGGCCACTAGCCCCACCTCCACGCGTCGACCGCGCGCACCGCCACGAAGAGCGGCAGCGCGATCACCGAGCCGTCGAAGACCAGCCGCCGCGAGTCCACGATCCCCCGCGAGAAATCGTTCATCTGCGACCAGATCGAGACGTACGACGCGAGCTCGTGCGCCGGCCCGTCCGGGAAGATGAACTCGCCGATGCCGATCATGAACAGCCCGATCACCGCCATCGCGCTCAGCACCGCGGCCATGAGCTGGCTCTTCGTCAGCGCGCTCGTCATGGTCCCGATCGCCAGGTAGCCCGCCCCCACGGCCACGACCGCGAGGTAGCTCGACGCGACCACCCGCCAGTCCACGTCGCCGGTCCTCCGCAGCAGCACCACGTACAGCAACGTCGGCGCCCACATCGCGAGGTAGGTGCAGAGCGCCGCCGCGTACTTCGCCAGCACGACGCCCGGCGCCCCGACCGGCGCCGTGAGCAGCGCCTCGATGGTCCCGCTCCGCCGCTCCTCGGCGAAGAGGCGCATCGTGAGCAGCGGGCAGATGAAGAGCAGCGGCAGGTAGAGCAGGATCGTCTGGCCGAAGAAGGCCTGGAGCGGGCCGCCGTCGGCCGAGAGATCGGCCTGGTTGGCGAAGTGGGTGACGATCAGGAAGAAGTGCGTGCCCTGCACCAGCAGGAACGCCGTGATCAACACCCACGCGAGCGGCGTCACGAAGAGCGAGAGGAGCTCGCGCTTGAAGATCGGCCAGAACCCCCTCATCGCTTGCGCCCCTTCTTCTTGCCGCCTCCGGGCGCCCGGGCGAGCGCGGGGGTGGGCGTGGCCGGGGACGCGGTCAGCTCGGAGAAGACCTGCTCCAGCGACGCGGCCCGCGGGCCGAGCTCCCGCACGCCGAGGCCCGCGCCGACGAGGGCCCTCGCGAGCGCCTCGGCCGCCTCGCCGCCGTCCGCGGCCGCGTCGAAATCGACCGCCAGCGTCGCCACGCCGGCCGCCTCATCGCCCTCGGCGGCGCGGACCCCGGGCGCCCCGCGCGCGATCGCGAGCGCCGCGTCGAGCGCCCCGCGCACCACGACCCGCGCGCCCGCCGCGCGCCGCATCGCGCGGATCTCGTCGATCGATCCCTCGGCCACGAGCCGGCCGCGCGCGATCACGAGCGCCCTCGTGCAGGTCGCCTCGACCTCCGGCAGGATGTGCGTCGACAGGAGCACCGTCCGGTCGCGCCCGAGCCGCCGCACGAGCGCGCGCACCTCGCGGATCTGGTTCGGATCGAGGCCCGCCGTGGGCTCGTCCAGGATGAGCAGCGGCGGATCCGAGACCAGCGCGTCGGCGAGCCCGACCCGCTGCCGGTAGCCCTTGGAGAGCTGCCCGACGAGCGCGTCCGCCACGTCGCCCACGCCGGCGTCCCGCATCGCGCGCTCCACGGCCTCGCCCCGGGCGCGGCGCGGCACGAGCTTGAGCTCGGCCCTGAAGCGGAGGTACTCGGACACGCGCATCTCCGGGTAGAGCGGCGACGTCTCCGGCATGTACCCGAGCGCGGCCCGCGCCTCGAGCGGCTCCTCCGCGACGTCGTGCCCCGCGATCCGCACGCGCCCCGACGTCGCGCCGAGGAACCCCGCGAGGATCCGGAGCGTCGTGCTCTTGCCCGCGCCGTTCGGCCCGAGGAAGCCCACGATCTCCCCCTGGCTCACCTGGAACGAGACATCATCGACGGCGAGGTGCGCCCCGTAAGATTTGGAGAGGTGCTCGACCTCGATCATCGCGGCCAGGGCTTAGCGCATGGGGCAGGGCAGGGGAAGCGCGGCGGGCCTGCCCCGCCGCTAGCCACGGCACCGACTCTCTGGTAACCCTCCGCCGAACCTCCGGGCCCCACGATGGATCAGGCGCTCCTTCGCTCGTACTTCTCCACGATCTACGAGTTCCCCACCCCGAGCGGGACGCTGCGCGTCTCGCTCGACGGCGAGATCGTGCAGGACCAGGCGGCGCTGCCCGACCTGCTCACGCGCCGGTTCGCCGTGCTCACGGCCTACAACCCGCGGTCGATGCTCATCCCGCGGAGGGTGAACGACCAGCGCCACCTCGTGCTGCGCGACCTGCTCATCCTCGGCTGCTACCGCGTCGAGCCATGCGTCGGCTCCGAGGCCGAGCCCGAGGGCGTGTGGCGCGAGCCCGCCTGGCTGGTGCACGGCATGGAGCGCGACGAGGCCGTCGCCTTCGGCCGCGTCTTCCGCCAGAACACGATCGTGTTCGCGCAGGCGGGCCGCCCCGAGCTCATCATCACGGATCCGACGGCCGACGACATCGGCAGAACTTTCCAGGGCAACTGGCGGGTGCGGTCCTGAGAAAATCGATTCATTCCGGGCTGGTTCAGGGCTAGAGCGGTGCTCAGCTGCGTGTGATACGGGCTCAGCCGCTAGGCAGGCGA
>CAYQYG010000229.1:0-13884 GCA_964421485.1 uncultured Polyangiaceae bacterium | reverse complement strand
AGGAGGTGGATCGACCAGCCAAGGAGGTGGATCGACCAGCCAAGGAGGTGGATCGTCGGGCCAGGCGCCTGGGACCTCGAGCCGGGCGCCTCAGCGACCCGCCGGGGCACCTCCAAAAAAAAGTGCACGGGGGTAAATCGAAATTCTCGTTTCCGGACTCTTACAGATCGAGGGGCGATGGAGCCGCTCCGACAGGACCCCGACGGCGGGCTCGGGTCCTGTCGCGTCCTCTGCCCGCTGCTTGACCAGCGTCTCGTCAGGTACGTCCACGCCGAGCGCCTCATCGTGAGGCCCAGGCACATCCATCACCATTGGAGCCAGTCATGAGCACGAACACTGAATCCGCAGGCCCCGTGGCAGTCCTCATGCTCCCGGGGACGAACAGCTCCCTCCTCACGTTCGCCAAGGCCGTTCACAGCGCCCTGCTGAACAACCCGGCCTTCCCGAGCCCCAGCCCCACGCTCGACGTGCTCGCCGCGGATATCGCCGCGTTCGAGGACGCCGAGACCAAGGTCGCGAGCAGGGTGCTGGGCGCGGCGAGCCTCCGCGACGCCAAGAAGAAGAAGTTGAGGGAGGACCTGTTTCACCTTCGCCATTACGTGCAGAGCGTCGCGGAGGCGAGCCCCAGCCCCGCCGCCGCGGCGGCGGTGATCGAGAGCGCGTTCATGACCGTCCGGAAGGCGTCCAAGCGCACGTTCTCCGAGCTGAGCGCCAAGAACGCCGACGTCTCGGGCAAGGTGGCGCTCACGGCCAGGGCCGCAGCCCTGAGGGCGGTGTACTACTGGGAGTATAGCCTCGATCAGTCGACCTGGACGCGGCTGCCGGAGACGATGGTGGCGCGCACGGAGGTCGTGGGCCTGACGTCGGGCCAGACCTACTCCTTCCGGTTCCGCGCCATGACCCGCGCAGGCTGGAAGGAGTACTCCCCGGTCGTGAGCCTGATCGTTCATTGACCGCGGAGAGCGTCCAAGGAGCGGGGGGGTACGCCCGGGAGCTCCTGGGCGGTCCCCCTCGGGCCGAGGGAGCGCCTCGGCGGTTCCTTCGGCCTAGACTCTTCGCTTCGAGCGCGACCTGGTGCTCTTCCCGTGCAGGAGGCGCTCCCGCAGGAAGTCCACGAGCACCTTGAGCTTGAGCGGCACCTGCGACCGGCTCGGGTAATAGAGGAAGAACCCCGGGAACGGCGCGCAGAACGCCTCGAGCACGCGGACGAGCCGCCCCGACGCGAGCTCCTCGCGCACGTAGTCCTCCATCACGTAGGCGAGGCCGAGGCCGTCCAGGGCCGCGCGCACCATCATCCCGCCGTCGTTCACGATCACGCGCCCGTCCACCTCGATATCGATCGCCTTGCCCGCCTCGTCGAGCTCCCATTTGTAGATCGTGCCGCTCGTGACCTGCCGGTAGCGGATGCATTCGTGACCGTGCAGGTCGCGCGGGTGCCTCGGCGTGCCGCGCGCCGAGAGGTACGACGGCGAGCCGACGATCGCGATGCGCAGGTCGCCGCTCACCCGGACGCCGACCATCTCCTTGTCGAGCATCTCGCCGAGCCGGATCCCCGCGTCGAACCCGCGCTCGACGAGGTCCACGAACGCGTCGTCGACGATGATCTCCACGCGGAGCTCCGGGTGGCGGGCGAGGAACGCCGCGAGGAGCGGCTGCACCACCATGTCCGCGACGATGCGCGGCACATTGAGGCGCAGCGTCCCCACGGGCCGGCCGGAGAGCTCGCCGAGCTCCTCGATCGCGGCCCCCACGTCGGCGATGGCCGGCCGCACCCGCTCAAGGAACCGCTGCCCGGCCTCCGTCACGCTCACGCTCCGCGGCGTGCGCTGGAGCAGCCGCACGCCCAGGCGCTCCTCGAGCTTCCGGATCCGCTGGCTGATCGCGGACGGCGTCACGCCGAGCTCCGCGCCCGCGGCCGTGAAGCTCCGCCTCTCCGCGACGCTCAGGAAGGCGACGAGCCCGGTGAGCTGGTCCTCTCGCATCTGTTAGCGTTCCTTCACAACGCATTCACTTATCTCCAGTTCCGTCGAACAGTGCAAGGGCCTAGGTTCCCTCTCGAAGGCGGCGCCGGCGGGCGCCCCGGCGAGGAGGATCGGACCATGAGCGTGAGCGCGAGCGAGGGGCAGGGGAAGGGCGGCGGGCGAGTCTGGCTCATCACGGGGACGTCGACCGGGTTCGGGCGGAGCCTCGCCGAGGAGGTGCTCCGCCGCGGCGAGCGCGTGGTCGCCACGGCCCGCGATCCGGAGAGCGTGGCCGATCTCGTCCGCGCGGCCCCCGATCGCGCCCTCGGGCTCCGGCTCGACGTCGCGAAGGGCGAGCAGATCGAGGCCGCGGTCCGCGCGGCGCTCGAGCGCTTCGGCGCCATTGACGTGCTGGTGAACAACGCCGGCTACGGCTCCGTGGGCGCGGTGGAGGAGACCTCCGACGCCGAGCTCCGCGCCCAGTTCGAGGTCAATTTCTTCGGCGCCGTCGCGCTCACGCGCGCGGTGCTGCCCCACATGCGCGCGCGGCGCTCCGGCGCGATCGTGCAGATCTCCAGCATGGGCGGGCGGCTCTCCTATGCCGGCTTCGGCGCCTACTCCGCGACCAAGTTCGCGCTCGAGGGCCTCTCGGAGGCGCTCGCCCTCGAGGTGGCCCCGCTCGGCATCCGCGTGCTGATCGTGGAGCCGGGCGCGTTCCGCACGCGCTTCGGCGGCGGCGCGCTCCGCCGCATGCCGGCCATCGACGATTACGCTGCCGCGGTCGGCCCGACGCGCTCCTTCGCCGCGGGAATGGACGGGACGCAGGCGGGCGATCCGGCGAAGGCCGCGTCGGCCATCGTGGATACGATCGACCGCGCCGACGCGCCGCTCAGGCTGCCGCTCGGCCCCGACGCCGTGGACGCGCTCCGCGCGAAGCTCGGGCGCGAGCGCGAGGAGCTCGAGGCCTGGGCCCCCGTGGCGCTCGCCACCACGTTCGGCTGAAGCCGCGCTCGTCGCGTATCGATGAGGGCGCCGTGCCTGGGGCGGTGTACTGCTCGTCGAATTCATCGTCGAGAGCCCAGAGCACCGAACAGGTTGAAACATGAAGGTCATCCTGTGGGCGGTGCGACTCACCTGGCCCGCCTCGACCGCTGGCCTTCCGGGGAGGTCGAGGCGGTCGAGGGGGCCAGGGCGGCCCAGGGAGCAGGGCGCAGGAAAAATTTCTCCCCGCGTGTCGATCCGGCCTGGACTCGTCCGTCGCCGCCCTAGGTAGAGAGAGGAGGTCGCCATCCCGGCGACCTCAGCCGGCGAGACCAGGAGGAGAGCAACGATGCGCGTGATGGTGATCGTCAAGGCGACCAAGCAGTCCGAGGCCGGCGTGATGCCCAGCGAGATGCTCCTGGCCGAGATGGGGAAGTTCAACGAGGAGCTGGTGAAGGCGGGCGTGATGCTCGCGGGCGAAGGGCTCCACCCGAGCTCGAAGGGCAAGCGCGTGGTCTTCTCGGGCGGCAAGAAGTCCGTCATCGACGGGCCGTTCGCCGCGACCGAGGAGCTCGTCGCCGGATTCTGGCTCTGGCAGGTGAAGTCCATCGAGGAGGCGGTCGAGTGGGTCAAGCGCTGCCCGGACCCGATGCCCGGCGAGGAGTCGGTCCTCGAGATCCGGCCGGTGTTCGAGGTCGAGGACTTCGGCAAGGAGCTCACACCCGAGCTCCGCGCGCAGGAGGAGCGCCTCCGCGCGGAGATCGAGCGGCAGAGGAAGTCGTGAGCACCGAGGGGGGCATGATCATGGCAATGGCAGGGGAGAGACGCTCGAAGATCTTCACGCACCTCTGGTACGCCAAGGAGGCGGAGGAGGCGGCCAGGTTCTACAGTTCCATCTTCCCGGACTCGCGGGTCGACCGGGTCACGCCGCTCATGAGCGAGACGCCGAGCGGGCCGCCGGGCTCGGTGAAGGTCGTGGACTTCACGCTGTTCGGCCAGCGCTTCCAGGCCATGAGCGCTGGGCCCCACCATGAGTTCAACGACGCCATCTCGCTCGTCGTCCAGTGCGACGACCAGGCGGAGCTGGACCGCTACTGGAACGCCCTCCTCGAGGGAGGCGGCAAGGCCCAGGCATGCGGCTGGATCATCGATCGGTTCGGTGTGAGGTGGCAGATCGTCCCCGCGATCCTGGACGAGATGATGCGCGACGAGGACCCGGCCCGGTCGAAGAGGGTCATGGACGCGCTCCTGAAGATGGTCAAGCTCGACATTGCGGTCCTCGAGAAAGCCTACCGAACCTGAACGCGATGAGGCGAGGCTCCCGTCCTCCGGAGAGGAGGATCGCAGGGCCGTCCCGCGGCGGAGGCGGCGTCAGGCCAGCCGGGCTTCGAGCATGCCGACGAGCATCTGGGCCTCGGCGCGGCGGGCCTCCGGGAGGCGGCCCGCCCCGTCGCAGGCCGACAGCAGCGCCGACGCCATCTGCCGGCCCGCCTCGGCCTCGGGGGAGGCGGCCGCGAGCGGGCCGAGCAGGTCGACCAGCGAGCGGAGCGTCGAGGCGTCGTCGCGCCCCTCCGGGAGGAAGCCGATCGGCTGCTCGGGGCGGGCGCAGGTCTCGCGCACGAAGCGGGTCAGCCAGCGCGCGGTCGCCTCCATCTTTGCGTAATCGAGCTTCTCGGGGGTGTCCGTGGGCGTGTGGTAATGGCGCCAGCGGCCGCTCGTCAGGAAGAGGAACGGGACGCCGCGGGTCCAGAAATTCACGTAATCGGAGAGCGGGGGGATGATCTCGGCGTCGGCGCGGCGCAGGATCACGCCGGGCTCGGCGCGGGCGATGCGGTCGACGTGCGCCGCCGTGCCGGCGCTCCGCTCGGCGCCGAGGGCGAACAGCGACTGCGCGACCTCGCCGGGCATGAGCTCGCCGCCGAACGCGTGGCCGACGAGGTCCATGCAGACCATCATGTCGATACGGGAGAGCGGGACCGGAGGGGCGCTCGCGAAATGGCCCGAGCCCATCGTGCCCGTCAGGAAATGGGGCGGCTCCTCACCGTCGAACGCGGCGAGGATCACGCCGCGGCCGGCGGGGCGGACGCGCGCGAGATCCCGGGCCACCTCCGTCAGGATCGCGACGGCCGCGGCGTTGTCGTCGGCGCCGTGGAACACGCGGCCCCCGAGCTGGCCGAGGTGATCGAAATGGGCGCCCACGAGCACCCAGCGGTCGACCTCCCCGGGCAGCGTCGCGAGCACGTTGGCGCCGCCGAGGCCCGGGACCTCCTGCTCGTACGGGTCGACGCCCGCGGCGCGGAGCGCGCCGACCACGACGGCGCGGGCCTCGCGGCCGCCGGGGGTGCCGGGGGCGCGGCCGGCGCAGCGATCGGAGCACAGCGATTCGACGAGGGGGCGCATGCGCACCGGATATCATCCGCCGCGCCGGGAGGCCAGGTGAACGCGCGGGGCCCGGCCCTCGGCGAGCTCGAGCCCGAGGGCGCCGCGAGGCGATGCGGAGCTCCCGGACGTCAAGCCGCTGCGCGGGGCCTGCTCCCGCCGGTCGCGGGGCGCTTCCGGGCGGCCGGGGCGCGCAGCGGCGGCGCCGCCGCGAGCATGGCGGCCTCGCTGAGCGCGGAGACCGCGCGCGCCGCCTGCGTCAGGGCGCGGCGCAGCGGCGCGAGGGGCAGGGGCGCATTGCCCGCCAGGGCGCCGGCCGCCGCCTGCGCGCGCTGCCGCTCCGCGCGGACGGCGGGCAGGCACCAGCGAAGATCGGGCGGCGGGGTCTTCGCGGGGGCGATCCGGAGGTGGCGGCGCGCCTCCGCCGCCTTGGCCGCGCCGGTGCTCGGCGCGACGCCCAGCGCGCGGGCGAGATCCGCGGGTGTGAGCGGCTTCGAGCCGCGGCGGCGCGGGGCGAAGAGACCATTCTCGGCGCAGATCGCGATCGCGATCCCGGAGGCCCACGAGGCGGAGTCGCCGCGGAGCAGCGGCGAGGGCCTCCTGCGCGAAAGCTCCGCCGCGGCCTCCTTGAGGAGCGGCACGATCTCGGCCGGCAGGGGCGAGCCGGTCGCGCCGTCGAGGCGGGCGAGGATCGCCTCGTACGCGGGGCGCATTGGCTCGGGGATGTGCACGGGGACAGCGGGGGCGTTCGTCATGATCGGATGATAACGCATGGATGGATGGATGTCCCTCCATGGTGTCGTCGGGTGGACAGAGTATGACCTAGCGTGCGCCCGCCCCCGGAGATCTCCGCGGGGCGCGGGCGCCGCGCTCCGTTCAGGTCCAGTCGAATTCGACGAGCGCGGCCGCCGAGCCGCTCAGGGTGCTCCCGCCGTGGGAGAAGCCGGGGAACCTTGGCAGGTACGCGTCCGCGCGCCCGTCAGGGTCGGTCATGTCGATGTCGGCGTCGTGGCGGGCGGCGAAGAGCTTCTGGAGGACCGCCCACTCGCGCTCCAGCGTCCAGCCGGTCACGTAGTCGCGCGTCGAGATGCCGAGGTCGTCAGCCGTCGCCTTCACCGCGGTCCAGACCTTCTTCGCGGCGTAGCCCGGCCGATTGATGTGCATGTCGAGCACGATGGCCACGCCGAGCGTCGTCCGGATGTGGTCCTTGAGGCGGTAGACGCGGTCCCTGTCCAGGATCTCGCCGATCCCGGTGACGCGCGCGTTCGCGTAGAGCACGTATCCGGTGTGCAGCGCGCGCAGGCTCTCCGCCTCGCCGCCGAAGCGGCCGTCGCGCGCGTAGCGGAGCGCGGCCCAGGCGTGGATCATGAAGGCGCGACGGAACACGTCCTTGTCGGCCTTCTGCGAGACGGTGGTCCCGTCGACCGTGAAGGAGCCCGCCGTGACGCGATTGCCGTCGGTATAGAGGCCCGTGGTCCCGAGCGCGAGCTCGCCGAGGTACGCCGGCAGGCCACCCCCGGACGCGCTGGCCGAGGCGGCCGGATCGGACTCGAGGAAATGCAGGAGCCCGGGCAGCTCGCCGCCGCCGGTGCCGGCGCCGAGGTTCCATTGCACGGGGCCGACGGACAGGAAATTGCCGTCCCACGTCTGGAGCGACTCCAGGCCGCCCTCCACGTCGAGCACCGCGCCGAGGACCAGGGCGCGGTCGGCCTGCGCGCCGGCGCTGGACGCGAGCAGAGGGTACACGGTCGCCCGCTCGGCCTCCAGGAAATCGGAGACCGAGCGGACGCCGGCGCCGCCGCGCACCTTCGCCACGCCGTGGCGCACCGTGCCCTTCACGACGGGCGCGATGGCCTCGCCGGACGCGCGATCGGCGCTCCTTCCGACGAGCGTGCCCCTCGGGCCCTTCGACAGGTCGCTCTTCGCCTGCTCGCCGATGAAGTATTGATCCGGGCGCGTGTAGCCCTCCAGCAGCCAGCGCCTGAGCTCCTCCTTGGTCGCCGCGCCCACCCGGCCCGGGGGATCTCCGCCGTCATAGGTGATCGTGACGCCCGTCGCGGGGCTGTCCGGGAGGCCATAGCGATCGGTCGTGCGCCGCGCATAGGACTGGAAGCTCGCCACCGCCAGCGCCGTCGCGACGTCGTACGTGCCGGTCGAGGCGCCCACCTCGAGGAATTGCAGCGCGAGCAGGTGGTCCTGGAGCTCCTCCACGCGCGCGGGATCCATGCCGGCGCCGCCGATCCGATACGTGACGCCGTCCAGGAGGTACTCCCAGCCGCTCGCGGACGGGAGCGCGTCGAGCGCCGGGTCGATCGGGTGCGGCGTCGGGGCGTCGAACGACAGCGTGAGGGCGCCGGCGTCGCGCAGGGCGCGGAGCACGGTCGCCGGATCGAGCGCGGCGCCCGCGGCGTCGGTGGCGGTGATGCGCGCCAGGTGCCAGGTCGCGCGCTCGGGGTGCGTCGCGGCGTCGGGGTACGCGACGCCGCCCGGGGGCGCGGCGCCGGCGCCGAGCGGGAGCGGGCCGGGCGGGGCGGCGGGATCCGCGCTCGATTCACCCTGCGGCCAGGGCCATTGAAGGACCTGGGGCGACGCCTCGGTCCCGGCCACGAGCAATGCCGCGGCCTCCTCGGGCGTGCGCACGGCCGCGCCCGAGAACACGTCCGTGAGCAGCGTGTCGGGCACGGTCTCGAGCGCGGACGCGAGCGATTGCTCGACCGAGCTCGCGTCGAG
Source organism: uncultured Polyangiaceae bacterium (assembly GCA_964421485.1). GTDB lineage: Bacteria > Myxococcota_A > Polyangia > Polyangiales > Polyangiaceae > CAYQYG01. Next base: position 5,833 of record CAYQYG010000229.1, on the reverse strand, counting down.
GTTCTCCACGCGGAGCGCGCCGAAGGTGATCGTGGGATCGCCCGCGAGCACGCCGAGGATCGACGAGAGCCAGACCTGCGCGCGGCCCACGGGCTCCACGGTGAGCGCGCACGTCACGCCGTCGCCCTCCGCGAAGGTGATCTGCGCCGCGCAGGGGGCGTAGACCACGCCCGGGGAGAGCGCCTCGCCCCGCCGGTCCGTGACGGAGGCCGCGCCCGGGTCGAACCATATGTCGAGGCGCTTCGCGCTCGGATCGACGACGATCGCGACCGACGCGTCGATCGCGCTGTAATAGGCGCCCCGGGCCGATCCATCGTCGGGCGGCGTCGCGCCGAGCGGCGGATAGAGGTATCCTTCGTATTCGCTCATGGCGCGATCGTGAAGAGGATCGTGTCGCTCGCCGAGTACACCGCCCCGCCGGCGAGCAGCGCGCCGCGCACGAGGGCGCCGTCCGCGTCGCGCTGCTCGTCGCCCGAGAGCGTCAGCTTGAGCTTGGTGCTGCCCGAGGCGATCGCCGCCAGCGTGCCGGAGGCGGGCGCGGCGAAGACGAGGAGCGCGCCGCCGCCGCTGCTCCACGCATTGCTGGCGGCGACGACCGTGGCGCCGGACGTGAGCTTGACGGTGACGCGCGCGGCGTCGACGGGCTCGGGGAACCGGACGAGCAGGGCGTAGCACGTCGAGCCATCCATGAGCCATTCGAGGCGCGTGGACGGGCAGGGCTGGCCGTCGTCGAGGCGGCCGAGCAGCGCTTCTATCGCGTCGTACGCGTCGCGGGACCCGTCGCCGAGCGCCGCGGCCACGGACGCGCGCGCCGCGGCGTCGCCGAGCGCGGCCACGGCGCGCGCGCGCCGCTCTGCGGAGGTGCAGCTCGCGACGAGCGCGTCGAAGCCGGAGAACGCGGAGGTCGCGAACGGGACCTCGTGATACGTGTGCGTCGCCGCGAGCGCGGGCAGCGGCGCGCCGGAGGGGAGCGAGCGATCCCCGGCGGCATAGGCCGAGCTGACCGGGCCGGTGAGGCGCAGCGTGTAGCCGGCGCCGGCGGCGAGCGCGCCGGAGGACAGCGTCGCGCGCGCGCGCGACACGCCCTCCGCGCTCGATGCGGCGATCGTCGCGCCGTTCGCGGCGTAGCGGGTGATGGTCGCGAGCACGCCGGCCGGGAGCCGCGCGCCGCCGGCCCCCCACGTCGCCTCGGCCGTCGCCGCCGTGTCGCCCTCGCCGTCGAGCACCTCGAAGGAGAGGTTGCGCGTCGACGTGTGCATCATCGCCTCGACGTAGCTCTCCCTGAACGTGCAGACGAGGTCGAGCCCGGTGTAATGCGGGAAGTCGGCGCTCGGCGAGATCGCGTCGACGTACGGCGCGAGGTCGTCCGGGGGCATATTGGTGTAGAAGTATGCGCTGTGCGTGTCGGTCCGCTGCGGCGTCGACGCGCTGGTCATCAGGTCATAGACCTCCGTGGTCGCGACGAGGCGATAGAAGGTCCGCTCGTCGAGCAAGGCGCGCGGCGCGAGCAGCTCGCTCGCGCGCGCCGTGATCGCCGCGGACTCCGACGCGTGCGCGGACGCGGTCGCCGCGGCGGCCGCCGCGGCCTCGCTCGCGGGGCTCGCCGCGCTCCAGCAGACGAGCGTGAGCGCCGTCTGCGCTGCGCGCGCCGGCCCGAGGACCTCGAGGCGCACCTCCGGGAACGAGCTCGCCTGCTTGATCTCGATCTGCTGCGCGCCGAGCGCGAGGTCGTACGTCGTCACGGCGAGCGCGGTGAACGTGCTGCCCGACGTCGCGCCGAGCGAGACGCGCAGCGCCGCGGGCACCGCATAGCGGGACCAGATCGAGAGGCGGATCGAGAACACGGGGGAGGGGAGCACGACGCGGAATGGCACCGTCGCCGACACGGGCAGGAGCGCCACGCCCGTCCCGCCGCTCGGCACGTGGAAGATGGCGGCGGGGAAGACGGTCCAGATCTGGACGCCGTTCTTCGTGTAGGGCGGGCCCGCGGGCGGCTGGTCCGTCGGGGTGGGATCCACGCAGGTGTAGACCGTCACCGGATCCACGGGCGGCGAGTACGGGTAATCGGGGAGGCGATCGACGATCCAGTCGATCAGCGAGCTCGATCCCTCGCCGCCCGCGTCGGTCGCGATCGAGGCCGAGCCGCTCGTGCCGGCGAACGGATCGAGGCTGTTCACGAGCAGCTCGGTCGCCCCCTCGCCGTCCGCGCTCGTGCCGAGCTGCCAGGTCGCCTGCGGGCCCGAGAGGAGCGTCCACGAGCTCGTGCCCGTGTCGAGCGCATAGAGCGCGAGGCGCGTCAGGCGATAGCTGTAGGCCGCGTACTGCCTGGACGAGCTGACGACGTATTCGGTCGCGGCCGCCGCCGCGGGCACGGGCACGCCCGATTCGTCCTCGATGGGTCGATCGAAATGGAGCGCGAGCACCACGTCGAGCGGCACGAGCGGCAGGTCGCTCCGGCCGAGCAGCGCCTGCTCCGGCGCGGAGAGCGCGGTCGAGACCGTCGAGCCGGACGCGTACACCACGAACGCGCTGTCCCAGGAGGACTCCGTCGACGCGGCGCCGAGCTCCTGATCGCCGTCGCTCTTGTAGGCCTTCGCGCCCGCGCGGCGGAGCAATGGTGTCGCCGCGGACGGCGACCCGCCGGTGCCCCAGCCCAGCGTGATGCTGAGCTCGATGTCGTCGCAGGGCCAGGGCAGGTAGATGATGAGCGTGCCCGTGGCCGACGCCTCGAACGGCGAGGGCGCCGAGACGGCGAGCGCGACCTGCGCGCCGAAGCCGAGGTCGAAGCCGAACACGCCGACGCGCACCTCGGCCTCGGCGCCGAGCTCGGCCTGCCCCTCGACGGGCGCCGCGGAGACCGTGGCCGCGAGCGAGGTCTCGAGGCGCATCGTCGCGCTCACGGGCCCCGCCTGCCACGAGTCGCCGATCTCGACGTGACCCCCCAGGTCGAGCCCGGTGCGGTCCACGAGGACGTATCCGCCGCCGCGCAACAGCTCGACGAGCGTGGCCCGCACCTGCCGGTTCTCGTCCTTCTGCCCAACCCAGAGGTGCCATTGCGACGGATCGGCGAAGGAGAAGTACGCCTCGGCGCCGCCCTCGATCTCGACGAGATCGGCGAGCGCCTCGTAGAGCGCGTGCAACCCGAGGCGCAGCGAGGCGTTCTCGCCGTCGACCACGGCGTACGCGGAGAAGATGGGCGTGGGGCTGCGCGCGGCGAGCTGGCTGCGCGGGCGCGCGAAGTTGCCCTCGCCCGTCAGCACCACGAGCGGCCCGGGCAGCGCCACCGAGAGCGCCGTCGCGAGCGAGAACGAGTATCCCCCGTCCAGCGTGCCTATCGTGAGCCCCGCGCCGAATCCGAAGCCGCCCTTCCTGTACGTCCACGGGCGGCCGGGCTGGATCCAGCCGGTGTACCAGTCGAAATCGGCGGCCGAGGTGTCCCCCACCGCGGGCTCCATGTTGCAGGCGATCTCGCCGGAGATGCTGTAGAGCGCGAGGCCGGTGTTGCCGAGCGGCGGAGGGACCGGCAGCGGCAGATCGAAGGCGGCCTGCCAGAAGCCGTACGCCGTGGTCCCGTCGTCGTACCGGCCGACGCCGAGCGACACGGACAGGCCGATCGGCGACGGCAGGGCCTCCAGCGAGATATCGAGCGAGCCGTGGAATCCCTTCACGGCCGATCCGGAGACGCCGCCGGGCGTCCAGTCGCCGAACGCGATCTCGCCCGAGGCGCTGAGCACGTGCGGCACGGCGAACGAGACGCCGAGGCCGTCGAGCGAGACGCTCGGCGCGCCGCCGGGGGCCCAGCGCACCACGAGGCCCCTGGTGCTGACGGCCGCGGGCAGGAGATCGGCGAGCGTGACGGTGACGTCGAGCGCCACCCAGATCTCCCCGCCCTCCACGCCGAAGCCTACCCTGTCCACCTCGAGCGAGAAGCCGTGGAAGCGCAGCGCGCGGCTCTCGCGCAGATCGAGCCAGGCGCCCTCCAGCGCGAGCGTGCCGTCCGAGCGGATCTGGAGCCCCTCGAAATCGAGCGACGGGGCGTCCTCGATGCCGTACGAGGCGAGGTTGTCGAGCGTGAGCGAGCCGTCGATCTCGAGGTAATAGTCGCCGCCGCCGCCGCCGAGGCCGAGCGCGCTCACGGCGACGGTCGCGTAATCGAGCGAGAAGGTGAGGTCCTCCTCGGGATCGCCGGAGAGCAGCCAGTTGCCCGAGTCGTCGAGCGAGAGCTCGACGTCGAGCGCGCCGCCGCCGAGCAGCGCGGGCAGGGTGATGGTGCCCGCCACGTCGACGGCCGAAGGCGACCCGTCGGCGAATGCAATGCTGAAGCGGGCGGGGACGAACGACATGCCGAGCAGCGTGAGCCCGGTCGCCGACGCGACGTCGATCGCGAGCGTGCCGGAGAACCCCTCGCGGGCGAGCCGGGCGCTCTGCAGCGAGACCTCCGTGACGCCGCCGAAGAGCGAGGGGAAGGTGACCTGTGCCGACTCGATCACGACGCCGCCGTCGGCGACGTCGCCCGAGGCGGGCGTGAGGTCGAGCGACACCACGACGTCGTGGATCACGATACCGGAGCTGCCGAGCATCACGCCCACGGTCTCGGTCGCCGCGACGCCCGTGGCGCCGAGCGAGAGCGTCACCGCCCCGGGCGAGAGCTGCGCGCCCGAGGGCGAGAGCCGGAGCTCCGCGCTCAGCGTGCCCTCGAGCTCGAGCTGGCTGCCGCTCTGCGCGATCCATTCCGATCCGGAGAGCACCGCCGGCACGAGCAGCTCGCCGGCGGGGAATCGCAGCCCGCCGTCGATCGCGTCGAATCCGAGCGCGAGGCCGCCGGCGTCCCGATCGAGGTAGACCGAGAAGAGGTGATCGGCGCCGGGCGCCCCGAGCCACGCGGAGACGCCCGGCAGGACGGCGAGCTCGAGCCCGCCGCCGTCGAGCGGATCGCTGCTGCCGCCGGAGGAGCACAGGTAGAGCTGGTAGGTCAGGCGATACCCGTCCGCCGTGGCGGCGGCCGAGGTGTCATGGAGCCCGACGCGCGAGAGGAAGCCGCCCGAGGCGGCCGACGACAGGAAGTCCTCCGGCCAGCTCTCGATGTACGAGGTGATCGGGACGAAGTTGACGGGAGTGGTCACGGTTCGCTCCAGGGAGGTCAGAGCCAGGAGAACGTGGCGAGCGCCGGCGTGCCGCCGGGCGTGTAAGCGATCGTGTCGCCGCTGCGCGCGAAGTCCGCGAACGCGTCGGCGAGGATCCTGTCAGCCCGGCCGCCCGGATCGTGCATGCGCGAGCCCATCCGGCGCGTGAAGAACCTCTGCAGGAGGCTCCACTCCAGGTCATTGCTCCAGCTCGTGCGGATGTCGTCCCACGTGAGCGTGCCGGTCTTGCCGTTGTGGTCCGAGAGCGCGCCGTTCAGGCTGGAGACCACCCCGTGCGGGTAATTGACGTGGAGGTCGAGCAGGAGCGCGAGCTGGAGGCGCGTGCGGACGACGTCGCGGACGAGCGTGTCGAACGTCAGCATGATCAGGCCGATCTGCGTGATACGGTCGCTGCACACGCCGATCAGCGCGGTGTACCAGTCCTCGATCCGTTTATCGGGATGCAGCGCGAACCGCTTCCCCGTCATCTGGTGGACGACGTGCGAGTACCTGAGGAGGTCCTTGTCGGCGGTCGCCCGGATCTTGTGGCTGTCCACGAAGAGGTATCCTCGTGAGACCCTCGCCACCACGTCCCTGGACCATTGCGACGCGGACTGGTCCGCCGGCGTCGCGGGGCTCGCCTCGAAGCCGAGGTCCACGAGGAAATCGCGGAGCGCGGTGGAGACGTCGAGGTCGTCGAGGGCGCAGAC
>CAYQYG010000228.1:0-13929 GCA_964421485.1 uncultured Polyangiaceae bacterium | reverse complement strand
AGCCAGAGGCCCCCCATCGGCTCCCTCCTCCGCGGCATCAAGCAGATCCTGCTCTCCGAGGGCTTCCGCCTGCACCCCTCGAAGACCGTCGTCATGCGCCGCGGCGACCGCCAGAAGGTCACCGGCCTCGTGGTGAACGGCGCGGGCGACGGGGTCCCGCCCGCGCGCGTCCCCCGCGAGCGCGTGCGCGAGCTCCGCGCCGCCATCAAGAACCGCGAGCTCGGCCGCCCCGGCAAGGGCGAGACGCTCCAGCAGCTCAAGGGCCTCGCCGCGTTCGTCTACATGACCGACCCCGTCCGAGGCCGCGCCTTCCTCGACCGGCTCGCCGCGCTCGAGGCGCTCCAGGTCAAGAGCGGCGGCGCGGGCGAGCCCACCGGCTGATCGCCCCTCACCTCGATCCGATCCGCAGCAGCACGACCTTCACCGTGTCGACCAGGATCGACAGGTCGAACCAGAGCGAGAACCGCTTCATGTAGAAGAGGTCGTACTGCAGCTTCTCGAGCGCGTCCTCCGCCGAGGCGCCGTACCTGCAGCGCACCTGCGCGTGCCCCGTGACCCCCGGCTTCACCGACAGGCGCTGCCGGAAGAACGGGATCTGGCGCTCCAGCATCGCCACGAACTCCGGCCGCTCCGGCCGCGGCCCCACCAGGCTCATCTCGCCCGCGAGCACGTTCCAGAGCTGCGGCAGCTCGTCGAGCCGCGTCGCCCGGATCACGCGCCCCACGCGCGTCACGCGCGGATCGTTCTCCGCCGCCCACGCCGCCCCGTCCTTCTCCGCGTCCGCCCGCATCGAGCGGAACTTGTGGATCCGGAACAGCCTCCCGTGCGCGCCCGTCCGCACCTGCGAGTAGAGGAACGGCCCCGGCGAGTCGAGCTTCACCGCGATCGCGGTCACGATCATGATCGGGAGCGCCACGATCAGCCCGATCGCCGCGCAGACCACGTCGAACGCGCGCTTCACCGCCAGCGTCCGCCGGCGCACGTGGAAGCCCTGCGAGAAGATGATCTGGCTCGGCAGGAGCGCGCGCACGAAGATCTTGCCCGTCACGCGCTCGTAGAGGTCCGTGCCCTCCTCGATCTGCACGCCGCGGAGCTTCAGCTCGAGCAGCTCGTCGACCGGGAACCCTCGCCGCCGGTCGGGGCACGCCACGATCACGGCCGCCACGCCGCGCTCCTCCACGATCCGCGCGAGATCGCGGAACCTCCCGATCACGTCGGGCCCGCCGCCGGGCGCGTCGTCGCGCACGAGCCGCCCGGTGAGGCGCAGCCCCGCGTCGTTGTCGCGCCGGATGAGGTCCGCGCACGCGTCGGCCAGCTCGCCGGAGCCGAGGATCAGCGCCGGCCGCCGGAAGCTCTCCGAGCTCGCCACGCGCGCGAACGCCGCGCGCCACGCCGGCAGCACCAGCGCGGCCGCGCCCAGCGACACGAGGAACACCCGCGCCCCGAGCTCCGCGCCCGGCACGAGCCACGACCCCGCCGCGAGCGCCACGGCCGCGAGCGCCAGCGCCCGCAGCATCGTCAGGAAGAGCGCCCGCGCCCCGAGCGGCTCCTTGCCGTAGAGCCCGTGGTAGTAGAGCGACGCCTGGGCCACGAGCGAGATCCCGAGGGCGCGCGCGACGCGCTCGCCCGCGAGCGCGTGCTCCCACCCGAGCAGGAGCCCCGCGGCACACGACACGAGCAGCGCGAGCAAGCTGGCCTCGACGAACCAAACGAGCGCGCGACGCGGCGACCGGAACACCTCCAGCATCGTCCCCCCCGTACCGCCGGCCCCTCGACCATCGAACCGCCGCGCAATCGCGCCGACTCGAACCGCCGGGGCACAACTGATGTAGCCTGAATTACAAGCTAGAGCGCTGGTGGGGGGACCGCCAGGCTCCGGACCGAGCATAAAGCGCGGCGCCGCTCATACGCGTGGATCTACCGAGCCGGAATCACCGCGCTCGCGGCCGTCACGGACGTCCATCGTCGCGACGTCCGTCTGACACCGCGCTGCCGCCCGCGTCATCGGACAGCGGCGCCGCCCCGCCGGTATGCGCGCGCGCCGCCCCAGACGACGGCTCGCGGCGATCCTCCCCGCCGTCCGAGCCACGATGCACGGTCGCGTGCCTGACCGTCGAGATCGTCCCGGCAAGACCAAACGTCCAGATCGTTCTGAACGTGCCTCCGCCTGTGTCGCCGTCGGGCGCGGGATCCTGCGTGGCGTGCAGGTACTGGAGGTCGAGCCCGCCCGTGAGCACGAGCCAGTGCGCGAGAGGCACGTCGATCCTGGCGCCTGCGCGCGCCGTGTACGTCGTGATCACGCCCTCGAGCGAGGGGGGCGGTTCGTCGGGATCGGTCGCGAGCGGAGGGTCGGCGGCCACCGGCGCGCGGCCGATCACGAGCCGGGCCACGCCGGTCACGACGATGTCGCGGCGGCGGCCGCCGCTCAAGGGCCGGAAGCTCAGCTGGGCGGTCGCCGCGTGCCGCTGCCCGTACCCGATCCGGGGGCCCAGCGACGCGTGCTCGAACGTGTAGCCGCCCACGAAGCGGTAGCTCCGGCCCAGGTACGTGAGCGCGAGCCGCGCCTCGGGCGAGACCGCGAGCGCGCGCGCGTCGATCAGGGGCGGCTGGTTCGCGATCGAGATACCGACGCCGGCGCGCCCCCGGAGCCGCCGGCTGAACACGTGCGCCTCGACGAGGCCCGCCGAGGCGGTGTGCACGTCCGCCGGCCCGCGGCGCAGGTCGACGTCGAGGAGCGCGTGGTAGAGGTGCGCGTACTCGTACCCGACCTCGGGGATGATCGCGTCGTTCTCCCCGAGCTCGTAGGCGTACGCGACCGACGCCCGCCCCGTCCGCGCGTCGGCGCCCACGGCCTCCGGGTAGTCCGCCGCGAGCGCCCCGGCCTCCTCGTACCCCGCGGCCACGTCCAGCGACGCGCGCTCCGACAGCGCGACCGACACGGCCGGGCCCACGGTGAACGTGTACTGGAGGCGATTGCCCTCCTCGAACGGATCCCGCGCCGCGAGCTCGTCCGAGGCGCGCACCCCGAGCTCCGTCGCGAGGAAACCATTCGCGTCGAGCGCCAGCGTCGTGAACGGCGACAGCACCCACTCGCCGCGCGCAGCGAGCTCACCGGCCACGCTGTCCGTCGCCGGTCCGCCGATCCCCCGGAACGACGCGTCGATCCCCCGCGCGTACTCCCCGCCGGCCGAGATCCCGTACGCCGATCGCGGCCCCAGCGCACCCGCGTCCACGGCGGCCTGAGCGCCCACCAGCACGCCCGCGGTGTCCGGGGACGCGCTGCTCGACGCCACGCTCTGCACGACCCCCGCGCGCGCCGTCACGTCGGTCTCCCAGCCCGCCAGAAGCCACGGAAGCACCAGCCACCCTCCGGTCCACGCTCGAGCCCCGGCTCGAAACGCATCGGGGCCCCGAGCGTCCCCGAGAGGGCCGATGCCCGGGCGCCGCGACCGGTCGCGCAGCGGACGCGCCGCCGCCCCAACCGCCACCGTCCGCCCAGGCCACGCAATCCAGAATCCGGCGCCCCCTCATGGCAGGCTTCGACGGCGTTAGTAGGATTTCATACATCTTGAAACCGCAAGAGACCTCCAAGCCCCGATCGCCTCGCGTGCTCTGGATCACGCGCATCTTCCCCAACCGAGTCGAGCCGCTCGCGTGCCCCTTCCAGCGCCAGCAGCTCGCGTCCCTGTCGCGCCTCTGCGAGGTCGAGGTGCTCGCCGCGATCCCCTACCACCCGGGGGTGTCGCTGCTCGGCGAGCGCACGCGCCCGGGGCGGCTCACCGCGGTCCCCGATCGGGACGAGGTCGACGGCATCCACGTGGCCCACCCGCGCACCCCCTACCTGCCCGGCGCCGGCAGCGTGCTCGCTCCGGTCAACGCTCCGCTCTACCTCGCGGGTCTGCTCCCCCACGTCCCCCGCCTGCGCGGCCGCTTCGATATCGTGCTGGGCGGCTACCTCTTCCCCGACGCGTGCGCGGCCGCGGTGCTGGCGCGGATGCTGGGCGTCCCCCACGCGGTGAAGGGCCACGGGACCGACGTCAACGTGGTGGCCCGCTGGCGCTCGGTGCGCCCCATCATCGGCGCCGCCCTGCGGACCGCCGCGTGCGCGATCGGGGTGAGCCGTCCCATGGTGCAGGCGCTGATCGATCTGGGCGCGAGCCCCGATCGCGCGGTGCTCGTTCAAAACGGTGTCGATCGCGGGCTGTTCCGCCCCGGCGACCGGCTGGCTGCGCGGCGCGAGCTCGATCTACCCGAGCGCGCCCGTCTGATCGCCTTCGTCGGCCGCCTCGACCCCCTGAAGGGCGTCCACGAGCTCCTCGCGTCGTTCGAGCAGCTGGTCGCCACGGCCGACGGCGCCGCGCCGCCCGCCCACCTCGTGTTCGTCGGCGACGGGCCTGCCCGCCGCGCCCTGGAGCAGGCCGCGGCGCGCCTGCAGGTCGCGGGCCGCGTGCGCATCGCGGGCGCGCGCGCGCTCGCCGAGGTCGCGCGCTACGTGACGGCCTGCGATGTCCTGGCGCTGCCCAGCTACGCCGAGGGTACCCCCAACGTGGTGCTGGAGGCGCTCGCCGCCGCCCGCCCGGTGGTCGCCACCGCGGTCGGTGGCATCCCCGATGTGATCACGCCCCATCGCACCGGCCTCCTGGTGCCTCCCCGCGATGTACCCGCCCTCACCTCCGCCCTCCGCGAAGCCTTCACTCACCCCTGGGACGAGCGCGCCTTCGCCGAGGCCGCCCCCCCCTCGTGGGACGACAGCGCCGCCCACCTCCGCGACCTCCTCGCCCGCGCCGCCTTTGGCCCCGCCGGCATCCTGGCGGCCTAGCTCGTTGATCTGACGCCAGTTGGGCTAAGCTCGCCACGCCCGGATGACGACATCGGCCGCCGGAACCCGCGCCGCACCCCCCGCCCCCGCCAGAAAGGGCGGCCCCGGCCCCAGGATCCAGGCCCCCGAGCCCTCCGCCATCCATCAGATCGGCGACTCGTTCCTGGAGATCGCCTCCATCGTCGGCAGCATGGCCCTGCTCGCCGGCAAGATCGTGGCCCGCATCGCCGCGCTCCGCGTCGACGGCGCCGAGCTCAAGCGGAACATGTACAAGATGGGCGTCAAATCCACGCCCATCGTCATCGTCACCGCCCTGTTCACCGGTGCGATCATGGTCATCCAGGCCGCCCCCCTCGTCGAGCGCTTCGGCGCCCACGGCCTCCTCGGGTGGGGCGCAGGCTTCGGCACCCTCCGCGAGATCGCCCCCCTCCTCACGGCCCTCATGATCAACGGCCGCGTCGGCGCCAACAACACCGCCGAGCTCGGCACGATGGTCGTCACCGAGCAGATCGACGCCCTCCGCGTCCTCGCCATCGACCCCGTGAGCTTCCTCATCGCGCCCCGCTTCCTCGCGATGGTCGCCACGCTCTTCCTCGCCACCATCTTCGCCGACGCCCTCGCCCTCCTCGGCGCCGCCTACGCCGGCCTCGGCCTCCTCGGCGTCGCCCCCGCCGTCTTCTTCAACGGCCTCACGAGCGGCCTCCTCGGCATCGGCGACGTCACGAGCGGCCTGGTCAAGGCCGTCGTCTTCGGCATCGTCATGGCCCTCGCGAGCTGCCAGTACGGCCTCGGCGTCAAGGGCGGCGCCCCCGGCGTCGGCCGCGCCGTCAACGCCACCGTCGTCGCCTCCGCCGCCGGCATCTTCATCCTCGACTACTTCGTCTCGTTCACCCTCGACTGACCGCCGGCCCAGCATGCGCCTCCGAGCTCGGCCCCGCACGCCCCACGCCGCCGCCGACGACGACATCCCGCCGCCGCCGTCGAGCGAGCTCCGCACCGTCGTCCCCGAGCGCTCCGGCGTCCGCTTCGTCGGCGCGCAGGCGATCGCGCTCTTCCACTCGGCCCGCGAGCTCTACTCCGTCTTCGTCCGCACCCTCTACTACTGCTTCCGCGGCCGCCGCGAGCCCGGCGCCGTGGCCCAGCAGATGTACGAGATCGGCAACCGCTCGGTCTTCTTCCTCACGGTCGTCATGGGCTTCATCGGCATGATCATGGTCTTCCAGGCCGGCGTGCAGACCAAGCGCGTCGTCCCGGACCTCACCATGCTCGGCGCCAACTTCCTCGAGCTGCTCGTCCGCGACCTCGCCGCCACGATCGGCGCCCTCATGCTCGCCACCCGCGTCGGCGCCGGCATCGCCGCCGAGATCGGCTCCATGGTCGTCACCGAGCAGGTCGACGCCCTCCGCATGTCCGCCGCCGATCCCATCGACTACCTGATCAAGCCGCGCTTCATCGCCAGCATCCTCATGACCACCTGCCTGGTCGTCTGGAGCGCCGCCGTCGCCTTCTCCGCCGGCATGCTCACCGGCTACGCGATGTTCGACATCCAGCCCCGCACCTTCCTCAACGTCGCCCTCGTCGACGCCGGCGATCTCACCGTCGGCCTCGCCAAGTGCGTGTCCTACGGCGCCGCGATCCCCGTCGTCTCCGGCCACTCCGGCCTCTCCACCTACGGCGGCAGCGAGGGCGTCGGCTGGGCCACGACGCGCGCCGTCGTGAGCTCCTCCCTCGCCGTCATCGTCCTCGACATGTTCCTGTCGGCCGCCGGCTTCCTCGTCTTCCGCTGAGCCTCACTCGATCGGCCCCTCGGCCCGCCCGCTGATGAACTGCTGCACGATCGGGTCCGCCGCCCCGCGGAACGCCGCGCGATCGCCGATCAACCGCACGAGCCCCTGGTAGAGCATCACGATCCGGTCCGCGATCGAGAAGATGCTCACCAGATCGTGGCTCACCACGATGCTCGTCACCCCCAGCGTGTCGCTGAGCTCCCGGATCAGCTTGTCCACGCGCCTCGCGCTCACCGGATCCAGGCTCGTCGTCGGCTCGTCGAAGAGCACGTAACGCGGATCGAGCGTGAGCGCGCGCGCGATCGCGACCCGCTTGCGCATCCCGTCGCCGAGCTCCGGCGGGAACCGGTCGGCGAACTCGTGCATGTGCACCTGCTCGAGCCGCCGCCGCGCCTCCGCGAGCGCCTCCCGCTGCTTGAGCCCCTTGTGCTTGCGCAGCGGGAGCGCGACGTTCTCCGCGCACGTCATCGAATCGAACAGCGTCGAGTGCTGGAAGACCATGGCGCACTTCATCCGCACCGGGTACATCCGGGCCTCGTCGAAGCGGCTCACCTCCTCGCCGTCGAGCCAGATCTCCCCCCCGTCCGGGTAGAGCAGCCCGACGAGGTGCTTGATGAGCACGCTCTTGCCGACCCCCGATTGCCCGATGATGAAGAAGACCTCCCCGTCCTCCACATCGAACGAGACGTCCTTCAGGACCGCCTTCGAACCGAAGGATTTCCTGACGTTCCGGAAAGAGATCACCGCCCGCCTCCGCACGATCTCGCCGGATTTCGCTCGTCCGGGCGCGGCGAGATCGGAGATGATGAGGGACGCATGGCAAGCCCGCGTTCGATAGAGGTCAAGGTCGGCATCCTCATCCTGACGGCGCTGGGGCTCCTCGTCGCGTTCATCCTGGTGATGGGCGGGCTCAACTTCCAGCCGACGTACCCCATCTACGTGGAGTTCGACAACCCGGGCGGGCTCCAGCCCGGCGCGCCCGTGAAGATCGCAGGGGTCAAGGTCGGCAAGCTGGGCGCCATCGAGTTCCGCGGCGGCGAGCAGGCCGCCGCCACCGGCAAGCGCGATCCGCTGGTCCGCATCCTGGTGAAGATCGAGGCCCGCTACCAGAAGAGCATCCACGACAACGCGCTCTTCTACGTCACGACGCAGGGCGTGCTCGGCGAGCAGTTCCTCGCGGTGGAGCCCGGCTCGCTCGATCGCCCCGTGCTCCCGGAGGGCGCGATCGTGCGCGGCCTCGACCCGCCGCGCCTCGACATGCTGCTCGCAGAGAGCTACGAGCTGCTCCACTCCACGGTCTCCGCGATGCGCGAGAACCGCGAGCAGATCAGCGAGGCCTTCGACGGCCTCCGCCGCACGCTGAAGGGCACCGGCGAGTTCATGGCCAGGAATCAGGACCGCCTCGATCGCATCGCCGAGAACGTCGAGCAGATGTCCGTCGACGGCACGGAGATGGTCAAGGACGCGCGGCGGAAGTACGTCGACAACCCGCAGATCGACCGCATCCTCGCGAACACCGAGCGCGTGAGCGGCGCGGCGGCGCGCGACATCGACCCGCTGATGACCGACGCCCGCGAGACGCTCGCCAACGCCCGCCGCCTCTCGGCGACGCTCGGCGCCGAGTCCGAGCAGGCGAAGCTCAAGAAGGCCCTCGACGACATCGCCGAGATCACCGGCCGCGCGAAGATCGCGACGGCCGACGCGCAGGCGATCCTCGCGCACGTCAAGCGCGGCAAGGGCTCCGTCGGCGCGATGGTGATGGACGAGCAGCTCTACGACGACCTCCAGGAGCTCGCCCGCGACCTCAAGCACAACCCCTGGAAGTTCTTCTGGCGCGAATAGGGCGCCTGGGCTGACCTTCAGCGCAGCCGCATGAGCGGCGCCCCCTCGGTGATCGCCTGGCCCTCGATCACGATGATCTCCTCGACCTCGCCCTCGATCTCCGACTCGACCGGCATCTCCATCTTCATCGACTCGAGGATCGCGACCGTCATGCCCTCGTCGACGCGATCGCCGACCTTGACCTCGATCTTCCAGACCGTCCCGGTGATGTGCGCGCTGATGACCTTCGCCATGGGCGCGCGAAGCTAGCGGAGCGTGGCGCAGAATCCAACCCTGGCTCGACATTCGGGGCTCCGGGTCGCGCCCCCTGGTGTGGCGCGCCCTCCGCCCCAATCCCCGTGTCCGCCTCCGCGCCCGTCCCGGTGCCGAACGACCTGAGCCGGGGCGCCCGGGCGCTCGGGGCGCCGGGCGCCGCCTCGCGCCCCGGGAGCCCGGACGTCGAACCGGGGCGCAAGGCAGGCGCGGCGCCCCGGGATCGCGCTGCGCGGAAAGCCGCCTCCGCAGCCAATTTTTGCTGGGTCGGCGTGGCGTGGTCGCGATATCCTCGAGGCGCAGGGCGAGGAGAAGCTCACTGAACAATTGCGCGCGAGTCGCCTTGCGCGTCACAATCATGCGGTCCGCGACGGGAGCCCGGCCGCGGAGCTCCGGCCCAACCACCTGCCAGCAACAGCACGCGTCTGTATCGAAGGAGCCACGAGGTCATGTCCGAACAGAAGGAAAGCTCGGTCCTGTTCTCGCTCAAGGAGCTGATGAACCTCGAGGAGGATCGCATCAAGGCCGAGGAGCAGGCGAAGGCCGCCGCCGCCGCCGCCGCCGAGCGGGCGCGCCTGGACGCGGAACGCGCCGCACGCGAGGCCGAGGAGGCGCGGATCCGCTCCGAGGAGGAGCGCCGCCGCATCGAGGAGCAGCGCGCCCGCGAGGAGGCCGCGCGGCTCGAGGCGATCCGGCAGGCCGAGATCGAGCGCGCCCGGCTCGAGGCCGAGCAGCAGGCGCGGCTCGCGGCCATGACCGCGCAGCAGCAGCACGAGCAGAAGCTCGCCGCGCTCACGCACGACGAGTCGAAGAAGAAGCTGCGCAAGACGCTCATCGCCGTCATCGCCGGCGTCGTCGTGGTGGGTGGCATCACGATCGGGCTCGTCGTCAAGTCCTCCCAGGAGAACGAAGCGCGCATGGCCGCGGCGGCCGCCGAGGCCAAGCGGCTCGAGGAAGAGAACAAGAAGCTCGAGGCCCAGCGCAAGGAGTCCGAGGCGAAGGTCACGAGCCTGCTCGACCAGCTCGCGAGCGCCAAGGACGAGGCGACCCGCCTCGCCCTGCAGAAGCAGCTCGAGGCCGAGCAGGAGAAGCAGAAGAAGCTGAACGCCGGCGGTCGCGGCGGCCCCGCGGGACCGGGCGGCGGCCCGAAGCCCCCGTGCAACTGCCAGCCGGGCGATCCGCTCTGCTCTTGTCTCTGACCCCCTGCGCGCGCGGTTCAGGATGGCCAGACCTCCCAGCTCCGTCAGGCACCGGACGAGCCTCGGCGGGAGCTCCCTCGACGAAGCGCGGCGAAGGCTCGTCTTCCCGCTCGACTACCCGACCTACGACGAGGCGCGGGCCGCGATCAGCCGCGTCGCCTCGTCGATCGGCGTGCTCAAGATCGGCCTCGAGCTCTTCGTCCGTGAGGGCCCCCGCGCCGTCGAGCTCGGTCGCGACTTCGGCCTCGACGTCTTCCTCGATCTCAAGCTGCACGATATCCCGGAGACCGTGGCCCGCGCGGTCGCGAGCGCCGCGGAGCTAGGCGTACGCTACCTCACCGTCCACGCGACCGGCGGCGCGGAGATGCTGAAGCGCGCCGCGCAGGAGGCGAACCGCTCCGACGGGTTGATCCTGCTCGCGGTCACGGTGCTCACGTCGCTCGACGACGCGGACCTCGCGGCGCAGGGCGTGGGCGAGGGCGCGCCGGCCCACGCACGGCGCCTGGCCGAGCTGGCCCGCGCGGCCGGCATCCGCGGCTTCGTCACCTCGCCGGCCGACGTGTCGGCGCTCCGGGCCGCGCTCGGCCGCGACGCGCTCCTCGTCACCCCCGGCATCCGGCCCACGCCCGAGGGCGCGCCGGCCGCCGGCGCCGCGGCGAACGACGACCAGAAGCGGACGGCGACCCCCACGGCCGCGGTCGCCGCAGGCGCCGACCTGCTCGTCGTCGGCCGCCCCATCCGCGAGGCCGCCGACCCTCCCGCCGCGGCCCGCTCCATCCTCCACGAGATCGCGCGCGCCCTGTCGGCGCCGCGCTGAGCGACGGCGAGGGCCGCCGGCTCCACGCGATGACGATGACCCGCATCGTCTACGGCCTCCAGCCCGCGCGCGAGGCCATCCGGGCGCACGGCGCTCGCATCGGCTGGCTGCTCGTCCAGAAGGACGGCGGCCCCAAGCTCGACGCGCTCGCCCGCCACGCCGCGGGCCTCGGCATCCCCGTCGAGCGCGCCCCCCGCGCCGAGCTGGACCGCCGCGCCGCCGGCGGCCGCCACCAGGGCGTCGTCGCCGGCGCCCCCGAGCTGGTCCTGGTCGGCCTCGACGCGATCCCCACCGGCCCGGGCAGCGTCGCCCTCGCGCTCGACGGCATCATGGACCCCCAGAACTTCGGCGCCGTGATCCGGAGCGCCGTCGCCCTGGGCGCCCGCACCATCCTCTGGCCCGAGCACA
Source organism: uncultured Polyangiaceae bacterium (assembly GCA_964421485.1). Lineage (GTDB taxonomy): Bacteria > Myxococcota_A > Polyangia > Polyangiales > Polyangiaceae > CAYQYG01. The sequence continues at coordinate 2,805 of CAYQYG010000228.1, read as the reverse complement.
GCTCCGCCCCCCTCACCCCCGCCACGTTCCGCGCCTCGGCCGGCGCGGTCGAGCACGCGACCCTCTGCCGCGTCCGCTCCCTCCCCGACGCCCTCCGCGCCCTCTCGGCCCGGGGCGTGACCTCCATCGCCCTCGACGCCCAGGGCCCCGCCGAGCTCGGCGACCTCCCGCTGACCGGCCCCGTCGCGATCGTGATCGGCGCCGAGGACCGCGGCGTCCGCCGCCCTGTCCGCCAGGCCTGCCAGCACGTCGCCCGCCTCCCGATGGCGGGCCCCATCGGCTCCCTGAACGCCTCCGTGGCGGGCGCCCTCGCGCTCTACGAGGTCCTCCGGCAGCGCAGGTCGGCAGGCGCACCGACGAGCGCGATGACAGATAAAAACCCCAACGATGACGAACAAATAGACGATCGTTCTTCATCCAGCTTCGATGTCGACGAAGACCGCTGAACGTGCTCCCAGGAAGACGGCCCGTTCAATCCATTGAATGGAGCGACCCCCACGGGCCCTGACGCCGTCGAAAACCGCAGCGTTGTCCTGGACTTGAACTTGTGGATTCGCCCTTCGGTCCGCGGTTGGCCGGAATGGCTCCAGCGATGGATGAAGTAGGGGCGTCCTCGGCCAAGATGCCGGAAGCCCATGCGTTTCGCCGCGAATCCGGGTCGGCAGGGCCGACAGCCGATGAGGGGGCTACGCCCCCTACGCGCCCCCTCGGGGGGGCGCTACCCCGGAGAGAGCTGAGGGCGCGGGCCGGGCGCTAGCCACGCGCGAGGACCCGGGCCCAGCGGCGGGCGGCCTCGTCGACCTCCTCGGCGGTGGTCTCCTCGCCGAGGGAGATCCGGACCGCCGAGCTCGCGCGCTCGGGGCCGAGCATCGCGGCGAGCACGGGCGAGGGCTCCGCGGTCCCCGCGCTGCACGCCGACCCGCTCGAGACCGCGACGCCCTCCAGGTCGAGCGCCGCGCAGAGCTCGTCGCCGCGCCAGCCCGGCCAGGACAGGTTCGTCACGTGGGGGGCGCGCGGCCCCTCGCCGTTCCGGAGCGGCGCGACCCCGGAGCCCACCTCCAGCAGCGCCGCCTCGAGCCGGTCGCGGAGGGTCGAGAGCGCCGCGTATCGGGCCGGTGAGCCGCGCGCCCGCTCGGCCGCCACGGCGAAACCCGCGGCCGCGGCCGCGTCCTGCGTCCCGGGCCGGAGCCCCCGCTCCTGCGCGCCGCCCGCGAGGATCGGCCGCAGCCGGGTCCCCGGCCTGGTCGCGAGCGCGCCGATCCCCTTCGGCCCGCGGATCTTGTGGGCGGCGATCGAGACGAGATCGGCCCCGGCCCACACCTCGGGCGGCAGCCGGCCCACCGCCTGCACCGCGTCCACGAGCAGCCGCGCCCCGGCCGCCCGGGCGAGCGCGGCCACCTCGGCGACCGGCTGGAGCACGCCGGTCTCATGGTTCACGGCCTGCAGCGCGACCAGCCGGACCGGCGCGACCTCGGCCGCGCGCGCGAGGACCTCGGCCACCGCCTCGGGCGACACCCGGCCCGACGGCTCGGGATCGACCCACGCCACGTGGACGCCGCGCGCCGCGAGCGCCTCGGCCGCGCGGGTCACCGACGGGTGCTCGATCCGCGCGACCACCAGCGCGCCCGCGGCGCCGGCGAGGGAGGCGTCGAACGCGTGCGCCAGCGCCAGGTTGTTCGCCTCCGTCCCGCCCGAGGTCAGCGTCACGTCCCGCGGATCGAAGCCCGCGAGCGCCGCGATGGCCTCCCGGGCCCGCTCGATCAGCGCCCGCGCCCGCCGGCCGGGCCCGTGCACGCTCGCCGGGTTCGCCCACGCGACCTCCGCGGCCTCGCGCATCGCCGCGAGCACGTCCGGGTGCGGCGGCGTCGTGGCGTTCCAGTCGAGGTAGAGCTCGGCGCGCATGGCTTCAGCCAGAAACACGGTCAGCGGGGTAGCGACCATCGGGAGCGCAGGGGGTTCGGGGGCGTAGCGCGGCTTGCCGCGCGGAGCCCCCGAGCGCAAGCGCGCGAAGCCCCCTCATTGGCTGTCGGCCCTGCCGACCCCTCAGCCGGCCCCCGGCCCTGCCGGGTCGTGCATGGGCGCGCGCTGCGCGACGGTCAGGTAGAACGCCGCCCCCCGGAACCGGACGCCCTCGATGATCTCCTGGCAAGGCGACGCCACGCGGATGTCGCCCCCCAGCCCCTGCGCTGTCCGCCGCGCGATCGCCAGCCCCACGCCCACGCCCCCGTACGCGCGCGTCGCGGATCCGTCGACCTGGTAGAAGGGATCGAAGATGCGCGCGAGGCGGTCGGGGCTCACGCCCGGCCCGGTGTCGGCCACGCAGAGCTCGTAGTGCCCCGACGGCATCACCCGCACGCGCACGCCCGCCGATCCGCCGGCCGGCGTGAACTTCACCGCGTTGTCGAGGAGCTGGATCATCGCCCTGAGGAGCCGCCCCGCGTCCCCCCACGCCGGCAGCGGCCCGCGCGGCAGCTCGTCCACGAGCTGCACCTTCGCCTCGGCGAAGCGATCCGCGACCTGCGCGATCGCGCGGCGGGTCGTGTCGAGGAAGTCGTACTCGGCGTGCATGAAGCGCATGCGCCCGGTCTCGATCCCGGTCACGTCGAGCAGGTTGTCGATGAGCGCGCGCAGCCGCCGGACGCAGTCGTCCATCGCGCGCAGCGCCTTCTTCTGCGCCTTGTTGAGCGGCCCGAGCTCCTCGTCGGCGAGCAGCTTCACGTACCCGACGATCGGCGTCATCGGCGTCGCGAGCTCGTGCGAGATGTTCCGGTAGAACTCGGTCCGCGCCGCGTCGAGCTCGCGCAG
>CAYQYG010000227.1:0-13993 GCA_964421485.1 uncultured Polyangiaceae bacterium | reverse complement strand
CCGCTCGCTGCTCGGTCAACGCTCGGGGGCTCTGCGCGGACGAGCCGCGCTCCGCGCTCCCGCCGTCCTGCTCGCTCCCCGCGAGCAGCGGCCCGAGGTCCGCCCCCCGCACGCGCGCCGGCCGCGGGATGTCGAGCCCCGCCAGCACCGTCGGCAACAGGTCCACGAGCCCCACGGCCGCCCGCACCCGCCGCGGCGCGAGCAGCCCCGGCGCGCTGACCACGAGCGGCACGCGCACCTGCTCCTCGTACACCGTCGTCCCGTGGTAGCGCCCCCCGTGCTCGCCGAACTCCTCCCCGTGGTCCGCCGACGCGATCACGATCGCCTCCGGCCGCGCCCGCCGCACTTCGTCCACGATCGCCCCGAGCCCCGCGTCGGCCGCCGCGATCTCCGCGTCGTACCGATCGACGTCGCGATCCCCGAACGGGTGCTCCGCGTGCGCCTCGTACGGCTCGTGCGGCTCGAACAGGTGCACCCAGAGGAACGCCCGCTGCCCCGGCGCGAGCCCCGCGAGGTACTGCCGCACCTGCTCCGCCCGCGCCGCCGCGCTCGCGAACTCCACCTTGCGGTACTCGAAGTCGAGCCCGCGCGCCCGGAGCTCGCCGAACCGCTCGCCGTCGATGAAGAACACCGCCGGCGGATAGAACGCCGCCGTCTTGTACCCGTACCGCCGGAGGTGCTGCGCCCACGTCTCGGAGTCCTCGCCGAGCCCCTGCAAGAGGAGCGGCCGCACGTACTTGCCCGTCATCAGCGACGCGACCGCGTACGAAGTGTGCGGCGTCGGCGTGTACGCCGCCTCGAACACCACCCCCTCGGCCGCGAGCCGGTCGAGCCGCGGCGTCGTCGGCCGCGCGTACCCGTAGGCCCCCACGTGATCGGCCCGCAGCGCGTCGATCGTCACGAGCACCACGTCGCGCCCCTTCATGTCCACCGCGTGCCCGCTCGCCCGCTCCTCGAGCGGCGCGTCCTCGAGCGGCGGCGGCGGGGACAGCGCCGCGGCGATCTCCACGACGTGCCCGAGCAGCGGCGCCCGCGTCGAGTACACGATCCGCACGTTGTCCGCCGGCGAGAGCCGCGCCGCGGCCCCCGGCGTGATCGCCGCCCCCAGCGCGAACAGCACCAGCGCCAGCGCCGCCCGCGCGAGCCGCGGCGACGCCCTCCCTGCCCTCCCCGCCCCCTCCGCCGGCAGCGACAGCGTCGCCGCCGCCGCCGCCGCGATCGTCAGCGCGCCGATGCCCAGGTGAAACGCCGGGTAGAGCCGCGGCAAGACGCGCGCGTTCACCACCTCCAGCGCAATCACCCCGATCCCCGCCGCGATCGCCAGCCGCGCCCGCCCCCAGGCCGTCCGCTCCGCCTCCGCCGCCGCGATCGCCCGCGCCACCCGCGGCCCCAGCGCGAAGCTCAAGCCCGCCGCCGCGAGCGCGATCACCCCCACGAACGGCGCCCGGCGCCCCCCCTCCAGCATCCGCCCGCCCGACACCCCGAACGCCACGATCCCCGCGAACGCGGCCGCCGCGGCCGCCGAGAGCCCTCGCCGCACCGGCCGCTCCGCCCCCGCCACGAGCTCGAGCAGCGCCCCCGCCGCGATCGCGCAGGGCGCCGCCGCCGCCAGCGCGATCGGCAGCAGATCCCGCAGCGCCCACGCCGGCTCGTGGGGCCCCACGAGCTCCCGGCGGAAGATCACCCCCACCCCCAGCAGCTCGCTCAGCGCCAGCGCCGCGATCACCAGGTACGCGTCGGCGATCCTCCACCCCAGATCAGTCCGCACCCGCACCGCCGGCGCCTCCGACGTCCCGCTCCGGAGCGGCGCCCGCACCGGCGCGGGCGGGGCCGCCGGCGGGCGCAGCGGCCCCGCGTGCGGCCGAGGCGCCGCCGGCGGCAGGTGATCCGGCGCTTGCTGGGTCGAGCCCCCGTGATCGCGGGGCTCGGCCGGCGCCCCGGGGATCGAGGCGTACGGCGCCGTCTGCCGACCCGGAGCCCCCAACGCCGGACCAGGGCTCAACCGGCCGAGCCGGCTGGGCCCCCGGGCCCCCGGATCGCTCATGCGTAGCTGACGTCGAGGATCTCGAAGGTGCGCGGCCCCGCCGGCATCATCACCTTCACCTCGTCACCCACCTCGTGCCCGAGCAGCGCGCGCGCCATCGGCGACGCCACCGAGATCCGACCCACCTTCAGGTCGGCCTCCTCCGGCCCCACGATCTGGAACCCCTGCTCCTCCCCGGTCGCCACGTTCGCGAGCCGCACCTTCGCCCCGAACTGGATCTTGCTCCCGCTGAGCTTCGACGGATCGATCACCTCCGCGCGCGAGAGCGCCTGCTCCAGGTAAGAGATCCGCGCCACGATCATGCCCTGCCGCTCCTTCGCCGCGTGGTACTCGGCGTTCTCGGACAGGTCCCCGTGATCCCTCGCCGTCGCGATGTCTTTCACCACCTGGGGCAGGTCGACTTCCTTCAGCCGCCGCATCTCCTCGCGGAGCCGGAGCTGTCCCTCGGGCGTCATGGGGATCTTTTCGGACGACATGATGGGGTCGCTATGTAGCACGGGCGGGCCGCGGACCTCACCCCCCAAGGCTCACCCCGGGTTGCCCCTCGGAGCGCTGGGTCGCGTCACGGCGCCCCCCGCCCCGAGCCTCGCCATCGCGCGATGCGTCGAGGCGGGACCCGAAGCTCCGCCACCTCGCCCGACGTTCGGGGCTCCGGGTCGCGCCCCACGTGGCGCGCCCTGCGCCCCGAGCCCCGGATCGCCGCCCGCACCAGCGCCCCTGCCGTCCGCTCGAGCTCCGACGCCTCCGGTCCCCCCTCCGGGATCGCCCCCGCCTCGACCCAGACCCGAACCCGCACAACCGCCGCCGTTCCCGAGCCCGCTTCCGTTCCCGAGCCCGCTCCCGCTTCCGTTCCCGAGCCCGCTCCCGCTTCCGTTCCCGAGCCCGCTCCCGCTCCCGCTTCCGTTCCCGAGCCCGCTCCCGCTCCCGTTCCCGTAGCCACCCCCGCGCCCGTCACCCGCACCTCGACCGGTACGTCCGCGTCCGGCAGGTGCACGAACCCGCGGTAGACGATCTCCTCCCCATCCACCCGCTCCAGCACGTACCGCGCCCCGGCGCTGGGCCGGAGCGCCGTCTGCGACGTCACGGCTGCGGCCCCGAGGGCGCCGGCTTCGCGCCGCCCGCCGGCGGGGACGGCGCGGCGCCGCCCTTCCCTCGCTCCCCCATCTCGTCCAGGAACCGCTGCGCCGTCGTCGCGAACGGCCCGCCCCAGTCGCGGATCACGGCCTCGAACATCGCCCGCGCCTCGGCCGGCTTCTTCATCTTGAGGAGCGTCTCGCCCCTCAGCACGAGCGCCTCCGGATCGAGCCCCGAGCTCGGGTAGTTCCGGAGCGCGTAGTCCACCCGCGCCACCGTCGCGTCGAAGTTGTCCCGCTTCAGGTAGTAGCGCGCCACGTACAGCTCGTGCCGGACGAGCCGCCCCGTCACCACCTCGAGCATGAACGCCGCGTCCTGCCGGTACCTGCTCCGCGGGAACTGCCGGATGAAGCTCCGGAGCTCCTTGTACGCATCGAGCGTCGTCGCCTGGTCCCGCTCCTCGGCCGGCGGCAGGAGGATCGTGTCGTCGATGTCCAGGTACAGCGCCTTGGCCATCCGGTACTTCGCGTACTCGATGTCCCGATCGTTCTTGTGGCTCTGGATGAACTCCCGGTACGCGCTGATCGCCTCCGAGTACTTCTCCTGCTCGAAATCGATGTCGGCGAGCCGGAGCTCCGCGAGCCGCGCGTACCTGCTGTACGAGAACAGCTTCTTCACGTCCTGGAAGAGCGCACGCGCGTCCTCCCACTCCTTGGCATTGAACGCCTCGAGCGCCTCCCCGTACGCCTTCCGCGCGTCCTCGGTGTACGTCAGCGTCGCCCGCGACCCGTCCGCGGCCTGGAAGTCGCATCCCGCGAGGCCGCCGGCAGCGGCGATGCAGCCCACCAGGGCGAGCCTGGCCACGGAGCGTTTCATCGGCCCGCGTCGTAGCGAATCGCCGCCCCGCGCGCCAGTGGAGATCGCCGCCCCGCCTCGTTCGTGCCCGTCCCCGCGCTCGCCACCCGCGCCACGCCGCCGCCTCACCGGCCCCGGCGGAGCGACCTGCGCCAACCGCCTCCTTTCGCCCGCGCGCGGCAAGTACCGGGTCTGCTCCGACTCACCGGGGTCGGCGCCGCCGGAGCGCCCTCAGCTTCCGACGGAGCCGACGTGCCGCTCGGTGCTTGCCCTGGAGGCTGAGCATCGTGGCCAGCATCGCGTAGCTGCCCTCGCGGACCGTCTGGTTCTCGACGTGCTCGGGAGCCAAGACGCCCGTGCGCTCGCTGAGCCTCACAGCACATCTCAGGACTCCGGTGAGTTGCCGAACGGCAGCAGCGAAAGATCGGACCTCGTCCGGAAGTCCGGCGGCGGCTGACGCCGGCCGGACATCGCGCCGTGGCCTCGCGGCGGGCGCGCCAACCGGCGGAAGAGGTGCCGGATCACCTCGTGACCAGGTCGTCGATCCCGACGCCCGACGAACGCTCACCGACCGCCCCGGTCCCCGAGCCCACGGCAAGGAGATCCCTCACCGGGGCAGCAGTGTCGCCGATCCCACCGCAAGGTGACGCCTCGCCGGGCGGCGCGCAGAGCGATCGGTCCGGCAGGGTGGACGTCCTCAGCTCCCCGGACCGGCCGCCCGCATGCGAGGCGACACTCCACGCCCGCGGTGGCGCCCGTCCCCGGCGACGCGAAGTTGCGCTGGGCGGACCAACCTCGATATCTCTCGCGGGGGGTGTCCGCGCAGGCCGCACCGTGGATCGAGATGTGGTACGCGGGTGTCTTGGGAGGTACGGCGCGCAGGTGAGCTCCGGGAGGCGAGGCCGAACTGAATGAGCACGACACCCGAAGATGAGGGCCGGGCCGTCCGGAAGGTCGCGCTGTCGACCCGGATCATGGGTCCACCGCCGGCGCGCACGCTCGACGATGCGTTCAAGCTCTGCGACCCGTTCACGCCGCTCGACCCCGAAGACGACGTGGCGCTCCGCGCGGACCTCGACCCCATCCGCGGCGGCGACCGGCTCGCCCGCATCGTGCGCAACATCCACCGCTCCGGCGGCATCCCCACCCTGCACTTCCTGAGCGGCCACGTCGGCAGCGGCAAGACCACTGAGCTCCTCCGGATGCGCGCCCGCCTGGAGCACACCTCGTCGGACACCACCGTCCTCTTCCTCGATGCCGACACCATGCTCGACCACTACGACGTCGATCTCGAGGACATCGTCGTCGCCCTGTGGAGCGTCGTCTGGAAGCAGCGCCCCAAGGCGGCCGCCAAGGTGCTCGTCGACGTCTGGAAGACGCAGGTGAAGGGCGCGTTCGCCAAGCTGGCGATCAACCTCCCGGACAGCGTCCCCGAGGCCGTGGGCGCCGTGCTCGGCCAGCTCCGCCTCCCGGGCCTGGATCAGCGCCAGAAGCTCCGGGTCGCCGTCGGCTCCGTCCTCACGGCGCTGATCGGCGGCCTGAACGCGGCTTTGATGGAGATGCGCGCCGAGGGCACCGGATCGATCGTGCTCCTCATCGACAACCTGGAGAAGCTCGGCCAGGCCCAGCGTGACGGCGTCGAGCGCCTCTACGTCGAGCGCATGGGCATCCTGAAGGTGATGCTCGCGAGGCGGCCCTCGCCGCCGAGGAGGCCGCGCGCCTCGCCCAGGGCGCCGATTACGTGCGCGGTATCGTCGCGTCGCTGCGATTCATCGCCGACGGCCACGAGCGCGCCGGCAACCTGGAGGAAGCGCAGCGGCTGCGCCGCGAGGCGCTGGGGTTGTACGATGACGCTCGCGACGAGCGGGGGCGAGCGGAAACCCTTGTCGAGGTCGCCGCAGGTCTCGTGATCACCGGCGATCTCACCGAGGCAGAGCGACTGCTTCGCGAGGCCTTGGTCATCTTCGAACGGACGGGCGACGTGCGCTCGCGCGCGGTGACGATGGGACAGATTGCCGACATCCTGCACGCGCGAGGAGAGCTGGACGAGGCGCTGCGCATCTATCAAGAGGAGGTCATCCCGGTCGATCTCCGGTTGGCGCACGCCCACAACCTCCTGTTCGATCGCACGCGAGTCGCCGAGCTGCTGATCGGCCGCAACCAACCCGGCGACCAGGAAGCTGCCCGCGCTCTGCTCGCCCTCGCTCGCGACGCCGCCGCTCGCCTCAAGGTCCCGGAGCTCGCCTGGATCGAGAGCCTCCAGCAGAAGCTTGCCTGATCCTCTCCAGCAAAGCCGAAGCAAAGCCGAAGCCGGGGCCGCCGGGGGATGTGCGGGCCGGCGTGGGCTGGACCCTCTCCCCACGCGATGCCCGGCGGGATCTCCGGCGCTACGACGCCGCCTCGCCGCGCTTGATGCCGTAGGCGCGGATCTTCTTGTGGAGGTTGGTGCGCTCGACCCCCAGCACGACGGCGGCGCGGGAGATGTTCCAGTCGAGGGAGGAGAGGACGTCGACGATGTAGCGGCGCTCGGCGCGGTCGCGGAACTCGCGGAGGGTGAGCCGCGGCTTGCCGGGCTCGGCCGCGCCCGGCGGGGCCGGGGTGCCGCCGGTGAAGGTGTCGTCGCCGTCGATGCCCGGGGCCGCGCGATCCACGTCCGATCCGTGGGTGTCGTCCTCAAATGGGTTGGCGTGCGGGTCCTCGGGGAGGTCCGCGACGGTGACCACGTCGCCCGAGAGGATGGCCGCGCGCTCGATGACGTTCTTGAGCTCGCGCACGTTGCCGGGCCAGCTCCTGCGCTCGAGCGCGGCGTAGACGGCCGGGTCGATGGGCTTCGGCTTGAGGCCGTTCTCGTTGCAGAAGGCCGAGATGAAGGCGTCGGCGAGGGGCCGGAGGTCCTCCATGCGCTCGCGGAGCGCGGGGCTGCGGATGGGGAAGACGGCGAGCCGGAAGTACAGGTCCTCGCGGAACCGCCCTGCGGCGACCTCTTTCGAGAGATCCTTGTTGGTGGCGGCGAGGACGCGGACGTCCACGTTCAGGGTGTGCTCGGAGCCGAGGCGGCTGATCTCGCCGGCCTGGAGGGCGCGGAGGACCTTGGCCTGGGCGGCGAGGTCCATGTCGCCGATCTCGTCGAGGAAGAGGGTGCCGCCGTGGGCCTGCTCGAAGAAGCCGCGCTTGCGCGCCGAGGCGCCGGTGAACGATCCCTTCTCGTGCCCGAAGAGCTCGCTCTCGATGAGCTCGCGCGGGATGGCGGCGCAGTTGACCTTGACGAACGGCCCCTTGGCGCGGGGCGAGAGGCGGTGGATGGCGCGGCTGATGAGCTCCTTGCCGGTGCCGCTCTCGCCGGTGATGAGGACGCCGGCCTTGGTGGGGGCGACGCGGTCGATCTCCTTGAAGATGCGCTGCATGGCGGCGCCCTGGCCGATCATCTCGTACCGGGCCTGGACCTGGGCGAAGAGGTCCGCGACCTCGCGGGCGAGCCTGGAGGTCTTGAGGGCGTTCTTGACGCCGACGAGGACGCGCTCGCGGTTGAGCGGCTTCTCGAAGAAGTCGCCGGCGCCGAGCTTGATGGCCTTGACGGCGTCGTGGACCGTGGCGTGGCCGCTGATGACGATGACGGGGAGCTCGCGGGTGGCGTCGTCCTGCCGGATGCGCTCGAGGAGGTCGAGGCCGTTCATGCCCGGGAGCATGAGGTCGAGGATGGCGAGCTCGACCGGCGCCTGCCCGCGCTCGAGGAGCTGGAGCGCGGCCTCGGCGGAGGGGGCCTCGACGACCTGGTAGCCCTCGCCGCGGAGGACGAGGTCGAGGGTGCGGCGGATGTTGCGCTCGTCGTCGACGACGAGGATGGTGGGCGCCGCGGCGTCGCCGGGGGGAGCGACGGCGGTGGGGGAGGCGGGCATGGTGGGGGCACGGTAACAGGTCGCGAGCGGGCGCGGAGGCGGGGATGGGGAGATCAGAAATCCAGGAAATATTCTTCTCCTCTCTTCTCTCTGTCTCCCCGCTCTCCCCGTCTCCCTGTGATCCCTCTCTCTCCTCTCTCCTCTCTTCATCTCGAAGTGTCGCGCGGCACCCGGGCCGATCTATGCTCCGCGCCCCTCTGGCCAGGACCCGCATGCTCTTCCTCGACAGCTCGAACCCCTCGGAGATCAGGGACCTCTTCACCTGGGGCGCCCTCGCGGGCGTCACCACCAACCCCCTGATCCTCGCGCGGGAGGCCGGCGGCGAGGACCTCGAGCGGCGCATCCGGGAGGTCGTCGCGGCCTCCTCGGGGCCGGTCTCGGTCGAGCTCACCTCGGAGTCGGCGGGGGCCATGCTCGAGGAGGCGCGGCGGTATCACGCCTGGGAGCCCTCGCGGATCTGCGTCAAGGTCCCGTTCGGGGAGGCGGGGCTCAGGGTCACGCACGCGCTCGCGCGGGAGGGCGTCGCGACGAACGTCACCTGCATCATGAGCTTCCAGCAGGCGTACCTGGCCGCGCTCGCGGGGGGCACGTACGTCTCGATCTTCAGCGGGCGCATCCGGGACATGGGGTACGACGCGCGGGCCGTCATCGCGGACACGCGGGCGCAGATCGAGCGGGAGCGGCTCGGGGCGCGCATCATCGTGGGCTCGATCCGGCACATGATGGATGTGAGCGAGGCGCTGTCGGCGGGCGCGCACGTCGTCACCGTGCCGCCGCCGATCCTCAGGAAGATGCTCCACAACCCGAAGACCGAGGAGACGATCCGCGAGTTCAACGCGGCCTGGGAGAACCGTGCTAAGTAGCGCCGCGTCCGAGCAGGAAGCCCCCGTGAAATACGTGGTCGAGGAGGTGAACCGCGCGCTCGTCGGGCTCGCGGGCAGGCCGCGCACCGTGCTCGACGTGGGGTGCGGGATCGGCCTGAACGGGGCCGAGATCCGGCGGCGCACCGGGGCGCGCGTCACGGGGCTCGAGATCGTGCCCGCCTCGATCGCGCGGGCCTCGAGGGTGCTCGACGAGGTCGTCGCGGCGGACGTGACGAGCGACGCGTCGGTCCGCGCGGCGCTGGGGGACCGGCGCTTCGACCTCATCCTGTTCGCCGACGTGCTCGAGCACACGGCGGATCCGGCGGCGGTGCTGCGGCGGCTGCTCGAGCACCTCGAGGACGACGGGCACGTCATCGTCTCGCTGCCGAACGTCGCGGCGTGGACCGTGCGGCTCGGGCTGCTCGCGGGGCGCTTCGACTACGAGCCGAGCGGGATCCTCGACGACTCGCACCTCCGGTTCTTCACGCGCAGGTCGGCGATGGAGCTCGTCCGGGGCGCGGGGCTCGAGGTGCTGCGCGTCGAGCAGAACCCGATGATCGCGCGGGCGGCGAAGGGGCTCATCCTGCGCGCGGCGGGGCTCGGGGCGCAGGGCGCGCCACGTGGGGCGCGACCCGGAGCCCCGAACGTCAGCGCCGCCGGGGGCGCGCTCGGGGACCCGGCGGGGCTCGCGAGCTCGCTGCCTTACAAGGCGTACCAGGCGCTCGTCCGGCCGGTGGAGGACGTCATCGCGGCGCGGGCGCCGGGGCTCCTCGCGTTCCAGAACGTGATCGTCGCGCGGCGGCCGCCGCGGCCGCGGAGGCTCAAGCTCACGGTCGGCATGCTGACCATGAACGAGGAGGAGAGCGTCGCGGCGATGATCGGCGAGATCCGCAGGTTCGCGCCGGACGCGGAGATCCTCTGCGTGGACAGCTCCACGCGGGACAGGACGGCCGAGATCGCGGCGGGGCTCGGGGCGCGCGTGCTGCGGCAGGTGCCGCCGCGGGGGCACGGGCCGGCGATGGAGCTCCTGATGGTGAGCGCGGCCGCGGCGAGCGAGGCGCTCATCTACCTCGACTGCGACTTCACCTATCCGGCGAGCTACATCCCGGTGCTGCGGCGGCTGCTCGAGGAGGAGGGCGTCGACGTCGTGAACTGCGCCCGGACCCGCTCGAGGCCGGCCGCGATGCCGGTGCCGAACTACCTCGCCAACCGGGCCTTCGCCGCCATGGCGCACGCGATGCACGGCATCCCGACCTGTGACGTCCACAGCGGGATGCGGGCCTACCGGTGCTCGGTCATCCGCGCGTTCGATTTCGACGGCGAGGGGGACGCGCTGCCGATCGACACGCTGCTCTACCCGGCCAAGTGCGGCTATCGCGTGGTCGAGCTGCCCATCGACTACAACGAGCGGGTCGGGACCTCGAAGCTCCGGAAGCTCGCAGGGACGGTCTGGACCATGGTGCGGCTCGTCCGGGCGCTGCCGGTCGGGGCCAGGCTCGGCGATCGGTACGAGCGGCGCTGATCTGGCCACGCGCGCGCCCGTGCGCGTATACTTCGCGCTTCTCGATTCCTTGGAGGCATGACGATGCACATTCGGAACCTGATGGCCGTGCTGGGCATGGGGGCGCTCGCGGGCGCGGCGTCGATCGCGGGGTGCGGCGGCGACGACAGCGAGGGCGCGGGCGCCGGGACGACGGGGACCTCGCAGGGCTGCGAGCTCACGAACCCGCTCTGCACCGCGGTCGACTCGGAGTGCATCGCGCTCGTCGACAACCGGGGCAAGACCACGTTCGGGCTGCGGATGGCGCAGCTCGTGATCACCAAGCCCGACGTGCTCGCGGGGCCGACCGTCGGCAAGACGGTCTCGGAGGCGGTGCGGATGAGCCTGCAGCAGTGCCACCTGAACGGGACGGGCACGTTCTCGTGGCTCATCGAGTTCGACACGACCGCGGGCACCGCGCGCACGGGCGGGGCGCTGCCGCAGACGGACCCGACCCAGGGCTTCTGCTTCGTCGACACCACGGTCGACACCTTCCACATCCAGCCGATCGTGGTCCCGGCGCCGATCACCGACGGGCACTTCGACGCCGACGTGGGGGACCTCATCGTGCCCATCTACCTGAGCGACGACCTCAGCGGCACGCCGATCACGCTCCCGCTGCACCAGGCGAGGCTCAGCGAGGGGACGGTCTCGGCCGATAACAACTGCATCGGCAGCTACAACGCGGCCGGGCTCGATCCGGACAACCTCTGCCTGCCGGACGAGGCGGGCGGCGTCTACGCCTACAACAACGGGGCGAAGCTCACCGCCTTCATCACGATCGAGGAGGCCGACTCCGTGGAGGTCACCGACCTCGGGCAGAGCCTGTGCGTCATCCTCTCGGGCGACCCGGGCACGTACGGCGACGGCGCCTCCCCCGTCAGCCACTGCGCCCGCGACGCCGGCGGGGTCATCAACCTCAAGGGCGACTGGTGCGCCGCCACCAACTCCGCGGCCACGGCCGACTGCAACGACGCGTTCGCGCTCGGGGCGGAGTTCGCCGCCAGCGCGGTCGAGATCACCGGAATCTGCCAGTAATCCTGCGGCTCCCGCTTGCGGAGCGCACGGTGGCGAGCGTACGATCGCGGCCCGCGATGCGAGGATCCGCCCTTTTGCGGGCCCGCGTGCGCTTCGGAGGATCCTTATGCCGCGGGTATTCAAGCACCTGGCCGCCACCGCCCTCACGATGCTCGTCGCCGGATGCGCCGCAGGAGGCGGCGGCTGCGCGAGCTGTGGCATGACCCCCCTCGCCGACGGCTTCAAGCCGGAGGACCGGATCGAGAACGCCGGGTCGGTGCGCCTGACCCAGTCGGGGCTCGACTTCATGGAGCAGAACCTCGGCACGCTCGCGCAGTCGCTGCTCGGCAGCGGCACGGGCGGCGTGGTCACCTTCCCCGTGCCGGAGTCGTCGGGCTCGGCGCTGATCGACTACACGCTCTGCCCGGGCGGCGCGGACCCGAACGCGAGCCCGCCCAAGTGCGTGGCCGAGATCGACATCGGCAACGCGCAGCTCGCGATCGATCCGCTCGCGCCGCACAACCTGCGGATCCACGGGCCGCTGCCGATCCGCCTCCAGAACCTGCCGATCGAGATCGACTACGGCATCTTCGGGACCGACACCGCGATCGCCACGCTGAACGGCAACGGCGGCTGCCCGCCGAACAACCAGACCTACGCGAACATCGATCTCGACGTCGACATCTCGATCGAGGTGGACACGGACCCGGCGCACTCGCGGCAGGGCTACTCGCGCGTGAGGATCGGCGAGGTCACCGTGAACCAGAACCAGCTCGAGGACGCGCTGCACCTCGACTGCGGGGACTCGATCACGGGCTCGATCCTCGATTTCCTCAAGGGGCTCATCGTCCCGCTGCTCATGGACCAGCTCATCGGCACCCTCGGCGATCAGCTCAACGAGGCGCTCTGCCAGCAGGCGAACCCCGAGCTCAGCCCGGCCTGCCCCACCGGCACCGCGGACGACGGCAACGGGACGTGCATGTACCCGGACGGCACGTGCGCCTCGATCATCCTCGGCACCGACGGCCACCTGGACCTCGGCACGGCGCTCGCGAGCATCTCGCCCGGGACCAAGGGCGGCCTCGACATCCTCTTCGCGGCGGGCGGCGGGAGCCAGCGCGACGACGGCTCCGGCTTCGCGTGGGGCGACCTCAACCCGGTCGGCGGCGGCGTGACGCTCGGCCTCTACGGCGGCGCGGAGCCGAACCCGATCTCGAAGTGCGTGAAGCTCTCCGACATCCCCGTCCCGGCCGGCATCGCGATCCCGGACGAGCTCACCGCGAACACGGTCGATAACTGGCCGGCCGACGTCGCGGGCCCGCACATCGGCATCGCGGTCTCGGAGCGGTACGCGAACTACGCGCTGAACGGGATGTACAACAGCGGGCTGCTCTGCCTGGGCATCACGACGGAGGCTGTCCCGCTGCTCAACTCGGGCACGCTCGGGCTGCTCGCGGCGTCGTCGAAGGAGCTCGCGCTCCAGCAGGAGGCGCAGTCGATCGCGATCGTGGTCCGGCCGGGCGCGCCGCCGACCGTGACGTTCGGCAACGGCACGAGCATCGAGACCGATCCGCTGGTCCGCGTGAAGATGGATCAGGCCGCGTTCGACTTCTACCTCTGGTCGCTGGATCGCTACATCCGGTTCATGACGGCCACGTTCGATCTCGACGTGCCGGTGAACCTGGTCGTCACGCCGGAGGGGCTCGTGCCGGTGCTCGAGACCATCGGCGTGAACAACGGCACGGTGACGAACAGCGGCCTGCTCCGCGAGAACCCGCAGGACATCGCGGACGCGCTCGGCGGGCTCATCGCGAGCCAGGTCGGGCAGGCGGTCGGCGGCGGCATCTCGCCGATCGATCTGAACGGCGCGCTGTCGAGCCTGGGCCTGTCGCTGATCATCCCCGAGTCGGTCGAGGGCCAGGGCTCGCCGGGCCTGCGCAGGCTGACGAAGGCGTCGGACAACTACCTCGGCATCTTCGCGGCGTTCGGGCTCGCGACGCCGGGCGCGATGGTCATCTCCGACACGACCGCGAACGTGCTCCAGAAGGACGTCGACCCGGCCGGGCTACAGCTGCCGACGATGACCCGCGACAACGCGCCGAGGTTCCGGCTGGTGATGAGCTCGCCGCTCGACGACGGGACGCGGACGATCGAGTACTCGTACAAGATCGACGACGGCGCCTGGCACCCGTTCACGCAGAAGCGGATCATCGACGTGCAGGACGACTGGATGCGCCTGCAGGGGCGGCACGTGATCTCGGCGCGGTCGCGGATCGCAGGCCAGCCGCTGTCGCTCGATCCGACGCCGGCGACGGCGGAGGTGGTGGTGGACGCGGCGCCGCCGGTCGTGACGATCGGCGAGGCGAAGGACGGCAAGGTGTCGCTCGACGTGCGCGACCTGGTCTCCGACGCGGCGCGCGCGAAGGTGCGCTGGCGGCTCGACGGGGGCGAGTGGTCGGCCTGGACGGCGGCCTCCGAGGCGCGCCTGATCGACGTCGGCGAGGCCCTCGATATCGACGTCGAGGCGATGGACGAGGAGGGCAACGTCGGGACGACGGAGCAGGCGATCATCCGCGGCCGCGCGCCCACCGACGGCGCCGAGGGCTGCGGCTGCGAGGTGGCGGGCAACCCGCGCTCGGGCGGCGCGGCCGGCTGGCTCGCGCTCGCCGGGATCGCGGCCGCCGCGGCGCGGCTCCAGCGCCGG
>CAYQYG010000226.1:0-14008 GCA_964421485.1 uncultured Polyangiaceae bacterium | reverse complement strand
CATCCCCCCCTCCGGCCCCGTTCCCACGGCCGCCCCCCAGCCCCCGCCCGCGGCCGCCTCCGCGCCCGTCCCCGCCCCCGCGGCCGGCTCCGCCGCCGTCCCCGGCTCCGTTCCCGTCCCCGGCTCCGCCTCCGTGGCCGCTCTCGTCTTCGGCGGCGCCCCCGCCGCCGTGGAGGCCGCCCCGGCCTCCGGCCCCGCGGCCTGCCCGCCGGACATGAAGCTCGTCGAGGGCGATTACTGCACCGAGGTCGAGCACAAGTGCCTGAAGAGCTGGTACGACAAATCGAACAAGAAGACGATCTGCGAGGAGTTCGAGCCCACGGCCCGCTGCATCGGCCAGAAGGTCAAGAAGCGCTACTGCATCGACACCTACGAGTGGCCCAACCAGAAGGGCGTGCGCCCCGAGGTGATGAACCGCTTCCACCAGGCGCAGGTCAAGTGCGCCGCCGCCGGCAAGCGCATGTGCACCGAATCGGAGTGGACCCTCGCCTGCGAGGGCCCCGAGATGAAGCCTTACCCCTACGGCTACGTCCGCGACGCCACGAAGTGCAATGGTGATCACCTCTGGGACGATCCGAGCATGAAGAAGGTGGCGAAGCGCGACCCGGACGAGCTGGCCCGCCTCTGGCACGGCGTCCCGAGCGGCTCGCAGCCCGATTGCATCAGCGATTTCGGCGTCGCCGACATGCCCGCGAACACGGACGAGGTCGTCTCCTCCGAGACCCCCGTGAGCCGCGGCGGCAAGTTCGACAGCGTGCACACCGGCGGCCCCTGGTACAAGGGCGTGCGCAACCAGTGCCGCCCGAAGATCTACACCCACGACGAGGATTTTTACTATTATTTCCTGAGCTTCCGCTGCTGCGCCGAGCCCGACGGCGAGCCCACCGACCCCCGCACCCCCCGCCAGATCGAGGAGCGCTGGACGATGAAGAAGGTCGAGCAGCGCGCGCAGTTCACGGTCGCCGAGATGCGCGACAAGCTGGAGCTCAAGAAGGCCGGCAAGTGCGAGTGCGCCGCGAAGGACGTCCTCTGCAAGACGATGTGCGGCACCCTCCTCGGCCCCGGCGCCGTCGACGCGAAGCATTGATCCGGGAGACCCCCATGCGCCTCTCTCGCCTTCCGAAGCCCATCCTCGCCCTCCTCCTCCTCGCCGCGCCGCTCGCGTGCACCGCGGCCCCGCCCGTCGAGGCGCCGCCGCCCGCCGCCCCGCCGGCCGCGCCCGCGTCCGCGCCCCCGCCGGCTCCGGCGAAGCCCCCGCCGCGCGCCGACGCCACCCTCATCCCGCGCGCCGTCCTCTTCGGCAACCCGGATCGCCTCGCCCCGCGCGTCAGCCCCGACGGCAAGCGCATCGCGTTCCTCGCCCCCGATCAGGGCGTGCTCAACCTCTGGGTCGGCCCCATCGACGACCCCGACGCGGCCAGGCCCGTCACCAGGGATCGCGAGCGCGGCGTCCGCCGCTACTTCTGGCCCTACACCGGCGATCACATCCTCTACGCGCAGGACAAGGGCGGCGACGAGAACTGGCACGTCTTCGCCGTCGAGCTGAAATCCGGCGAGATCAAGGACCTCACGCCCTTCGAGGGCGTCGCCGCGAGGGTCGAGGGCGTGAGCCCGAAGGTCCCCGGCGAGGTCCTGATCGGAATGAACGATCGCGACAGGAAGCTCCACGACCTATATCGCGTCGACATCAGGACCGGCGCCCGCAAGCTCGTCCGCCGGAACGACGGCTTCGCGGAGCTCGTCTCCGACGACGATTTCAAGCCCCGCCTCGGCCTGCGAATGACGCCCGACGGCGGATCCGAGTACCTCGACCTCACCGGCAAGGAGCCGAAGCCCTTCGTCCTGTTTGGCCTGGAGGACAACGGCGTGAGCGATTCCGTGGGCTTCGACGCCAACGGCAAGACGCTCTATTTCCTCGACAGCCGCGGCCGCGACACCGCCGCGCTCGTCACGCTCGACCTCGCGACCGCCAGGCCCACGATCGTCGGCGAGGACCCGAAGGCCGACATCCAGATGTTCATCACCCACCCGAGGACGGGGAAGATCCAGGCCGTCGCCTCGGCCTACGAGCGCCGCCGCTGGCAGGTGATCGACAGGGTGATCCAGCCCGATCTCGATCTCCTCCGCACCGTCGCCCAGGGCGACATCGAGGTCCTGAGCCGCTCCCTCGACGACAGCCGCTGGACCGTCGCCTACGTGATGTCCGACGGCCCGGTCCGCTTCTATCGCTATGACCGCGCGAAGAAGATGGTCGATTTCCTGTTCACGAGCCAGAGGTCCCTGGAGTCCCTGAAGCTCGCGAGGATGCACCCCGTCGTCATCAAGTCGCGCGACGGCCTGGATCTCGTGAGCTATTTGACCCTGCCCCCCGCCGCGGATCCCGACGGCGACGGCAAGCCCGCCGCCCCGCTCCCCACGGTCCTGCTCGTCCATGGCGGCCCCTGGGCCCGCGACCAGTGGGGCCTGAACCCGATGCACCAGTGGCTTGCGAGCCGCGGCTACGCCGTGCTGAGCGTGAACTACCGGGGATCCACCGGCTTCGGCAAGAAGTTCGTCAACGCGAGCACGAAGGAATGGGCGGCCAGGATGCACGACGACCTGCTCGACGCCGTGTCCTGGGCCGCCGGCGCGCGCATCGCCGACCCCCAGAAGACGGCGATCATGGGCGGCAGCTACGGTGGCTACGCCACGCTCGTCGGCCTCACGTTCACCCCCGACAGGTTCGCCTGCGGCGTGGACATCGTCGGCCCCTCGAACCTCATCACGCTCCTCAATTCGATCCCGCCCTACTGGCAGCCCCAGCTCGAGGTGTTCGCGAAGCGCATCGGCGACCCCCGCACCGAGGACGGCAAGAAGATCCTGCTCGATCGCTCCCCGATCACCCGCGTGGACCGCATCCAGCGCCCCCTGCTCATCGGCCAGGGCGCCAACGATCCCCGCGTCAAGCAGGCCGAGTCCGATCAGATCGTGAAGGCCATGAAGGAGAAGGGCATCCCCGTCACCTACGTCCTCTACCCCGACGAGGGCCACGGCTTCGCCCGTCCCGAGAACCGCATGTCCTTCAACGCCGTCGCCGAGACCTTCCTGGCCCAGTGCCTGGGCGGCCCCTACCAGCCCATCGGCGACGATTTCAAGGGATCCACCATCACCGTCCCCGCCGGCGCCGACGCCATCCACGACCTCCCCGCCGCCCTGCCGAAGAAGTGATCCCCCGGCCGCCTGCGCGGCGGCCGCTCACGCCGGCGCGCTGAGCTCTCCCGGTCCGGAGGCTCCAGCAAGCAGGCGCTCGGGCTCCGCTCATCGGGTCCGTCCGGCCCGGGCGCTCGAGGGAGGCGCGCTCTCGATGTCTTCGCGAGACCGGCGTGGTAGCATGTCGACGTCATGATCACCCGCATCGAGATCGACGGCTTCAAGTCCCTCCGCGATTTCGCGATCGACCTGGAGCCCTTCACGGTGCTCATCGGACCGAACAGCGCGGGCAAGTCGAACATCCTCGACGCGCTGGCGCTGCTCTCGCGCCTCGCCACTTATCCGATCGGCGAGGCGTTCAAGCTGGGACGGGGGAAGAGCATCGACCAGTTCAGCCGGCGCGGCGGGGAGGTCGCGGAGTCGATCCGTTTCGCCGTGGAGATGCTGGTGCATGGCGTGTATCCAGAGCAGGGAATCTTCGGCAGGAGTGGTTTCCAGAGCCGGTTCCGGTACGAGCTGACGATCAAGAGGCGCGCGCTCCGCGCGGGCGTCGAGCAATTCGTCGCGCGGGATGAGCGCCTTCGGGCGATGCGCCGCGAAGAAGACACGTGGGCCGACCCTCACCCCGATTATGCGCCGTACATGGTCTACATGGATGGCGGCGAGGATTATTTCCCATCGATCAAGGACGAGCATTCCGAGGAGCACTGGACCGTGGGCCATCCCCTGGATCGGCCAGAATGGGCGAGTCTTCCTTCCACGCACACGGCCCTGGGCAGGACTTTCTCGTACGCCTCCGTGTTCCCGTCCATGATCGTCGCGTCGTGCTTCAAGGATTGCCGTGTCCTCCAGCTCGACGCCGCACAGCTCGGCGAGCCCAGCGAACGCGTCGACTCCGGCGAGCTCGCGCAGGATGGATCCAACCTCCCCACGGTGCTCGCCGAGCTGAAGCCGACCGCGCTTGGCGAGATCAGGGCGGACCTGGCACGCCTGGTACCCGGAATCGCGTCTTTCGATGTGGTCCCCGAGGGGGATGAAATGCGTCTCGACGTCGAGCTGTCCGGCGGCGAGCGCCTCCCGGCGAGGCTCATCTCTGCCGGCACGTTGCGCATCCTCGCCCTGCTCACGGCGCTCCGGATGGGGCGCCGGCCCAGCACGCTCTGTGTCGAAGAGCCGGAGAACGGCATCTATCCGGGGCGCCTGCGTGCCTTGCTTGATCTCTTCCGAGATGTCGCCATCCAGCATCACGAGAAGGAGGCGCAGAAATCCCACAGCGAGACGCTTGGGTTGACACATTTCACCAATCAGCTCCCGACGCAGATTCTCCTTACAACCCATTCGCCTGTCGCCCTCGCGGCGCTGCGCGCGCACCCGCAGCATCTCCGCTTCGTGGACATGGTCCGTCGTGGCGGGGAGCGGATCACGCGGGTGCGGGCGGTTGGCAACCCCGGCGCGGGCGATCACGGACGGCTCACGATCTCGCCGCGCGAGATCGACACGCTCCTCCAGGCGGCGCCGGCCGAGGAGTCGACGTGATCTACCTGCGTGCTGGCGTGTATGCGGAGGGCCCGAGCGACTACGATTTCCTCTGCCGTCTGCTCGATCGACACATTGACGCGCTCGCGGCGCCGCTTTTCTCGGGTGACTATGTGGTCGCCGATACCATCGGAATCGACGCGCCCAGCAGCGCGGGCGCGCGCCACCGCGACGAGAGGATCGCCGCGGCCGTGGCGGAGCATGGTGAGATATGCGTGCTGTTCGTGATTCATGCGGACAGCGACGGCGATTCCGAGCGCGCCCGTGAGACACGCATTCAACCCGGGATCTCGGCGGCGCGGGCCGCCTTGCCCGACAGAGAGATCGTCGCCGTCCCCTGCGTTCCCGTGCGAGAGATCGAGGCATGGCTCCTGACCGATCGCGACGCGTTCCGGGAGCTCCTGGGGAGCACGTTCGATGGAGCGCTCCCCGCGGATCCCGAGAAGGAGATGGATCCCAAAGCGGCCCTGCGGAGGATCCTCAAGGACGGGGGTGCACGCCAGGGACCCGAATCGATCTATGCACTGTTCGGCGAGCTCGTACAGATCGCGTCGCTCCGCGCGCTGCCCGCGTTCCTCGCCTTCGAGGCCGAGATGGTCGAGGCCATCAAGCAGGTCGCCAGGTGCCAGGGGTGGCGCGGTTGACGGCGCCCTCGCGCGCCCGGCTGCCGGCAGGCGCCCTCGGGTGGCCTCGGGCGCCGGCCCCCGATCGAAACCGCCCGCCCCGCCGCGCGTAGTCCTCCCCGGAGAGGAGACACCCCCGTGCTCTTGGACCAGCAGTACCCCGAGCTCGAGCGCTGCATCGAGCGCAGGCGATTCCTGAAGGCGCTCGCCGCGGGCGCCGTCGTCACGGCGCTCGGCGGCGGCACCTACGTCGTGGCCGCAGCGGACGACCCGCGCGGCAGGGCCCTCCGCCCCGACGGCCGCCCCCGCCTGCCGCCGGGCCAGCGCATCCTCGACGCGCTCAGGCCCATGGGCGGCGACCCGGGCGACCCGAACCCGGCCGCCTTCCGCCTCCGCGTCCACGGCGAGGTCGACAACCCCCTCGAGATCGACTTCGCCGGCCTCCTCGCCATGCCCCAGGTCGATCAGACCTGCGACGTCCATTGCGTCACCGGATGGACCGTGCTCGACAGCAAGTGGCGTGGCGTCCAGGTCGCCCACCTCGCCAGGGTCGCGAAGGTCCGCGACGCCGCCCGCCACGTCATCTTCGAGGCCGCGCAGGGCTACACCGCCAACGTCCGCATCGCCGAGGCGCTCGCCCCGAACGTGCTCGTCGCGCACCAGCTCGCGGGGAACCCCCTCCCGCGCCCCCACGGCCCGCCGGCGCGCTCGCTGGTCCCCGATCTCTATTTCTGGAAGAGCGCCAAGTGGCTCACCGGCATCCGCTTCGTGGTCGCCGACAAGCCGGGCTACTGGGAGACCCGCGGCTATCACAATCACGCCGATCCGTGGAAAGAGGAGCGATATGCCTGACGCTGCCCGGGCGGACGCCGGCGGCGCCGCCCAGCCCCCCGTCGAGGTCGCGCCGGCCCGGGCCAGGCGTCCCTCCCTTCGCAACCTGGTCCGCGTCGTCCACAGCGACCTCGGCCATTTCGCCGTGGGCCTCACCCTCGTCTACGCCGCGAGCGGCATCGCGGTGAACCATATCGCCGACTGGGACCCGAACTTCACGAGCTACTCGCGCACGCACGAGCTCGGCGCCCCCCTGGCAGGCGACGACCGCGCCATCGCGAGGGCGGTCCTCGATCGCCTCGCGATCCCGGGCGAGCCGTCGGACGTCTACCGCGCGAGCGCCGACCAGCTCGATATCGTGCTCGACAAGCGCACGCTGCACGTCACCCCCTCGACCGGCCGCGTGTTCGACGAGGGTCAGGAGCCTCGATTCCTCCTGCGGGTCGCCAACTGGCTGCACCTGAACCGCGGCAAGAAGGCATGGACCTACGTCGCCGACGCCTACGCCGGCGGCCTGCTCGTCCTCTCCCTCACCGGCGTCCTGATGCTCCCCGGCCGCCGCGGCCTCGTCGGCCGGGGCGGCGTCTGGCTCGTGCTCGGCGCCCTCATCCCCATTCTCTACGTCCACCTCTCCGGCGGCCCCTAACCCCGGCGAAGCGCTCGAATTCGCGGAGCGATCCAATGTCCCGGCCTCGGCGCGCGGCGAGCGCTGCTCACGACGCCTCTTGCCGGGGCGCCCGCGCCATTGCATGACAGGCGGAGCCATGCCCGAAGCCTACATCATCGACGCTTGCCGCACTCCCGTCGGCCGCAAGGACGGCGCCTTCCGCGCGGTGCACCCCTCCGATCTCGGCGGGCACGTGCTCCGCGCGCTCGTGGAGCGCAGCGGGCTCGACCCGCTCCTCGTCGAGGACGTGATCTTCGGCTGCGTCGACACCATCGGACCGCAGGCCGCCGACATCGCCCGCTGCGCGTGGCTCGCCGCCGGGCTGCCCGAGGAGGTGCCCGGCGTCACCGTCGACCGGCAGTGCGGCTCGTCGCAGCAGGCGGTGCACTTCGCGGCGCAGGCGGTGATGAGCGGGACGAGCGATCTGGTGATCGCCGGCGGCGTGCAGAACATGAGCATGATCCCGCTCACATCGGCGATGACCGCCGCGGCCCCGCTTGGCTTTCCTCACCCGTTCGAGGCGGAGGGCCTGCGCGCCCGCTACGGCGATCAGGTCTTCACGCAGTTCCGCGCCGCAGAGCTGATCGCCGAGCGCTGGAACCTCTCGCGCGAGCGGATGGAAGCGTACGCGCTCGAGAGCCACCGGCGCGCCCTGCGCGCGGCGGACGAAGGCCGCTTCCGCCGCGAGATCGTGCCGCTCCGCGGCGTCACGGCGGACGAGTGCCCGCGCCGCAACGCCTCGTTGGAGCGGATGGAGGCGCTGATGACGTTCGAGGAGGACGGGCGCATCACCGCCGCGCTGTGCAGCCAGAACGCCGACGGCGCGGCCGCGCTGCTGATCGCCTCCGAGCGCGCGGTCCGCGAGCACCGCCTCACGCCGCGCGCCCGCATCCACCACCTCGGCGCGCGCGCCGGCGACCCCGGGCTGATGCTCACCGCGCCCATCCCGGCCACGCGGCGCGCCCTGGCCAGGACGGGCCTGACCTGGGCGGACATCGACTGCGTGGAGTTCAGCGAGGCGTTCGCGTCCGTGGTGCTCGCCTGGCTCGACGAGACGCACGCCGATCCGAGCCGCGTCAACGTCAATGGCGGCGCCATCGCGCTCGGCCACCCGGTCGGCGCCAGCGGCGCGCGGCTCATGACCACGCTGCTCCACGAGCTGGAGCGCACCGGCGGCCGCTACGGCCTGCAGGCGATGTGCGAGGGCGGCGGGCAGGCCAACGTGACGATCATCGAGAGGGTCTGACCGAGGCCGAGGGGGCGGAACGCGGCGGCATCGAGGGGTCGTCGGCGCCCTCATCTCCCCGCCTCCCTGTGATCCCTCTCTTCATTCTCCTCTCCGATCCCCGGCGAGACTCCTGCCAGGCGGCATCAGATCGGGATCAGGCGCACGAAGGGCACCTCGCCCGCGATGCCCTTGAGCGGCGCGGCCCCGCGCTCGGCGCGGAGGCCGGCCGCGGCCACGTCCTCGCGCGCGCCGGCCGCGTCATAGACGGGCGCGGTGCACACGATCTCCCCGGCCCCCGCGAGGCCCTGCACGCGCGCCGCGATGTTCACCGTGCGGCCGAAGTAATCGAGCCGCTCGTTCAGCTCCACTGCGATGCAGGGGCCCGTGTGGAGCCCGACCCGGAGCAGGAGGTCGGCCTCCCCGAGCGCCTCGATCTCGCGGCTCATCCTGAGCGCCGCGCGCATCGCATGCGCCGGATCCGAGAAGCTCGCCATCACCGCGTCGCCGATCGTCTTCACGATGGCGCCGCCCTCGGCGGCGGCGATCGCGCGCAGCAGGGCGAAATGCTTTCGGACGAGGTCATAGGCGCGCAGATCGCCCACGCGCTCGTAGAGCGCCGTCGATCCGGTGAGATCGGTGAAGAGCACCGTCACGGACTTGAGCTCGAGCCCGCCCTCCGAGGGGATGCTCTCGGCGCGGAACAGGTCGCGGAACGTCTGGGAGGACACGAGCCTCGTGCCCGTGAGATAGGGCAGGATCGGGTGCGCGAGCGGCTCGCCCGGCGGCGGCGGCGGCGACCACAGCTCCCCCGCGACCGGCGCGACGACGTAGCCCGCCGTCTCGGCGGTGCGATTCAGGATGGAGAGCTCTATCTCGCCCGCGGCGACCTGGATCGATCCCGGGATCCCGCGGTCGTCGAGCAGCTCGAACGCCGCCGCGGCCTCTCCGCCCGGCCCGGCGCGCAGGTTGACGGCCACGTGGCTCATCGGCGCGAGCACCACGGAGAGGCCCTCGGGGAGCGTCACGCGCGCGGTGTGCGCCTCGCCCGCCGGCGCGCGTCCGGCGTGGAGGATGTGCTGCCCGAGCGCCCGGTGCGGGGCCGAGCTGGGCGCGAGGCTGGAGGAGAAGAAGAGCCGCATCGCGTCTGCCCGCATGTCGAGCGCCTCCGGCGCGTGGAAGCGGATGCGCCGCGCCGACGGCGCGACGGTGAACGCGACCTCGACGCGATCGTCGATCGAGCTCTCGATGTCGAGCTCGCAGAACGTGCAGCGCTTCCTCTGCCTGAGCGATCGCAGCCCGCCCGGCGTCGTCAGGAACGCGAGGCACCCGGGGCAGAGCACGCCCCAGGCGAACTCCAGGATGCCGACGCGCGTCGCGTGGAGGAAGAGGTCGATCCCCTCCTGCTCCGGGATCCCCTGCGCCGCGGCATACCGGAGGGGGCTCATCCTGAAGAGCTCCTCGTCCGGCGCGGTGGTCAAGAAGGCCCCGAGCCCGTCGAGCAGCTCCGCCCTGATCTCGCCGTTCGCGCGGAGGGTGTCGAGCCGGAGGTCCAGATCGCTGGTCGCCATGCGGCGGATGCTACCAGCTTCGCCGGCGGCAGCGCATGCGGCGTCGAGCATCCTCACCAGAGGGTCCTGGAGCTGCCCGCGCCGGTGGAGTGGTTGATCTGCGAGGGAGACAGCGACCTCCAAGTCCTCTCGTCGGTGCTCACGAACGTGCTGGCTGCGGAGATCTATCGCGCCAATCGTCTGTTTCACGGCACCGACGATTTCCTTGATCTGGCGAATGGCGTTCGCGCCCTTGCCGGTCTTCCGTCTCTCTCGTGATGTGCGCGTCGGCGACGGGATCGCGCTTCGGTGCGATCCGTCGCGCCAGCCGGGTGCGCCGTGCAGATGCCACCAGCGGAGGCCGCCCGCTCAGCGCGCGATGTCCCCCGAGAGGCGCAGCACGCGGGCGGGCACGCCGGACCACACGCCCTCGCCGCAATAGGCCGTGAGCGCGCCGCCGACGTGCGCGGCGTCGCCCGCGCGGTGCAGGCTGAGCGCCAGCGACACCGTCCGATCCCCGCAGGGCCCGGAGGGGTCGGCGGGCGCGGCGAGGCGGGCCGTGTAAAGGGTGGCGGCGGCCTCGGGGAATGCCTCGACGCGGCCCGGGCCGGAGAGCGCCTCGCCGGCGGGGGCCACGCCGAAGCCCTTCGAGAGCGTCAGCCGGACCTTCACGTCGGGGCCCTGGCCGTCGATGCGGAGCGCTGCGCTCTCGCGGATGTCGACCGAGAGCGTCGCCGCGAGCGGCTGATCCAGCGGCGAGAGGGCCTCGTCGGCGGCGCAGCCGGCGAGCACGGCCGCGGCCATCGCGGAGAGGGGGAGCAGGCACGGGCGGCTCATCGCGACAGCCTCGGCGTGACGTTGAGGGAATGGGCCAGCGCGAGGGCCTCGTCGGCGGTGCCGTCGAGGACGTGGAACACCCACGTCTGCGGCTCGCCCGCGGGCGCGGTCTCGTCGGTGAAGGCGACGTCGAGGCTGTCCCGGAAGATCTGCGCCGCGAGGTGGACGCGCGCCTGGTCCTTGACGAGGAAGCGGCCGGGCCCGAGGCTCACGAGGCCGGTGGGCAGCGCCAGGTAGAAATCCTCGAACGCGAAATCGGCGCGCGAATACGTTGCGATCACGCCGTCCGCCAGCGCGTCGGTGATCACCAGATCCCCGGAGAGATCGCCGGCGGCGCCGCCGGGGAAGCGCACGCCGAGGAAGCGGGAGTCCCCGGCGCCGAATTCGATCGTCACGCGGTGGTGGCCGGGGGCGAGGAGCTCCCAGGTCTCGGTGACCGGCCGCCCGTCGGGCGAGATCTCGAGCGCGATCTGCGGCGCCTCGGATTGACCGGCCTCGGGCTCCGGCGCGGCCTCCTCGATCACCTCGCCCGAGCCGGAGTCGATCGTGACCGTATCGGCGCCCAGGGCGGCCTTCGCCTCGGTGATGACGTCGCGCGCGATCCGGAGGCTCTCGGCGAGGTGGGCGATCCCGTACTCGATCTCGCCGCGGAACGGGTTGATGCCGCTCGCGTCGCTCACCTGCCCGAGCGCCAGCATGCGGAAGCCGCTGTCGAGCGCCGCCTTCGCGTCGAGCCCGGCCCGCGCGGCGAGCGCCTCGGCGAGCACGAGCTCGCGGTGGGCGAGCGCGCCGAGCGTGCGGACGTGGTTGTCGCGCTCGTGGATGCCCCAGAGGCCGCCGCCCCCGAGCCAGCGCTTCACCGCCTCGGTGCTGTTCGGCTGCCACGTCCCGTCGAGCAGCGGCGGCGGATCGGCGAGCGGGACGACGTCCTTCACGGCCGCCACGTACTTGTCGACCGTGGTGATCTCGAACCCCTCTGCCTCGAGCTGCGCCAGGCTGTCCTCGTATTCGGCGACCGCCGCAGGGTCGTGCCGGAACTCGTCCGGGAGATAAGGGTTCATGTCGTTCGTGGCGAGCAGCTCGCCGTCGTCCAGGAAGGTCCAGGTCACGCTCACGTCGACCCCGTCCTGGTGATACTCGACGCCCTTGGCGCCCACGACGAGGAGGGCGCCCCCGAAGCGATAGAGCGGCGCCGCGTCGAAGTCGCCTTGCTGGTAGGTCCAGAGGTTCTTCGGCCAGACCATCGTCTGGTACCCGCGCTCCACGAGCCGCGCGGCGAGCGCGGGCCCGGCCTGCCCCTCCTGGCAGAAGACGCTCCTCGCGAGCGGCACGTCGTGCGCCTCGAAGGTCGCCGCCGCGAGCGCCTGCGACCGCTCCCAGTCCTCCTCCGGATAGGCGATGAAGAGCTGATCCGAGTAATGGAAGCTGACGACGGAGATCTGGCCCGACTTCGCGAGCGCGCGGAGCGTGTCGAGCACCGCCGGGTGCCGCGCTGCGAGCACGTCGAGCGTGTACGCCTGCATCTCGATGTCGGCGCCCCATCCGGGGTGCCGCGCGAAGAGGTCGATCACCGGCGCGAGGCTCTCGGTGATGATCAGGTCCTCTATCGCGTCCGCGTCGAGGTCGATCGCCGGATCGGGCGTCGAGAAATACCCGACCATGCCGCCGGCCACGTATTGCACATTGAAATGGAACATCGAGAGCGCGTACTTGCCCGCGGCCTCCGCGGGGGTCGCGGCGAGCAGCGCGGAGAGCGCGGCGGCGGAGGCGAGGCGGGCGCGTGTGGAGGGTCGCACGGCGCGGATGGTGCAGGAGAAGTCGCGAGGCCGCAATAAAAGAATTTCAAAGGAGAGGAGAGAGAAGTCACAGGGAGGCGGGGAGGACGGGGAGGTCAGAAAATTCCAGAGAAAAAATCAGAGCTCTCTCCCCGCCTCCCTGTGAATCTCTCTCTTTCCGCCTCAGGCCGCGGCGCGGTCGCCGGTCAGCCGCATCCCGCCGACGTAGGCGGCCGCGGCCACGCCGGCGCCGACGAACCAGGCGTAATCGAAGAGCGGGTGCAACGCGGGCACGATGACCCCGATCCAGGCGAACGCGCAGCCGAGGAGCGTCGCGCCGACCGCGACCCAGTTCGTCCCCGGCCCCTTGAAGGTCTCGCGCGGCCCGGCGCTCTCCCGCTCGCCGTACGCGTACCGGCCGTCCTTGCGATAGAGATCGGCGAGGTCGAGCTTGCCCTTCTTCGTGATCCAGTAGTCGGCGATCAGCACGCCGGCGATGGATCCGAGGCCGCCCGAGTAGCCGAGCAGCCACTGGAAGATGTAGCCCGAGGGATCGGCGAGCAGCTTCCACGGCCGCATCCCGATCCCGATGATCCCGGTGATGAGCCCGCCGACGCGGAAGGTGATGGCCCTGGGGAACGCGTTCGCGAAATCGTTCGCGGGCGAGACGACGTTCGCGGCGATGTTCACGGCGAGCGTCGCGATCACCACCGTGAACATGGAGACGGCGACCATGCCGCGCGATTCGAACTTGAGCGCGAGGTCCATCGGATCCCAGATCGCCTCGCCGTAGATGACCTGCGTCGCGCTGGTGATCACCACCCCCATGGCCGCGAACACGGTCATCGTCGTCGGCAGCGCGACGACCTGCCCGACCACCTGCTCGCGCTGCGAACGCCCGAACCGGGTGAAGTCCGGCATGTTGAGCGACAGCGTGGCCCAGAAGCCGATCATCGCCGTGAGCGAGGGGACGAAGATGGCCCAGAAGCTCTTGCCCGCCGGGTGGGAGTGCGAGCTGCTCTCGAGGATCGGCCCGAGGCCGTTCGCCCGATCGATGGCCCACCACACGAGCACCGCCGTCATGACGAGCACGTACGGCGCCGCCCAGTTCTCGACCTTCCGGAGCAGGTCCATGCCCCGGTAGATGATGAGGATGTTGAGCCCCCAGAAGATGAGGAACGAGAGCCACATCGTCGGCGCGTACCCGTTCACGTGCCCGCCGAGCGCGGTCTCCCACCCCGGCCACATGGCGCGCATGAACGTGTGCAGCGCCTTGCCCCCGATCCAGCACTGGATGCCGAACCACCCGCACGCGACGATCGCGCGCATGATGGCCGGCAGGTTCGAGCCATAGACCCCGTACGAGGCCCGCGCGAACACCGGGAACGGGATGCCGTACTTCGTGCCCGGGTGCGAGTTCAGGAGGATCGGGATCAGGACGATGACGTTGCCGAGCAGGATGGTGAAGAGCGCCTGGAGCCAGGTCATCCCGGCCGCGATGAGCCCCGACGCGAGCATGTACGTCGGTATGCAATGCGCCATGGAGATCCAGAGCGCCGCGAAGTTGTACGTCGTCCATTTTCGCGCGGCGAGGGACGTCGGCGCGAGGTCCTCGTTGTAGAGGTTCGACCCCGCGAGATCCACCTCGGCGCTCAGCGCGACGCGTCCGTCGGGCTGCTCTATCTGCTCGGAAAGCATCTCGATCCCTCTCCTCCGCGCGTCGGCCGCGCCCCGCGCGACGGTATCACTCCTCCCGGCCGGCCTCTACTTTCCGG
>CAYQYG010000225.1:0-14025 GCA_964421485.1 uncultured Polyangiaceae bacterium | reverse complement strand
GCCGCGCGACGCCGACGTGCTCGGCGGGCGGGCCGGCCGGGTCCTCCAGCTCGGCACAGCCCAGGATCGCGACCAGCGCAAAGGTGGCCATCCCACGAAGGAACATCGACCGCCCCATAGGAGACCTCCCGTGGAGGCCCCCGAGAGTATCGAGCAGCGGCGCCGTTCACAAGGACACGCTCCGACGTGAAGCGCGTTCACGTGGACGTGAAGCGTGATCGCTCCGGCGTGAAGCGCGTTCACGTCCGCGTGAAGGTCGGGCCCTGGAGGGGAACGCCGATCCCGTCGGCGTGGAGCGCGTTCACGTCCACGTGAAGGGCGTTCGCATCGGCGTGAAGGGCGACCCCGTGGACGCGAACGCCGGTCCCGTGGACGCGAACGGCGTTCGCGTGAACATGAAGCGCGGTCGCGTCAATGTGAAGCGCGGTCGCGTCGACGCGAAGATCGTTCACGTCGACGTGAACGCCGGCCACCTGACGCGGCCACCGACCCGTTCAAGGGAACGCACGTTCACGTCGACGGGACGATCCTTCGCGTTCACGCGATGCTCGTTCGCGTCCACGGCTGGATCCTCCACATTCGCGCGAAGCCCATTCGCGTCGACGTGATGATCCTTCCCGTTCACGTGAAGCTCCTTCGCTGCCTCCAGGCCGCCGACGCCGCGCTGCCGAACGCCTTCCTCCGGATCCCGATCAGCAATATCGCGCACTTGCCCTCACGTGGCGTCCCGTGTGGACGTTCCTCGCGTTCCGATAGGGTCAGCAGCGCAGTCAGCCTCGCCCCATGGGGAGCGGTGAGGCGACGTGTTCTTCGGGGAGATCATGTAGGAGATTGGCCGCATCAAGATCGAAAAAATGCGTTGCTCCGGTTGACGGCGCCCTGGGCGGTGGTCATAGCTTGACCTCGTGCGTGCCATGGTCCGTTTCGGGCACGCACGGGTCGAAGTCGGCACGCGTCCATGCAGGGCGCATTCCAGGAGATGAACACATGGCGAACGACAAGGTTCAGCTGTACACGGGCTCGCTCAATATCAACCTCCAGCACCTCGACGGCGTCATCATCGACGCCGAGGACGGGGCCACGAAGGGGTGGGCGCGCGAGAAGCCCGGCTTCGATGCGGCCAAGAAGGAGATGGATGGGAGTCTCCCGGCGCACGCGGCCACGATAGGGGTCGCGCCGGAGGTGATGGCGCGCATCCAGGCGACCACGGATCGGCTGAGCGAGGTGCGCCAGGCCCGGATCGCGGTGGCCAAGCAGCTCGAGGTGCTCGAGGAGACCGAGGCTTTCCTCGAGGACAAGCGCGAGGCCGACATCGGCGTGGTCGTGGGAGCGGTGCGGCGGGTCGGAAAGCGGAACCGCGGCTTGCTGATCCACTTCGAGGAGACGATGCGCTACCACGGCCAGATCGGCGTGCGGGCCGCGAAGACCCGGCGAAAGGCTCGGGAACAGACCAAGGCGGCCCCCGCCGCGCCCGCCTCGACGGCTGAGCCGAAAGTCGGCTGAGCCCCCGCGCTCGCAGCGGCGCCCCGGTCCAGGGCGCCGCCGCGAAAGCGCCGGGCCCTGTGAATCTCGCCCCCCGCTCCGCCTCCCCACAAAGATGCGCCCTCTCACCCGGCAACAGGCCCCGGGGCCCGAATACCAAAATTCATCCACGAGCCGCCGGGGCCGCCGAAGGCGTCCGTCACCTCGTGATCGTCGAAGATCATTCCCCGGCGGACCGCTCCCGGCCCCGGCCACGCGGGGCCGTGGCCGCGCGTCTCGATCTGGCACGGCGCCTCCGATGCCATCGTGAGCCCGGTGAACGCCCGCGAGCTCGTAGAGCAATGGACGAACGTGCACGGGATCGACGCGACGGCCGACGCGACCTCGACGGTGAGCGGCGCGACGCGCTCCGAGCACCGCGGCGCGTCCGGCGAGGCGCTCGTCGAGGCGTATTCGATCCCCGGCATGGGCCACGGCACCGCGGTCGATCCCGGCTATGCCCCGGCCGGCGGCTGCGGCGCGACGGGCGCCTACATGCTCGACGCGAACATCTGCTCGACCTACCAGGCCGGTCTCTTCTTCGGCCTCGATGACGAGGCCGGCGGCGGCTCCGGCGGCTCGGGCGGCTCCGGCGGCGAGGGCGGCTCGGGCGGCTCCGGAGGCTCCGGCGGCGAGGGCAGTGCCTGCGAGCAGCTCTATGACGCCAATTATTATCATGTCGTCCAGGGTCGCGCGGTCCGCTGCGGCCTCGGGGGGAGCTACGTCTGCGCGGTCGGCTCGGGCCAGCAGCTCGGCCTCTACACGATGGTGTACACCTGGGTCCGCCGCACCGCGCCCAGCTACTACGAAGCGGGGCAGTGCCAGTAGCTCGGCCGCGCGGCTCCGACCGGCGTTCCAGCTCGTCCTTACTTGTGCAGCGGGGGCGGCCCGCGCTGCGCGCTGCGCGCTGCGCGCTGCCAGCGATGCATCGATCCCGGCGCTCGCATCTCGGCGCACCCCGCCGGCGCGTCCTGTGATACAAGAGGCCGCCCGGTCGCCCTCTCGCCGGGCATGCAAGGAGCGTCAACGATGAAGTCCACGCATCGCCTCGGCTTGTTCACGGCAGCCCTCTTCCTGGCGACGGCCGCCTCGGGCTGCATCGCCGCGGCGGATCCCGATGGAGCCGAGGGCGATGACGGCATCGGGGAGGATCAGGTCGATGAGCGCGAGGAGGCCGCGTCCACGGCCGGCTTCACGCCGCACTTCCAGCAGTGGCTCACCGCGAACGGGTATGACCAGTACAACCTCGTGCGCAGCGACCTCGTGGGCGGCAGCTACGGCGGCAAGGCGAGCGGCGCCGACACCGTCGTGAACCAGCCCGTCATCTTCGTGCACGGCAACTCCGACAAGGCCGTGGGCAGCTCCCCCGGCCAGACGGGCTGGAACGCGTCCATCGATTACTTCATCTCGAAGGGGTACAAGACCTCGGAGCTCTACGCG
Organism: uncultured Polyangiaceae bacterium; assembly: GCA_964421485.1. GTDB lineage: Bacteria > Myxococcota_A > Polyangia > Polyangiales > Polyangiaceae > CAYQYG01. The sequence continues at coordinate 11,064 of CAYQYG010000225.1, read as the reverse complement.
ACGACCTGGGGCCCGGCGGACATGTCGCTCTCGCCCTACCAGTACCACTCCAAGACCTACGTCATGAAGATCCGGAAGCTCATCGAGGCGGTGAAGGCGTACACCGGGGCGTCCAAGGTCGACGTCATCGCCCACTCGATGGGCGTCACCCTGGCGCGCAAGGCGATCAAGGGCGGCAGCGCCTCCGACGCGCTCGAGGGCGGCTCGTACAGCGTCGGCCCCGCCATCACCTCCTGGATCGACACCTTCGTCGGCATCGCCGGCGCGAACCGCGGCCTCACGTCCTGCTACCTGAGCGGCCCGACCACGTACACCTGCGGATCCACGAACGGCCTCTATCCCGGCGTCCTCGGCATGTTCGGCGTCTATGGCCGGTCCGCCTACCTGGACGACCTGCTCGCCACGAGCGGGTACGAGGGCTCCTATCGCTACACCATCCACTCCACGGTGGACGAGGTGATCGGCTACGGCGGCCTCGTGTACGGCGAGTACACCGCGCGCATCCCGGGCCAGACCGGCGAGGTGATGTTCACCTCGGTGCCCTACGGCCACTTCAATTCGAAGGACCTGACCGGCTACAACCAGTGGCGGATGGTCAAGTACCACGCCACGAACTGAGGGCGTCGCCGCTCAGGTGTGCATCGGCTCCGCGGCCTCGCCCCTGGCCGTGTCCTCGGCCGCCGCCGGCCGGATCAGCATCGCGGCGGCCAGGAGGATCTCGCAGCCCGCGGCCACGCAGGCGATCGCCGTCATCAGCGTGAAGCCCGCGTAGTCCTTGAGCGCCGCCACCGCGGTCGGCACGAACGCCGCCGCGAACGCGCCCACGTGATAGACGAGCCCGACCATTCGCGCCCGGATGCGCGCCGGGAACAGCGACGTGAGCAGCAGCGGGGTCACGCCGGAGATGCCCGCGCCCAGCGCGCCGCCGGCCACCGCCCCGACCCCGAGCAGCCCGGCCACGGCGCCCACGTAGAGGAAGAGGAACGGCAGGTTGAGCAGGCTCGGAACGACGATCGCCGCCGTCACGCCCACCCGCGCCGCCACGAAGCCGCACCCGATCGCGCCCGCCATCATCCCCACGTTGAACAGCGAGACATACGTCCGCACGTCGCCCTGACCGAGCCCGAGCTCCGTCTGGAGCAGCGTCGGATAGAGGCCCGTGAGCGCGTAGTAACCGCCGAAGCCGAGCGCCATCACCAGCGAGGCCCAGAGGACCTTCTTCATCATGTCGAGGCTCATCAGCTCGGGCAGGAGCGGCGACGCCGCCCTCCCCTCGGCCTCCTTCTTCCAGTCCGGGCTCTCCGGGACCCAGATGCGGATCGGCAGCACGAAGAGCGCGGGCAGCGCCGCGACGAGGAACAGCGTGCGCCAGCCCCAGAGGGGGACGATCCACGCGGCCACCACGGCCGCGAGCAGGTAGCCGATCGCCCAGCTCCCCTGGAGCACGCCGGAGGCGATGCCGCGGCTCCGCGCCGGCCAGTTCTCCATGGCCAGCGTCGCGCCCGAGGTCCACTCGGCCCCCATCCCGAAGCCGAAGAGCGCGCGCAGCGCCAGGATCCAGCCGAAGCTCGGCGCGAACGCGACCGCGCCGTCGCAGAGCGCGAACCAGATCACCGAGATCATGAGCGGCAGCTTGCGCCCGAACCGATCCGCCAGGGACCCCGCCGCCATGCCCCCGAGCAGCCGGAGGAGCAGGGTCAGCGTGATCGACCCCGCCGTGGCGGTCATCGAGACGCCGAACTCCTTCGCGATCTGGGGCATCACGAGCAGGAAGATCGTGAAATCGAACGCGTCCATGACCCAGCCGAACCAGGCCGCGAAGAACGCGATCCACTGCCCCCGGGTCGGCTCACGCCACCATGCCACCTGCGTCATGAATCCATCCCTCGAAGCGCGCCGATGGTCACCTGCGCGAAAGCCCGTCCAGGAATCCCCAGACCGCGTCGTTGTACTCGCGGGTGCAGTCCATCTGCACCATGTGCCCGCAGCCGTCGAGCGGCACGAGCTTCGATCCGGCGATGCCGGCGTGGCCGTGCTCCATCACGCCGGCGGTGTCGCCGCCGTGCAGGAACGGATTCGGGATGAGCCCGTCGTCCTCGCCGAACACGATGAGGGTCGGCGCCTTGATCCGGCCAAGGCTCTTCCTGATGAACTCGTTGTCGGCGAGCCCCGCCACGCTCCTCACGTTCGCGTACGCGTAGCTGTCGAACTCCTTGCTGCCCGCGACCCGCGCCCGGTCCTCGATGAGCCACTCGAATTCGGGACGCCAGCGCTGGAAGTTGTTGTGCCGGATCGAGCCCCAGATCCCGTACTCGCTCGCGCGCTTGATCCCGCGGGCGGTCACGACCCTCCGGAACCACTCCCGCTCGCTCGGGGAGAACGATTCGAAGCCCGCCGGCGAGGTGAGCACCAGCGCCGCCGGCTCGTCCGGCCAGCGGATCCCGAAGGAGAGCGCCGTCTGCCCGCCCATCGAGTGCCCGACCAGGATCGGCCGCTTCACGCCCAGCGCGCCGCAGAGCTCGCGGACCGCGTCGGCCATGGACTCCATCGTGTAGGGGAAGGACGCGGGCTTGTCGGACTTTCCATATCCCGGGAGGTCCAGCGCGATGACGTGAAACCCGCGCGCGGCGAACGCGTCGAGCTGGTAGCGCCAGAACTTGAGGTTCGACCCGAGGCCGTGAATGAACACCACGGTCCGCGCGCCGCCCGGGTTGAGCTCCACGTACTCGACGGTGAGCGGCGTCCGGATCCCGTACGCCTTCTCGACGCCGGGCAGGCGGATCCGCCTCTCCGGCCAGGCCCGCCCGTCCGCCGACGTGTACGCCACGTCCCGGAACTCCAGCGGGCCCTTCGCCTGGTACGAGCCGCAGCCGAGCGCGCCCGCGGCGAGCGCCGCGATCGAGACCGCCGTGCACAGGGAGCGAGGGGTCGTCATCTCAGAACGCGTACCAGGTGAAGGTGGTGAACGCCGCCCAGGGATCGTCCTTGAGCTGGGGGTTCCCGTCATAGAAGCTCCCCTTCTTCATGTACCCGAAATGCAGGCCGGCCGTCATGAGGTACCGGATCTGGTACTTGAGCTCGACGTTCCCCTCGACCCCGATCAGCCGGCCGCGCGGCCCGCCGCCCGGGATCGGCACGGGCCTCGAGTTGCTCTGCGCCGTCGCCGCCCCGACCTTCAGGTTCAGCTTGTTCGGGATGACGTCGTGCGAGGCCGTGACGATCGCCGTGGTCACCCCGTAACCCTGGTTGGAGATGTCCGTGACCGCGCCCGTGTAGTTGCTCACCGTGCTCGTGAACGGGAACAGGATCAGCGTCTTGTGATTGAACCACACGGCGCCGGGGATGCCGTAGTAGTTCATGGTGAACGCGCTGGAGTACTCGTCGTCGTTCGGATCGCCGTCCCCGGACGTGTAGAGCGACTCCAGGGTCAGGAGGTCGCCGTCCCTCGGCCCCCACTTGAAGAGCAGCTCCAGGTTGGCCGCGAAGCCGCTGATGTCGACCTCGGGGAGGAGCTTGGAGTCGGGCTTCTTGTTCCTGTACTGACCGAAGTTGTACATGAAGAACCCCGAGGCCGCGAGATCACCCCTGTGGAAGGCCAGGTTGTGATTGAAATTCGCCCCGAGGTAGTTCACCGATCCGCTGGGGTCGTCCATGTTGAAGCGGCTCGTGCCGGTGAACGAGCCGAGGCCGGTCGACGCCGGCCCGGACTCCACGAGGCCCTCGTACGCGTACGCCGCGCCCTTCGTGTCGTCCTGGAGGTGCCACGCGGACACGCCGACGAGCGTGCCCGGCGTGACGGGGTACGCGTAGTCGGCCGTCAGGAGCCAGGCGTAGGAGAACCGCGCGTCGTTGTCGGCGGCCTTGTCCGGCTGCGCCGAGCCGAGCGGCAGGAACGCGAGCTTCGAGAGCCCGCCGAAGCGTGAATAGATCGCCGCGCCCGTCGCGTCCGACCCGAGGAACGCCAGCTTGTAGCCGGTCCGCACCAGATCGAAGAGCGGCGTGATCGCCGGATCGAACGGGGTGTCATAGACCGACTGCGTCCCGAGCACGATCGCGAGCTGCTCCGGATCCCGCGTGGGGTAGAGGGAGACGTTGACGTTCTTCGTCTGGATGTTGACCTGATCCGCGTTGAACCCGCCGCCCTGGTTCTGCTGGACCTGGTTCGCGGCGAGCCCCCACGTGAAATCGACCTCGAGCTGCGCCCGGAAGGTCGCGAGCCCGTCGGCGAAGTAAGGGCTGTACGAGACGACCGGGATCCACCGCTGCTCGACGTAGAAGTTCGTGGACTTGTCGCCGGTGCGGGTCGCGCTCCCGACGATCGAGCCGATGGGCCCGAGCGATACGCCCTTCAGGCCCGAGGGGTCCGCGAGCGCGTTGGTCGCGGTGCCGCGGACGAAGAAGTAATTGATGAGCTGGAGCTGATCCGGCTTTGGATCCGCCGACCGGTCATTCGCGTCGCGGTACTCGGCGAGCGCGTCGATGCCGGGCACCGGCGGCCCCTCGGCGAGCGCCGCGCGCGGGGCCGCGAGGAGCGCCGGCGCGGCGAGGTAGAGGAGCGAGCGGCCCGGGCGGCGGGCGGCGGCGGCGGGGGGAGGCGCGGGGGAGGGTGCCGTCGGCATGGGGGGCTCGCGGGTGCGGCGCGGGCGGCCCTCCGTCGCTCAATGGACCGCGCGCGCCGGCTCCGCCGGGATCTACTGGATGGTGTACTGCTGGACCGCGTCCCCGGTGAACGGCGCCCCGCTGAGCGTCACGGTCTGCGCGCCGATCGCGCCGTCCGCGCAGCGATGGCCGGTCGCCTGCCCCTTGAAGAAGATCTCGAGCGAGAGCGACGTCTCCGTGATGCGCGCGCGCCCCTCCTGTCCGAAGCCGACGTAGGTCGCCGTGAAATCGAAGCAGTCCGGCGTCACGTTCTCGATGAGGATCGCCGTCGAATCGAACATGAGCTCGGCCCCGGGGACGTCATGATTGCAGGTCCCGGTGTCCCCGGCCGCCGGCGCGTTCTCCAGCGTCCCGAGCACGCTCATGACGTGCCACGAGGAGCTGGTCGGCGTCATCGTCACCGAGCTGTAGCATTGCGTGGCGTTGCCGAAATTCGTGTTCTCGTCGTAGCCGTTCGGGTGGCTCGGGATCGAGTCCCCCTCCATCGTGAGCGTCTTGCCCTCGAGGTAAGCGCTGATCGCCGCCGGCGTGTCGAACGTCGCGCCCGTTCCGCCGCCCCCGCCGTCGTCGTCGGATCCGCAAGCGGTCAGCCCGCCGGCGAGCAGCAAGGAGGCGAGGACGGTGAAGGAGCGGCGAACGGGGCGCTGCAAGAGCATGGATTCCTCCGGCGAAAGAGCGGCCGGCCAGCGCCTCGGCGCCGGCGAATAATTTGCGCTCGCAGCGCGAGGTCGGTGCGCGGACCGGCCGCACGATGCCAGGCGAACAGAACGTTTGACGACTAGACCCGTCCAGCGCCGCCGTCAATATTCTCGTCGCGCCCGCGCTCTGGACCGCCCGCGTCCGGCGCCGCGGCGCTGTCGGCCGCCGAGGGGCGACCGCGCGGTCGGCGAGCGTGAAGCGGCCGCCGGCGAGGTGCTCGTCGTCCTCGAGGGCCCTGTCGAGGATCTCGAAGAGGCCCTGGACGTCGCGCGCCCCCGGTGGATCTCGCATCGGCGCGGAGGCGGTTCACCGCGGGCCTCCGGCCGGCGTGGGCGCGGCGGGGCGGCCGGGCAGGAGGTACGCGAGGCCAATCGTCAGGACCAGCGACGCGCAGAATATGGAAATGGTCGTGGTGTGCTCGTGCATCACCACGTCGCTCGCAGGGCGGTCGGTGAGGACGAGGCCGAGCACGGTGAGGCCGGCGATGCCCCCGATGTAGCGCATCGTCGAGGTGAGGCCCGCCGCCATTCCGCTCTTCTCCCCCGGGACGTCGCTCATCGCCGCGGATTGCGACGGCGCGGACGTCAGGCCGAGCCCGGCGCCGAGCAGCACGAGCGCCGGGACCGCGTCCGTCATCGCGTGGAGAGGCCGCGCGGCGAGCAGGATCATGCCGGCCAGGGCGAGCGAGCAGCCGGAGAGCGCCACCGCGCGCGCCCCGAGGCGATCGGCGCCGCGGCCCGCGAGGGGCGAGACGACGACCATCGTCCCCATCATGGCCAGCAACGCGTGGCCGATGTCGCGCGGCCCGACGGTGAACAGCCGCCCCGCCACCTGCGGCAGCTCGAATATGGTCGCATACATGGCGAAGTTCTGGATGGCGATGATCAGGCTGCCGCCGACGAATGCGCGCCGCTCGAAGAGAGAGAAATCGATGATGGGGTCCAGGGCGCGCCGCTCCCAGAGCACGAAGGGCACGAGGCCCAGCGCGCCGAGCGCGGCAGCCCAGCGGAGGCGGGCGTCCTCGAGGCCGAGGACGAGCCCCGCGAGCGAGGCCCCCAGCAACACCGAGCCCACGACGTCGAAGCGCGGGCGCGGCCCAGCGGGTGTCGTGGCCCCGGGCCCCGAAGGCGCCCCGACGTGCGCGAGCGCGGCGGAGAGGAGCACCACCGGGACGTTCGCGAGGAAGATCGAGGTCCACCCGAAGCGCCCCACGAGCAGCGCCCCGACGATCGGCCCGATACCTGCGGAGAGCCCCATCACCGCTCCGAAGGCGCCGAAGGCGCGCCCGCGCACCTCGGGCGGCAGCTCCGTGCGGAGCAGGGCGGTCGCGCTCGGGACCACGATCGCGCCGCCCGCGGCCATCACGACGCGCGACGCCGTGAGCACCGGGAGCACCGGCCAGGCGTGGGCGAGCGCGGCGCCGGCCGCCAGGAGGAGCTGACCCAGCCCGAGCGCGCGCCGGTGGCCGAGGCGATCGCCGAGCTTCCCTCCGGGGCTTTGCAGGACGATGCTCGTGAGGAGATAGCTCGTCACGAGCGCCTGGCGGAGCGCGCCGGAGTCGGCCGGAAGGGCGCGCGACATCTCCGGCAGCGCCACGGCGATCATCGTGGAGTTGAGCGGCGCGAGGGCCGCCGAGAGGGCTATGGCGGCGAGGAGCCGCACGGGGAGGCGTGACGGCGATTCAGCCACCGGCGCCCTCGTCCGCCGCGCCCCGGCGCAGGGGCCTCACGCGGCCCTCCGCCCCGTCCACGAGGATCTCCTGGCCATCCGTGGCGCGCGTGCGCGGCCCCGGGCTGTGCTTCGCGCGCGTCGTCGTCACTGGAGCATCTCCTGGTCCTCGCCTCGGCTGTCGATGAGCGGCATGCTACTCATGATTGGCCCGGACGCGCAACATCACGGACGCGCGGCGCATCGCGTATTCTCGTGCAATCGCGCGCGGTCTGCTCCCGTGGCTCACCCGGACGGGCGAGGGCGCCTCCGCGATCGAACAGGAGCATGCTGTTGTAATGGTGGCCCGCGGCCGCCTCGATCAGCGGGCCCGCGAGGGCGAGGCCGTGGCGGCGCGCGAGCCCGGCGAGGGCGCCGGCCGTAGGACCGTCGAGCGGCTCGGCGAACGGGCGGAGATCGAACTCGCCGCGCGGCGAGACGTGGCCGGTGAGGATCGCCTCGGGCAAGAGCGCGAGGTCGACCCCGCGGAGCGCGCCCGAGCCGAGCAGGGCCCCGACCTCGGCGAGCGCGCCCCCGGGATCGCCGAAGCGCTGCGGCAGCTCGATCGCCGCGACATCGACGGCGTCTGGCTCCTTGAGCGGCGTGGGCAGCATGCGGCGCGGATCCTAGCGGGAATGGCCCTGCCCTGCTAGATCCGGAGGCGCGATGGACGAGGCGGCGAAGAAGCGCTGGAAGCGAATCCTCTGGGGCGATCTCTCGGGCTCGCGGCTCCTGAAATCGGCCGCGTTCATCTACGGATCCCTGTGGCTGTTCGGGGTGCTCGGCTCGGACCGCGTCCTGTATCAGCCGCATCCGTCGAGCTATGCGGGAGATCCCTCGATCCTCCGGCTCGAGGCCGCGGGCGGCGCCACGACCGCGGCGCGCTACCTGCCCGGTCCGGGCGGGCGCGACCCGTACACGATCCTGTACAGCCACGGCAACGCGGAGGACCTCGGGGACGTCGCGCCGCTGCTCGAGCGGCTCGAGGCGCTCGGCTTCGCGGTGCTCGCCTACGATTACGGTGGTTATGGCGAGAGCACCGGGGCGCCGTCCGAGGAGCGGCTGCTCCAGGACATCGACGCCGCCTACGCCCACCTGACCGAGGAGCGCGGCGTCCCGCCCGGCAGGATCATCGCGTACGGGCGATCGCTCGGCGGGGGGCCGTCGGTCGACCTGGCGAGCCGGAGGCCGCTCGGGGGGCTCATCCTGGAGAGCACGTTCGTCTCCGTCTTCCGCGTGGTGACCCGCGTGCCGCTGTTCCCCGGCGATCGATTCAAGAACCTCGACAAGATGGAGCGCGTGACCTGCCCGGTCCTGGTGATGCACGGCCGCGCCGACACGCTCATCCCGTTCCACCACGGCGAGGCGCTGTTCGCCGCGGCCCGCGGACCGAAGCGCTCGCTCTGGGTCGATCAGGCCGGGCACAACGACCTGCTGCTGACCGCCGAGGACGCGTACGATCAGGCCATCACCGATTTCGTGCGGCTGCTCGGTCGCGCGCACTAGTCGGGTAGGCCGGGGAGGTTCCAGTCCTCGGCCTACCCGACTAGCATCGACGAGCTGCTTCCGCGTCCGTTTCCGTCGCCGTCCCTCGTGCGCTCGGCGGTGCTACGGGGTCCGGCAGCAGACCGTGAGCATGTCCTGCGGCTGGACGCTGCCCGTCGCGGGCGACGTGCTGGGAGTGCAGGTGCCGGCGAGCTGCGGGATGAACATGGCCTTCACGCTGCTCTCCGTGTCCGTGGAGAACGGCGCGCACGAGTTATCGTGAATGATCTGTTCGATCGGAGCGCCGCAGCTCGAGTCGCCGCTCGCATAGAGCAGCGTCCGGCTTCCGGCGCAGGTCAGGCCCGCCGCCGTGCAGCTGCAGGACGGGCACGTGCGCGTGTCATCGGCGCTCGCGTACGCCGTGTGCTTCGCGGGATAGCCCGGCGGACAGGCTTGATCACCGTCGCGATGCACACAGACCTCATGATTCGACGGGGTATCGGGGAGGCAGACCTCATCCGCTGCGCAGCTCCCCTGGGCCAGTTGCACGCTGCAGGCGCGCGCACGACGCGACCACGGCTCCCGCGAGGCCGTCGCCTCGCCGCCTGTCGTCGAGCACCCCGGCTGATTGGGGGTGGGCGTCGCGGCGATCGCCCCGTGGTAGGTGGTCGCGGCGAGCCCGACGACTTCGGCGCACTGGATATCCGGCGTGAAGCTCACGTTTCCGACCGGACAGGCCGCATCCGCGTAGACCATAACGCTGGTCGCGACGCATGCGGCGTCGTCGAGCTGGCAGCCGCAGGCGCTGCAGGTCAAGTCCTGCGTGCTCGGCTCGATCCCCCACTCCACCCCCGTGAACCACGGGTCCGGGCACATGTCGAGCGCCCCCTCGGTGTCGCGGAATGCCACGGGGCCGCTCCAGCCGGCGGGCGCGGCCTCGGCGCACACGACGCACGCGGGCGGCGCCCCTCCCGCGCCTTCGCCCCCCGCGCCCTCGGACGGGATCGGCTTGTTCCAGTCCTCGATGCCGATCACCTCGGCGCAGCCGCCGGCCAGCGCGAGGCCGGCGCCCAGGATCCCCCACCGCCGCGCGATCCGCTGTGATCCGTCCATGCGTGCGGCGCGAGGATATCACCCCTTTTCGCGACGCGCGCGGATATGTACGATGTGTACGGAACCGGTGCTCGCCCGCATGAACCCGCCGCATCGCCGCGCCCCCGGAGGCCCCCGGTGACGCCTGCGCTCTCGTTCCCGCAGGGCGCCGTGATCGCCGGCAAGTACCGTGTCGAGCGCGTGCTGGGCCAGGGCGGCATGGGCATCGTGATCGAGGCGACGCACGTCGCGCTCGGACAGCGCGTCGCCATGAAGCTCCTGGCCGGCGAGGGGCAGCGCTCGCCCGAGGCGCTGGCGCGGTTCATCCGCGAGGGGCAGATCGCCGCGAGGCTGCCCGCAGAGCACGTCGCCCGGGTCACCGACGTGGGGCAGACCGAGCAGGGCGAGCCGTTCCTCGTGATGGAGTTCCTCGACGGGCGCGACCTCGCGGCGGAGCTCGCGGCGCGCGGGAGGATGCCCGTCGAGGAGGCCGTCTCGCTGATCTTGCAGGCGTGCGAGGGCGTGGCGGAGGCGCACGCGCTCGGCCTCGTGCACCGCGATATCAAGCCCGCGAACCTCTTCCTCACGCGCCGGCGCGACGGGAGCCCGCGCGTCAAGGTGCTCGATTTCGGCCTGACCAAGGTGCCCTGGCGCGGCAACGACGCGCTCACGCAGACGGCCGCGAACTTCGGGACTCCGCTCTACATGTCCCCGGAGCAGATCCAGTCGGCCAAGCACGTCGACGCGCGCACCGATCAGCACGCGCTCGCGATGGTGCTCTTCGAGCTGCTCACGGAGCGGCCCCCGTACATCGCCGAGAGCGCGACCGCGCTCACCGTCGCCATCGCCACGCAGCCGCCGCCGAGCGCGCGCGCGCTGCGCCCCGAGGTGCCCGAGCCGCTCGACGCGGCCATCCGCCGCGCGCTCGGCAAATGGCCCGACGAACGCTTCCCCGACCTCGCCGGGTTCGCCGCCGCGCTCGCGCCGTTCGGCGGCGCGCAGGGCCAGGCCGCCGCCGCCGCGATCCGCGGCATCCTCGGCGGCCCGCCGGCGCCGGCCACACCGTCCGCGCCGGAGATCAACCGGAGCAGCGTCGGCACGCCGAGCGAGCAGGCGCTGACCGCGCCGCTCGCCGAGACCTCGTCGCCCTTCACGAGCTCGATGCGCCTGCACGGGCTGCGCGATCGCGCCCGCGCGCGCGCGCGGCTCCTCGTCGCCGCGGCGGCCGGCATCGGCGCGGCCGCGCTCCTGGTCGTGGCGCTCGTGCCCTCGAGCCGCGCGGAGCCGCTCGCGTCGGGAATCGGCGCCGCGCTGCCGCCCATCCTGGCGAAGCTGCCGCGCCCCCCCGCGGCCTCGCCCGACGCGACGGCCGCGCCGGCGGTCGCGCCCGCGCCCACAGATCGGAAGAGCACACGTCTGAAC
>CAYQYG010000224.1:10216-14095 GCA_964421485.1 uncultured Polyangiaceae bacterium | reverse complement strand
AGCGGCGGCGAGGGCGGCGGCGCGCTCCTGCCCCAGGCCGAATGCGGGCGCCCGAGCGTGCTCACGGACGATTTCAACGACGGCGTGAAGGCGAGCTCCTGGCGCGCGGTCGTCTCCCCGGGCGGCGCCTCCAGCGAATCCGGAGGGCGGCTGTCCCTCACCCCGCCGCCCGGCGCGCAGGGCGAGGCGGCCTACCGCTCGTTCCACGCGGTCAATTTCGACGAGGACCTCATCCGCGTGGAGGCCACGGGTCTGGACACGAACCCCGCCGCGTACGCCGCGATGTCCGCGGAGCTCGGCCCGGGGCGCCGGATCGCGATCGAGCAGCGAGGGACGCTGCTCTGGTCGCGCCTCGTCGACGTCGTCTCCGACAACAGCGACGTGACCAACTACGATCCCGTGCAGCACCGCTTCTGGCAGATCCGCGAGGCGTCCGGGACCCTCACCTGGGAGACCTCCCCCGACGGCGTCACCTGGACGACGCGCAAGACGGCGCCCACCCCGGGCTTTGCCGGGACCGTCCACGTCGCGCTCGCGGCCGGCGCGGACCAGCCGATCGCCGCCCCGCTGGGCGCCCATTTCGAAGATTTCAACCGCGTGCGGACGCCGGCGGTCTGGTGCCCCGCGTCCTCGTTCACGGACGATTTCGAGGACGGTCAGGAGGGCATCGCCTGGTCGGCCTCGCAGTCGACGGGCGACTGCACGAGGAGCGAGGGGGGTGGCAACGCGCACTTCAACATGCCTGGCAACGGCGCGTCGATGTGCAAGTACCAGACCTCCACCGCGTTCGATCTCACCGATAGCTGGATCGCGGTCGACGTGCCCGCGATCACCTATTTCGACGCGCCGATGTCCGTGTTCCTCGCCGCCGAGGACGACCGGCAGAACCGCCTGGAATTCGGCTTCGACGGCGCGTCCGGCTTCTACATGGAGGTCGCGGCGGCCGGCGGCCCGCCCGCGCGCGAGACCGCGCCTTACGCGCAGGCCGAGCGCTGGTGGCGGATCCGCGCCGAGGCGGGCTCGATCCTGTTCGAGGCGTCGCAGGACGGCGCGATCTGGGACCTCAAGCGGAAGGTGGACACCCCGTTCCCGATCACGGCCATGCACGCGCGCTTCGGCGTGCGCACGACGGGGGCGATGAGCACCCCCAACGTCGGCATCGGCGTCCCGAGCTACAACGGCCTGTAGCCATTCTCCACGGTCATCAGAGCTCCGCGTCGAGCCCGAGGCCCCCTGTCCAGGCATGCCGGCTCGGCAGGGCCGGAAACTCGGGGTACTGGTTCCACATTCGACCGAGCTCACCGACGAGCCGGAGCGGCCCGAGGTCCCACTCGAGATGGAGCCCCAGCTTCACGTTCCACAGCGGGGACAGCTCCGAGTCGGCCGTGCGGTACGCAGGAACGGATCCCTCGCCGCCGAGGTAGCGCGCCCTGTAGAACGAGGCGGCGGTCTGCGTGGTCGCGCGGGCCTCGGCGCGGGCCAGCAGGCGGTCCCGAATGAGCTCGGTGACGAACGCCGCGTCTCCCGTGTGCGCGGTGATCGCCCAGGTATCCATCGAGAATCGGTAGCCCGCATGGAGGGCGCTCGCCCCGCTGAACCCCCACGCCGCGCGCAGCGCGCCCGCGCCGGTCACCCGGGTGTCCGGGTGGCGCTCGCCCAGCGCGGCTCGACCGCCGCTCAGCCCCCCCACGCCGACGTAGCGATAAGGATTGGCGAAGCAACCGATGGCCGCGTCGCAGTCGTAGGCCGTCGCGGACCCGAGCAGCGTCACGACCAGCGTCCTGGTGGTGATCTGCGTCCATCCCAGATCGAGGCGATGCCCCAGGGCGTCCGCGCTGAACGCGAGGTCATCCACTCTGCCGATGGACTCGGCGAGGAGCTGGTATCGCAGCGACGCGCGCACCATGCGATCGAGCATCTCCCACGTGACCCCTGCGGACGGCGCATGCACCGTGTGGTCGGGCTCGGAGCTGAGGGCGTACCCGCCCGACAGCTCGGTCTCGGGCGAGGGCGCGTACCCGACCGAGGCTCCCGCCTGGTGGCGGCGCTCGGAGAACCGCGTGGCCGAGGACACCGCGTCGACCGTGAGGGCCTGCGTCGCGCCGCTGACGACGTCGACGGCGTAGCCGGCGCCCAGCCGAAAGTCCCCGAGCTCCATGTCGTCGCGGACCGCCGGCGACAGGACCGACAGGCGCGGATCATCATAGAAATGAACGCGGGACGTCGCGGAGTGCGTCGCGCTGCTCCCCGCGCATCCCTGGGTCATCGCCATCGCGACCACCGTGGCTAGCGACACCCGCATGACGCGTTCTCTCCGGAAGTCGCGCCGATAGCGCTCTCTCGGAGCTCGGCGACGTGGGCGTCGAAGCCTGCGTCGAGCGCCGGCTTCGACTGCATCGCGCGCTGCATGAGCCGGCCGCGCTCGTACGGGGCGACCGTCGCACACGCCGAAGTCCCCAGGCAGGCCGCGAGCCCGAGCGCGATGAGCTCACGTTTCATGGGCCGTCACCTTCCGCCAGGGCGGCCTCGATCCACGCGTGCAGCCGCTGGTAATCGTAATCGTAGGTGTCCAGGAACACGTCCACGTCCGCGTGGCTCGTGCCTCCGGCGCGAACCGCGAGCGGCTTGGTGAGGAGCAGAGACCGGGACGCCTCGCGGACATTGTGGAGGAAGATGGACGCCTGCAGGAAATTGTGTCGGAGCTCATCCTCACCGAGCGGCTCGTCGGCGTAGACCTTTGCGGGATCCATCCGGTAGCGATGGACCGCGTACAGCGAGAGCGGCCGCTCCGGCGTGCCGTGGCAGCTCGGATTCGAGCACCGGGCCGCGAAGACCGGCTGCGCCTGCTCGATGAAGGCATCGAGGCTGCCTGCCTGGGGCAGCGGCTCGGTGGCATCCGGATCGACGCATCCGGCGGCGAGGAACGAGGCGACGACGAGGGCTCTCACGGCGCGCTCCCGTCGCGCGGCGTCCCGCGATACGTGGCCCCGAGCTCGATCCACCGGACGAGCGTGAGCAGCTCCTCCTCGGTGACGCGGTCATCGCCGCTGCCCGGCTCCGGATGCCGCGCCCCCGGTGCCGAAATGGCTCGAGGCGCCTCGAGCTCCTGTCCCATCAAGAGCTCCACGACGTAGCTCCGCCTGGCCCTGCCGTCGCCATCGTCGACATAGGCGCGGCCGCCGCCCGAGCCGGCGCCGGGCCTGAGGAGGCCCTCGTAGGACCGGGTGAAGTGTGCGGTCGGAGAGCCGGTGAGGTCGACGCCGCCGGCCGGCGAGCTCTCATCATGGCAGCGCACGCACCGGCGGTCGAGGATGGGCTGGACGTCGCGGCGGAAGTCCACCTCGACGCGGGTCGCCCCGCCGACGGCGGGCGGATCGATGGGCCGGCGCGGGTTCTGGTGCTCGAACCGGCTCAGAGAGAGAGAGGCGCCCGTGATCAGATCGGGGTCCTCCATCTCCGGCGGAAGATCGGAGCCGGTGGGCTCGCCGTGGCACGTGGCGCAACGCGAGCCATAACGCCCCGGCCCAGCCGCTGACGAGATCCCCTGCGTGAGCACCTGGCCCGGCAGCGCGTAGAACCATCGATTGTGCGCGGAGCCGATGGCCATGCGGGATGAGTCCAGCGCTTGCACGCGGAAAGAGGCGCCGGCCGGCACTCGCGCCTGGAAGCTCCCGTCGGCCTCGACCGGCAGCTCGGCGAGGACCCGCGCCGCGCCGTGTCGCCCGAGGGAGACGGACGTGGCCGCGTCCTGGTTTGCCAGCGTCTCGTCCGGGGGGACCGTGAAGCGGTCCTCGGGCGGCATCGGCAGGTGCTCGACGAGCCGCACGTAAGCGATGCCGTCGAGCGGGGTCTTGACGCCGGAGGGCGACAGGTTCGCGA
>CAYQYG010000224.1:0-10116 GCA_964421485.1 uncultured Polyangiaceae bacterium | reverse complement strand
CGCGGGCTCCTGCACCGCCGACCGCTCGTTGATCTCGGGCCCGAAGTTCCTCTCGACGATCGCGAGCGCGCCCGACTCCCACGGCGCCGGCAGATCGCCGACGACGCCGGTGTATCTCCCGTCGGGCAGCTCGCGCATATCGTAAAGGAAGGTCTGCACCGTCGTGATGCCGAAGTGCTGGTGGTACTCCGTGCTCATGCTCGGAGGGAAACGGAACACGTGGGCTCGTGCCTGGTCAGGGATCGCGTCGCGCAGCGCGCTGAACGCGACCTCGCCGCCGGCCTCGTCACCGACGTCGAAGAACACGGGCTTGCGCTCGACGTGAGGGGTATAGGTCCATCGCCGCATCTCACTGGTCGCAAGATCGAGCGAGTAGATCTCGGCGTCGAGCAGCCGCCCCTGGTCGGCCACGTCCCCCGCGCGCGTCGACGCGAACCATATCGTGTCGTCCGGCCCCCAGGTGGGATCTCGATCCGTCGCCAATCCGCCGCCGGGCAGCCGCTCGTTCCCGAAGGTGAGCTGCCGAGCCTCGCGCGTCCTGAGGTCGAGCAGCCAGAGGTGATGGCCCTCCTCCGAGCGGGTCCGCATCGAGAACACCACCCTCTCGCCGTCACGAGAGACCGCGGGCTCGCGGACGTCGGCAGGACCCGAGGGGTGCAGCGCCGCCGTGAGGTTCTCGACCCCTCCCGGGACCAGCGTCGCGTCTCCCACCGGTGCGAGGAAGAGGTCGCTCCCGGGCGTGAAGGGCTCGAGGTCGAACGCGTGGCGCGGCGTGATCGGGCCGCGGATGAACACGAAGCCCGACATCGGCGGCTCTCCTGGGCTCGCGCAGTCATGGCCGGTCCTCGCCCGGCGCTCGGCGCACGCCCAGCTCGCGACGGCGAGGACCCCGCCCCCGGGGTTGCCGGAGAAGAAATCGAAGTTCATCCCCTTGTGGATTATCCCGGGACCAGGAGCCTGCGCCTTGCGCAGCACGCGGGACATCAGCGGATAGCCGTCCAGCGCGAGCATCCGGAGCGTCTGCTCGTAGTTGTGGCGCGTGGCCGCGGCCGGGAAGCGCCCCTCATAGCCGATGTCGAGGGCGTACGGGATGCTGCCGGCCGTGGGCCCGTGGCAGCGCGAGGTCATGCACGTCGCCTCGACGAGCACGGGCTGCACGGTGTCCGCGAACAGTCGCTCGCGCTCGGTCAGCGGCTCCGGATCCTCGCCGCCGCCCGCCTCGAGCGCGATCCACTCGTGGAGGGCCCGGTATCCTGGGTCCTCGGGGCTCCAGAAGTTGCCGCCGCCGAGGTGGCCGACACCGCCGCTCGCCACGGCGAGGGGCTTGCGCAGGAGGCTCGAGAACGCCGGATCCTCGGTCGTGTTGATCCTCCGCTTCGCGGCCTCGTAGGCCTGCGCGGGATCGGCGATGGCCCCCGAGGAGCTCAGGCGAAAGAACAGCTGATTCCAGTCGACGCGCTCTCCGCGGGCCTCCGCGTCCGGAGCGACCCCGTGGCAGGTCGCGGCCGCGCACGTGCTCTCGAGCACCGGAAGCGCGCGCGATTCGAACACGTCGCGCGCGGTCGGCGCGCGCGAGCACCCCACCAGCGCGGCGAGGCACGCCGCGGAGCCTCGCCACGCTCGCCCGACGGGAGCCCGCGGGCGGGGTGGCGCCTTCCCTGTTCCGTTCCGCGTGACGTCATTCATCGGCTGTGCTCTCCACCCTCGTCGTGTGCCTAGAGTGAGCGCAGGAACGCGAGCAGCGCCGCGCGATCGTGGGCGGGCAGGGTTCGAAACGCCTCCTTCGAGGCCTCGGCCTCGCCGCCGTGCCAGAGGATCGCCTCCTCGATCGTCCGGGCGCGGCCGTCGTGCAGGAACGTCGAATAGGGGAGCACGGTCTGCGCGAGGCCCAGGCCCCAGAGCGGGGACGTGCGCCACTCCGTACCGGACGCGAGGAAATCCGGCCGGCCGTCGGCCAGGTCGAAGCCCATGTTGTGCAAGAGGAGGTCCGTGTACGGGTGGATCGTCTGGTGGCTGAGCGCGCCGATCGCGTGCTCGCCTGTTCGCAGCTCCTCCACGTGACAGGCCGCGCATCCCACACCTCGAAACAGCTCCTCGCCTCGCTGCACCAGAGGGTCATCCCAGCGATCGCGGCGGGGCACGGCGAGCGTCTGCGTGTAGAACGCGGCGACCGTCATCGTGTGCTCGTCGATCTCCGAGGTTCCGTCCGCCTCGGGGAACATCGGAGAGCTCACGCCCATGTCGTTCGCATAGGCGGCCGCCGCCTGCTGGAGGAGGTCCGGCGCGTTCGCCTTCCATCCGAAGCGCCCCAGGGCCGCCGCCTGACGGCGCGCGTCCCAGACCTGGTTTGCGCGACCGGAGATGCCATCGGCGTCCAGGTCCTCCGGATCGGCCCGCGAGAGGACATCCTCCTCGGTCACGGCCTCGAGGAGACCGAGGCCGAACACGGGCGGCGGAATCCGCGCGGACGTCATCACACCGCCGGGCAGCGCCGTCCCGTCCGCGCGGGTGATCTCGAGGAGCGGGCGCCTCAGGGAGAACGGCTCGCCGTCCCCGTACGCGCCGGGTTGCTCGATCCACTGGATGACGACGGTCGCCTCGGGTACGAATCCATAGATCGCATGGTCCTGGAGCTGCGTGCCGAGGTCCGGGACCGGAACGGCATCGCCCGGGGCCGACGGCTCGCCGGCGGCGACGCTGACCCGCACGATGAGCGGACTGCCGACGGGACCCTGGCCGGCCGCGGAGAGCCCCCGGCCGTCGCGGATATGGCACCTCGCGCACGCGCTGTTGTTGAAGAGCGGTCCAAGGCCGGCGTTCACCGTCGCGGGTGGAGAGACGAACGTCGCCTCGAAGGCCACGTCGCCCTCGAGGTGCATGGCCAGGTCATCCTCGCTCAGATTGGGGGCAGGGAACGAGTAGGCGTTGGAGGTGCGGTTGACGATGGTGGTGCCGCCGCCCGCCAGAGGGGCCACGCCGCCGCCTCGATCGCCGCCGGCGTCCGCGCAGCCGGCGGCGCCCCCGGTCAGTCCCACGATAACGCTTATCAGAGCCGCGTGCCTCATGAGCAGCCTCGATTCGCCTTGCGTCAGCGGAGCATGAGCGGCTGCACGTCCCGCTCGAGGGTCGTCTGGAGCGCCCGGATGGCGGCCTGCGCGGCCTCGATCTCATCGTACGAGGACGGGGTGGTGATCGCCTCCCGGAACGGCGCCGGGATCGCGCCGATCGCCGCGATGGCCGACTGGATCTCGCTCTTCACGCGCGCGTCGAGCTCCGGATCGAGCTCGGCGATGTACGCCGACAGTCCGCGGCCGGTGGTGCCTGCCAGCGGAACGCCGCCCGTGTATGCGTTCTCCACGCTCCTCATGTTGTCCTGGAAGTCCAGGATGGAGTTGAACGAGAACTGACTCTCGACCAGGGTCTCGTCATGCGCGTCGTAAGGGTCGGCGATCTTTCCGTTCGCGACCTCGTCGCAGATGCCGATCATGCCGTCGAGGATCTCCTGCGCCGCGGCGGTGAGCGACGGGTAGGCGCTGTTGCCCGACTCCCCGGCGGTCGCCAGGACGTCGCGGTACGCCGGACGACCGTCGATGCTGTCGGTCCAGCTGGACGCGAGGGCATGAGCGACCGTCGACAGCTCGCTCGTGATGGCGGCCAGGTACTCGAGCTCGCGCGCCGTCAGATCGCCGGCGGTCTTGGACCTGTCCACTCCGAAGAGGAGGTACTCGACCGTGTGGAACCCCTTCTGCGTCTCCTGGAGGTTCCCGATGTACTCGGGGGTGAACGCGGCGCCCGAGGCGAGCACCGCGTCGAGGTCCGTGTGGTTGACCGGCCAGCTATCCATCGCGGGGTCGTAGCCGAACGTGTCCACCGGGCCGAACAGGAACCCTTCGCTCTGCTCCCAGGGCTGCCGCGCGCCGATCCACGCGTCCTGGGCCCCGGCGAGGCCGCCGGCCGTCGGGCTGGCCGCGAGCGCCTCCGCTGCGGCCGCGAGCCCGTCGACTCGCGTCGCGAGCAGGGCGTAGGTCGGCACCGCGACCTTGTCGGCAAAATCGACGATGATCTGTCGATCGTTGAAGCCCTCGGCGACGTCGCCGTCGGTCCCACAGGCGGCGCTTCCGAGGATCGCCGCGACTGCCACCACGCGAAGAGCACGCATCACTCTTCTCCTTTCAATAGACGAACCCGGCCGCGAGCCGCGCCGTGTTCTCCGGGTTGAGGTCAGACGTACCGAAGCGCCGGTGGCTCCCGTCGAGCTTGAGCACGAGCGCCTCTGACAGCGCGTACGAGAGCCCGCCGGTGAGCACCGTGCGTTCGAATCGAGGGTTGTCGAACAGTCCGTCGCGCGCGCCGAACATGGTGTCGTAGTAGTCGACGCGCGCGAATGGCTCGAGCCGGTGCTCCGGCCCGATATTCATCCACGGCGCCACGTCGAGGCCGAGCTCGGCCCAGGCGGCCAGCCCCTGGTCCGCGACGGGGGTGCGGAGGACGTTGAGCGCGTTGGACAGCCGCTCGTTTCGCCTCGACACCGTATCGGCGTTCCCGAGCCGCCCCCAGAGGACGAGCGCGCTGCCCCGGAGGGGGCCCCACCGGAGCTGCGCATGCGCGTCGAGCAGGAGCAGCGGGGCGTTCACGTAGCCGCAGGGCGCCACGACGTCCGGATCGGCCGCGGCGCATTCGCGCACGAGGTCGGGCTTCGGGCGATTCCGGCTGGTGCCGCCGTAGTACGCGGCGACGCCGATCTCGCTGCCTTCCGCCGGCATGACGTCCACGCGCCCGACGAACGCGAGGTCCGTGGCGCGGACGAGCTCGAACCTGCGCTGGTGTCCGGAGGCGATCCAGCGCTGGGAGCTGAACCCGGTCGAGTCCAGGCCGTTCACCACCTGCGCGGTCAGGCGCAGCCAGGGCCACTGCGCCTGGAGCTGAAGCCCCATCTCGTCCCACACGGCCGGGATCACCGTGGTCTCGGCCTCCGATCTCGTGGTGGCCAGGTAATCGGTCGGGCGGTAATACCGGGAGAGCAGCCCCATCGCGACGTAGAACCTTCCAAGCGCGACGGAGAATCGATCCGCGAACGTCTTCTTCAGGTAGAGCTCCTCGAGCAAGACCTCGCCGCCCTTCTCGACCTCCTGCTCGAACTCTCCGAACTCCTCGTATTCGAGCTCCATGGCGGCGCCCGTGCCGCCGTGCTCGAACTCGACCTCGGCCTCGAACTCGACGTCGAACGGCATCTCTCCCTCGAGCTTGACGACGAAGCGCGCGGCGTCGAAGACGAGGCGTCCATCCTCCTGCGATCCGCCTTCGCGGTTCTGGTTGGGTCCGAAGTCATGAAAAGCGAACTGGAGCTCTCCGTATCCACCGAGCCGGAGCTGGAAGGGGGAGCGGTGGTCGTGCTCCTCTGCGGGAGGCGGCGCCGCAGCCTCTGCATCGGCGTCCGGAGCGTCCGGCTCGTCGGCGAGCGCCGCGCGTGAGGCCAGGAGGGCACCGAGCAGGCCCGCGGCGGCGACCAGCCGGCGGGCCGCCGCGGTGCGCCGGGATCCCGAGGGTGTGCGCGGATGACCGCGCATCACGAGGACCTCGCTCACGCTTCACCTCTGCCGTTGCTCCCGAAGGCCACGGCGATCGCGCGCGCTGCGTCCGTGGCGTCGTGCCCGGCCGCGTGCTTCGCCACCGCGTGGTGGAGGGTCGCGGCCAGCTCGGACACGGCGCGAGGCTCCATGCGCAGGGTCAGCGCGCCGAGGTGGAGCTGCATCATGCCGCAGGCGCAGACATCGACGGCCGCGATCGAGCTCTCGGCGATGCGGGTGCGGCGGCAGCTGCTGCTTGTCGGTGGGTGCTTGGCGTTCGTCTTCATGCGTCCTTGCTCCGGCTCCTGCCTCGCCGGTCGCGAGGCCGATATCCGCCGGGGCGCTGGACGCGAAGGGTCTCTGGCCGCTGTGGCGAGCGTTCGTCGAGCGATCGTTCAGCTCAATGCATCCACCTCGTCGGCGCGAACGGGAATCACGACGGTGCGCTTGCACCGGCGGCACTTCAGCTCGATCCCCTCCGGCACCCGGCGAGCGAGCAGGCTGCCGCATGCGCAGCGCAGGACGCCCTCCTCGCCGCGCTCCGCGGAGCCGCCGCAGTGGTCACAGGCCCCGGTGAGCGGCGGGAGACTCCTGGATCGTTCAGACACGACACCCTCCGTGCGAGTGAAGATGAATGTCATATTCATCTACGGGCCAAAAAAAAGGACCGCCCCCGGCCTCAGTGAGCATGATCCCCTCCTCCGCCGCGGCGGCAGGTCGAGCAGATCCCGATGAGCTCGTGAAAGTGATCGACGAGCTGGAAATCATACTTGGCCGCAATCTCCCGCTGGAGCATCTCGAACGCCTCGAACTGGAACTCGATCACCTTGCGGCAGTCCCGGCAGACGAGGTGATCGTGGTGCGCGCGCCCGAACGTCGTCTCGTAGAAGCTCTTTTCCCCGGAGATCTCCGTGACCTTGACGATGCCGGCCTCGATCAGCAGCGGCAGCGCACGGTAGACCGTCGCCATCGAGACATTGAGGCCGGCGGCGCGGGCGTCGGCCGCAAGATCCTCGACGCAGAAGTGGCCCTCGCGCCGCAGCGCGGCGGCCACGATCGCCTCGCGCACGTCCGTCGCCCGGAGAGAGCGCTGGTGCAGAAACGATCGGAACCTGTCGAGAGCCTCTTGCATGGCCGCTTCTGCGACCGCCGCCTTGTTGCGACGAGCTCGCATCAAGGTCTCTTCCCACACGTGCCCCGCGGGTGTCAAGCACAACGTTTCGCGGGCCCCCCCCACGAGGCCTCAGGCCGTCACGGGCAGGGGAACAGCGCGTCCAGCGCCCCGACCGCCCGCGCCGTGTCCACGTCCTCCGCCCGGCCCTTCCCCAGCTCCTCCCGCAGCGCCGCCGCCTGCGCCGGATCCCGCACCGTCGCCTCCCGGTCGAGCACCGCCCCCAGGATCTTCGCCGACTCCCAGGCCGGCGCGCACGCCGCCTGCTCCAGCCGCTGCCGCACGATCAGCGCCACCCCGCGGAGCAGCGCCCTGTCGAGCTGCGCCCTCGCCCGCTCGTGCATCACCGGGTCCGTCGCCGTCCCCGTCGGGTTGTCCAGATCCCGCCAGCAGCGCACCGCCAGCAGCCCGTCCCAGATCCGATCGTGGGCCTGCTGGCTCCGCGGCTTCACGTACCGCGAGAACCCCAGCGCCGACTCCCGCGGCTCCCCGCCGGTGTACTTCGCCCACATCGAGTCCACGTCCACCGCATTCTGCGCCGCGGACGTCGCCTCCTTGTAAATGGACGCGTAGAAGAACCAGAGGAGCGCCGCCTCGATCCGGCCCGCGTTCTCGAGCGGCGCTTCCCCCCGGATCCCCGCCTCGAACGCGTCGTTGAGGATCGGCCGGATCTTCACCGGCCCCACGCACCGGTCCGGGTACATCGCCTGCTCCTCCGGCGTCAGATCCCGGCACGCGGCGGGCGCGGCCGGATAGTGCTCGTCCTCCCGGCGCGACACCCGCGACTCGAGCCCCTGCTCCTGCGCGTACACCACCCGCGCCGCCAGGAAATCGTCCGGGCTCGGCGCCTTCCTCCCCCCGAACCCCAGGATCTCCCCGATCTCCTCGAACGCGGCCACGCGCGCCAGGCTGGAGATGTTCGTGTCGAACTTCACGTACTCGCCCGCGTCGCTGATGCACGCCGGCCAGGTATCGTTCGCCGATGCGTTGTCGCGAGGCTGATAATCATCCGCCATCGGCGCGCAGCTCGAGTTCTCCACGTCGGCGATCCCCCGATCGGCGTCGCAAAGCTCCACCTCCCCGCCGGCGCCCCCCGCGCCCGGCCCGCTCGGCGTCGGATCCCCCGCCTCGCACGCCGCTGTCAGAGCGGCGATCCCGATCCCGATGATCCTCATGGTCCACGTCGGTGCACGCATCACAGTCCGGCCTCCAGTTGGATGATCACGCCGCGCCCAGGCCCGTTCACGCTGGACCCGTGGATCCGGTACGGGGCGTCGGTGACGTTCTCCAGCACGCCCGCCACGAGCAGCTCCCGCCGGATCCGGTAGCCCGCGCGCAGATCGAGCACCGCGAACCCCGGCGTCCCCCCCTCGGGGATCCGGGCGTCGGATCGATCGGTCGGCGCCAGCCGATCCTGCAGGAGCGCCCAGCGCAGCCCGGCGCCCAGGTACAGCCCCGCATGCCCGCCCCAGCGCAGCTCCGCGGTCCCGTTCAGCGGCGGGATCCGCGAGATCGGCACCTGCTCCTCGTAGGGCAGCGCCGGATCCTGTGGCCTCGCCTGCGGGTTCGCCATGCGCCCGTACGCGTAGGCCAGCGTCGCCCGCGCTGTCAAACCCAAGGGCAGCCGCGTCCGCGCCGAGGCCTCCAGCCCCGTGATCTGCGCCGCGCCGGACACGTTCACGAGCTGGAATCGCGACCACGAGGTCGCGCATTGCGGCGTCTCCGGCGGGCAATCCCCGATCGTTCGCGGCGCCCGCGCGATCGCGTCGTGCACCGCCGCGTGGAATCCCCACACGTCCGCCTCCACCCACCGGTCAGTCCAGCGCACGCCGATCTCCCCGGTGATCGCCGCCTCCGGCCCGAGCTCCGGGTTCTCGAACTGGAACCCCGGGCCCGACTGCTGCCGTGAGGTCAGATCGTCCAGGTTCGGCGCCCGGTACGACCTGTCCACGCTCCCCAGCACCGAGAGCGCTTCGGTGACGCGCACCTCCGCCCCCGCGTGCCCGACCGCGATCGGCCAGGCCCCATCCACCGCCTGCGACCCCGACGCGGCGTCCCCCTGCGCGCTCGCCCGCGCGAACGCGCCGCGCCCCCCGGCCCGCAAGAACACCCGCTCCCCCAGCGAGATCTCCCCCTCCACGAACGCGCCCCCGTGCGCGTACCGCGCCCCGTCCAGGTATTGCCCGCGCGACAGCTCGATCACGGTCTCGATATCGGTGAACTCCGTCCACGCCTTCGATCTCACGAGGTCCACGAACCCGTCCCCGCCATAGGAGACCCGCCCCTTCGCCCACGGAGCGAGCGCCTCCTCCTCGCTGTCGATGGTGACCGTGATCCCGAGCGTATCCACGTCGTCCCGCCCCAGGTTCCGGATGAACGACTGCGGCCGGTCGAAGCTCCTCCGCTCGTGCTGCCGCTGGTACGACAGCGCCGCCCGCCCGAACCGCCCGAGGGCCCCCATGTCCCCCTCGAACGAGAGATAAGCCAGGGACCGGAACTGCTCGTCGTAGCTCAGGCACTCGTCCCGCGGGGCGAACGGCGGCGGGCATTGATCGGTGCGCGGTGAATCGTATTGCCGGTACGCATACGCCGCCGCCACCAGCCGCCGCCCCCCGCCCAGCCCCAGCACCGCCCGCCCGTCCGCCGTGAGCTCCCGGAACCCGGTCCCGAGCTGCGTGCGCCCGTCTTCTTCGAACGCCGGCACTTGCGGGATCGCCCCCGTCCGCGGGCTCCGCACCGGGCCCCCGCTCTCGAGCCTCCCCGCCCGCCGGATCCCTGCCCCCACGATCGCCCGCGCGTCCGGCGAGATCTGCGCGTCCACCTGGAAGCGGTGTCCGAAGTCCGAATCCGCCGTCCCGTAGCGCAGCGAGGCCCGCGGCCGCACCCGGACGCCCGGCGCCTCGAGATCCAGGGCCGGCTCGATCGGCCGCGCGTCCAGCGCCCCCCCGATCGCGTCCGATCCGTACCGCGTCGACGCCCCGCCCCGCGTGACCTCGATCCGCTGGATGGTGCGCGCGTCCAGCGTGAAGAAGTACTGGTTCGGCCCCTGGCGATAGAGGCTGGTGTTCATCCGGATCCCATCGAACAGCATCACGGTCTGCTGGCCGGTGCGCCCGCGGATGAACGGCGAGCCCTGGCCGTGCGCGCTCTGCTGGACGAAGACCCCCGGCTCGTACCGCAGGGCGTCGGGCGCCGAGCGGGGGAGCCGCTCCTCCATGTCGCGCCGGCCGACGCGGGAGCCTGCCCGCCCCGGCGTCGCCCCGCGGTCAGTGGGGCGGCCCTCGACGGTGACGGTCACCTCCGGCGGCGCATGCGGCGCAGGCGGCGCAGGCGGCGGGGCGGGCGGGGCCGGCGGCGCGGCGGGCGGGGCCGGCGACA
>CAYQYG010000223.1:0-14137 GCA_964421485.1 uncultured Polyangiaceae bacterium | reverse complement strand
CGCCCGCGCCCGTCGCCGCGCCTGCGCCCGCGCCGGTGGCCGCGCCCGCGCCCGCGCCGGTGGCCACGCCCGCGCCTGCGCCCGCGATGATCATCTCGAAGACGCCGACCTCGCCGCCGCGCACCGGCGTCATCCCGGTGCTCGCGCCGGCGACGGTCCCGCCCGCGGCGCCCTCGGTCCCGCCGCCGGCCAAGACGCCGAAGCCGGCCGCGACGCCGACGCCCGTCACCGCGAGCCACGAGTACGTCGAGACCCTCAACGTGCTGGTCAGCCTGCTCGAGAACGCGCGGCAGGATCTGCGCGGGCACTCCTCGACGGTCGCGCGGCTCGCCCGCAGGCTCTGCGAGCGCATCGGCCTGCCGCCGGTCAGCATCGCGGCGTACGTCGCGGCCGCGTACCTGCACGACCTCGGCAAGGCGGGGCCCTACCACCTCACGGCGCTCAACGTCGCCGAGTACGAGGGGCACCGGCTCGCGGCCACGAAGAGCGCCGACCTGCCCACGCACCTCATGGAGTCGGTCGGGCTGCCGCAGGAGATCACCTCGGCGATCGGCCTCATGTACGAGCGCTACGACGGCAGCGGCTTCCCCGACGGCCTCTCCGGCAAGGAGATCCCGCTCGGCGCGCGCATCCTCGCGGTCGCCGACACGTACGCCGACCTCACCCAGAACCCGAGGAACCCCTACCGCAAGGCCCTGAAGCCCCCCGAGGCCTGCGACGTGCTCGCGCAGTACCGCGGCACCATCTTCGATCCCAACATCGTCGACCTCTTCCGCCAGGTCATGACGGGCGACGACATGCGCGCGAAGCTGCTCGCGGACCGGCACCAGGCGCTCATCGTCGATCCGGATCCCGAGGAGACGACGGTGCTCGAGCTGCGCCTCATCGAGCAGGGCTTCGAGGTCTCGATCGCGCGCAACGCGGCGCAGGCCCGCCGCGAGCTCGAGTCGAAGGAGGTCGAGGTCGTGGTGAGCGAGATCGACCTCGAGGAGCCGGACGCGGGCCTCGCGCTGCGGAGCGAGGCGCTCAAGGTCGGCTTCGGCCGCGACATCACCTGGGTGATCCTGACCGCGAAGACCGACCGGCTGACGGCGCAGCGCGCCTTCGACCTCGGCGTGGACGACTTCGTCTCCAAGCCCGCGTCGACCGACATCTTCGCGGCCAAGCTCCGGCAGCTCATCGACCGGCGCTCCTCGCGCGCCGGCGCCCGCGGCGTCTCCGGCTCGCTCGCCGAGATGGGCCTGCCCGACATGGTCCAGATCCTCTGGCATGGCCGGAAGACCTGCGCGCTCAAGATCCAGGCGGGCTCGGTGGCCGGCGAGATCCACTTCCGGGACGGGCAGATCGTGCACGCGCTCTGGGGCGGCGCGACGGGCGAGGACGCGTTCTACAAGATGCTCACGCTGCGCGAGGGCGATTTCCGGCTCGATCCGAACTTCGCGCCGACGGTCCAGAGCATCAGCGCGTCGCCGGAGGCGCTGCTCCTCGAGGGCATGCGCCGCTTCGACGAGGGCACGATCGCCTGAGCGCGGCCGGGCACACGCAGTAGGGAGCGGGAGGCACGGCAATGCGCCCCGAAGAGTCGACGGTCTGGGTGGCTCGAGCGGTCCGAGGGGGGCGATGGGGCGCGAGCCCCGTCGCGGGGGCATGAGCCCCCTCGTGCTCGAGACGCGGCGCCTCCGGGTGCTCGTGCCGCCGGTCTCCTACGCCGCGCGCTGCGCCGACTACGTGACGCGCAACCGCGAGCACCTCGCGCCGTGGGAGCCGCCGCGCGCCCCCGAGTTCTATACCGAGCCCTTCTGGCGCGAGCGCATCGCGGCCTCCCACGAGGAGCTCGCCGAGGATCGCTCGCTCTGCCTCGTCCTGGAGCGGCGCGACGATCCGGCGGAGGAGGTCATCGGCTTCTGCAACTTCAGCCAGATCGTGCGCCGGGCGTTCCTCGCGACGACGCTGGGCTACTCGCTCGACCGGCGCGCCGTGGGCCAGGGCGTCATGTTCGAGGCCCTCGAGGCCGCGATCGCCCACGTCTTCGGCCCGCTCGGCCTCCACCGCGTGATGGCGAACTACCTGCCCCGCAACGAGCGCAGCGGGCGCCTGCTCCGCCGGCTCGGCTTCGTCGTCGAAGGCTACGCGCGCGACTACCTCTTCATCGACGGCGCGTGGCGCGATCACATCCTCACCGCGCTGACCAACCCCGATCCCAGACCCCCCGACCTCTCCCCGGCGCCGCCGCCGCCCGAGCGCCCGACCGCGCCCGCGCGGCCGCGTTGAACGATGGGCTCCCGGGTCGAGCTCCGCGCGGCGCGCCTCGCCCCAAGCCCCGGGCTGATCGGTGCGCGCAAGATCTGTGTCCGATTGCGCCAGGAGCGCGCGGCTCGGATCCTTCAACCAGTCGGAACCATTCACTTTCGATCCCGGCATGCGGCGTGCTTCTCGCTGCCCGGCCCCTGATCCCTGAAAGGCAACCGATGCGACTCGCCAACCTCTTCCTCGCGCTCCCGCTCGCGGCCCTGGCCCTCACCCACGCGCAGGACGCCGCGGCCTGCGGCGGCTGCTTCATCACGCAGGGGGAGAGCACCGTCGTCACCGGCCACAAGATGATCCTCTCGACATCGGCGCAGGGCACGACGCTCTGGGACCAGATCGTGTACGCGGGCGATCCCTCGTCGTTCGCCTGGGTGCTGCCCGTGCACGGCCTCGTCGAGGTCGGGCTCTCCTCGGACGCGCTGTTCCAGACGCTGGAGGCGCTGACGCAGGTCAGCATCAGCTCGCCGACGATCGACTGCACGCCGCCGCCCTGCCCCGGCCAGGACGGCAACTTCTCCGGGGGCGCGACCTCGACGGCCACCGGCGGCGAGGAGCCGGTCACGGTCGTCGCGCAGGAGACCGTGGGGCCCTACGAGACGGTGCAGCTGTCGTCGCAGGACCCGCAGGCGCTCCAGGCCTGGCTCGCGTCGCACGGCTACAACGTCCCCGCGGACATCACGCCCGTGATCTCGACGTACGTGACCGAGGGCCTCAACTTCCTCGCGCTCAAGCTGGTCCCCGGGATGGGCGTGGACGCGATGCGGCCGATCCGCATCACGACGCCGGGCGCGAGCGCGACGCTGCCGCTGCGCATGGTCGCGGCAGGCACCGGCGCGATCACGCCGATCACGCTCTGGGTGCTCGGCGAGGGCCGCTACGAGCCGCAGAACTTCCCCTCGTTCGAGATCAACCCGGGCCAGCTCGTCTGGAACTGGGACGAGCAGCGGAGCAACTACGCCGAGCTCAAGCAGGCCGGCTTCGACGCGACGAACGGCGCGGGCTGGCTGATCGAGGCCGGTGAGCAGGTCTCGAGGTACTCGATCGAGTACCCGCTGCAGGACCTCATCCAGTACGATCCGGCGTCGAGCGGCTACGTCGACGACAGCGGCGCGACCCCGGCCGAGGAGCTCCAGGCCGACCTCGAGAAGCTCTACGGCGGCATCCCCGACGGATCGCTCTGGATCAACCGCTTCCACGGCGAGCTGACCCGCCCGGCGCTCGCCGACGACCTCGACCTCCAGGCCTCGGCGGACCAGTCGTACGTGAACCGCTACTTCGAGGCCACGCAGGCGGTGGGCACGCCCCCCGAGTGCCCGCCGGCCCCGCCGTGCGACGAGTATCCGCCCGACGGCTCCCCCGACCCCCTGGGCGCAAACGGCGGCGACGTCGACCTCTGGGGCGGCGGCGGGTCGTGCGCGATGGAGCAGCGCGGCGCCGCGCAGGCCGCGCTCGGCGGCCTCGCCGCGCTCGCCGCGCTCAGCCTGGTTCGCCGCCGGCGCCGCACGTCCTGAGCGCGCGGCGCCCTCGCTCCACCCCGCAGCGAGGGACGGCGCCCGCTACGCGCTTGCCAGCCCCGAGCGCGGACCCTAGCCTCCCGGGAGGCGCGGACCGCCTGCGCGGCCGCGACCCGGAGGCGAAATGTACGGTCCCCAAGGCAATGGTGGCGGGCACCCGCGCCCGACCGCTCCCGCTCGATCCGCGAAGGTCACCGTCCCCGAGATCCGGTCCCGCAAGGGCGCCGCGCCGCTCGCGATGGTCACCGCATACGACTTCACGATGGCCCGGCTGCTCGACGAGGGCGGCGCCGATCTGCTGCTGGTCGGCGACTCGCTCGGCATGGTCGTGCAGGGCCACGCGACGACGCTCCCCGTGACCGTCGACGAGATCTGCTACCACGGCCGCGCGGTGGCGCGCGGCGCGCGGCGGGCGCACGTGGTCGGCGACATGCCGTTCATGAGCTTCCAGCCGTCGCCGCTGCACGCGCTCGAGAGCGCGGGGAAGATGATGAAGGAGGGGAGCTTCGAGAGCGTGAAGCTCGAGGGCGGCGAGGAGGTGGCGGAGCACGTGCGCCGGATCGTGGCCGCAGGGATCCCGGTGATGGGGCACGTGGGGCTGACGCCGCAGTCGGTGCACGCGATGGGCGGGTTCAAGGTGCAGGGCAAGGGCGAGGACGCGGCCGAGCGCGTGATCGCGGACGCGCGCGCGCTCGAGGAGGCGGGGGTCTACGCGATCGTGCTCGAGGCGATCCCGCCGGATCTGGCGGAGGAGATCACCGCGAGCGTGTCGGTGCCGACGATCGGGATCGGCGCGGGCGCGGGCTGCGACGGGCAGGTGCTGGTCTGTTACGACCTGCTCGGGATGTTCCGCGAGATCAAGCCGAAGTTCGCGAAGCGGTTCGCGGAGGTCGGCGACCTGATCGTGGAGGCGACGCGGTCGTACGTGGGCGAGGTCCAGTCGCGCGCGTTCCCCGGCGCGGAGCACAGCTTCAAGCCGAATGGCCCGCGGCAGCGGCCCAGCGCTCCGGCTGCGACGCCGCCGGCCGAGTTCCCGCCGGCGGATGAGATACCGCCGCACTGGCAGACTCACTAGGCCCGAGCTGGGCGAACACTCCGGTCGAGGGGCCCCCAGACCGGGGCCTTCAGGACAAGGGCGTCTCGCGCTTTCCGAGCGTCGTGCGCAGGGCGAGCTCCGCTGCGAGCAGCAGGAGGAGCGCGAGCGCCACGTACGGGGACGCGTCGATCGACGCGCTCATGCCGCCCAGCTCCGCGGCGCGGGCGCTCTCGTGCACGCGGCGGGGGCGGAGATCGATCTCCCGCTCCGGCACGGACACCGCGCGCGTCGCGCGCTCGCCGTCGAGGGTGAGCTCGTAGAGGCCCGCGAGCGCGGGGGAGGCGCGGAAGCGGCGGTCCGACTCCGTCACGGCCACGGGCTCGGGCGCGCCCTCGCCGGTGTAGCTCACGCGGTGGACCGCGGCCTCGCGGTAACCGTCGAATGTCCACGTCTCGCCCGCGTCGATGCGGCGCGCGCCGCCGCGGGCGCGGGCGGTCGCGACGAAGCGGTCGAGCAGCGCGAGGAACGCAGGGCGGAGGACGAGATCGCTCTCCTCGGTGCTCAGCGGGAGCGTCACGAACAGGACCGCGCCGCGGCCCAGGGGGCGGCGGACGAGGAACGGGGCGCCGTCCTTCCAGCGCGCGAGGATGTCTGCGCCCTCGGTGGCCTCCGGATCGACCGCGGCGCGGCCCCGCGGGGCGAGCTGGGCGAGCCCCTCGGCCGAGGGGCCCAGCGTCGGCGCGCTCGCCGGGTCCACGCCGGGCGCGGGGGAGGGGCCCCAGCGGACCACGCCGGGGACGAGCGGATCGAAGCTCGCGCCGAGGGGCGCGGCCGCGGCGCGGGGGCCGAGCGTGAGCAGGGCGACGCCGCCGCGCTCGACCCACGCGGCGAGCGAGCGGCGCACCTCCGGCGTGAAGCCCGGGGCGTCGTCGACGATCAGCCCCGCGTGCGCGCCGAGGTCGTCGGCGTGCTCGGGGACGGCGGGCAGGGGGTGGACCTGCGCGTCGAGCTCGAGCGCGGAGAGGGCCTGCTCGATCGGGGGCGGGCCGCCCGTCGCGACGTGGGTCGCCGCCGCGTCGACGACGACCGCCAGGGCGAGCGGGCCGCCGGCGGAGATGACCGGCGCCACGTCGTCCGCGGCGATCGCGTCGCCGCCCGTCAGCGCGGCCGCGAGGAGCTCCGGCGCGCCGGGCGGGAGCTCGACCGAGATCTCCTCGGCCCTGAGCGCGGGCGAGAGCTCCGCCTTGCCGAGCACGCGATCCCCCGCGCGGATCTCGAGCGCCCGCCCCGAAGACGGCGAGCCGCCGCCCTGCGCAGGCGCCGTGCACGCGACCCGCGCGCGCGCGCGCTGCCCCGCCCGGTCCGCGCGGATCACCGCGCAGTCCGCTCCCCTGGCCTCGAGCTCCGGCAGCGGCGCCCACGTCACGACCTCCCCCACCGTCGCGATCGGCGGCGCCTCCGGGTTGCCGTCCGCGAGGTCGCTGAACAGCACCACGCGGCGGTCCTTCTGCGGCAGCCCGTCGAGCAGATCGCGCGCCAGCGCGAGCGCGCCGTCGAGGTCCGTCGCCCGGTCCGAGGGCCTCACCGCGCCCAGCGCGTCCTCCACGGCCGTGAGGTTGGTCGTCGACGCGACCGCCACCCGCGCCGGCGCGCCGGCGAGCACCACCGCGGCCGCGTCGCCCGGCGCGAGGCCGCCGGTGAGCTGCTTCGCCGCCTCCAGCGCCCGCTCGAGCCGCGTCCGCCCGCGCCCGTCGCCCAGCGGCGCCCGCATGCTGAGCGAGTCGTCCACCACCAGCGCGAGCGCGACCGACGCGCCCCCCTTGCGCCCCAGCGCGAGGTGCGAGCAGCGCAGGAGCGGCGTCGCGCCGAGCAGCGCGAGCGCGCAGACCGAGATCGCCCGCACCGAGAACAGCGCCCGGTCCTCGAGGAAGCTCCTCCGCCGCGCGGTCGGCGGCGTGGGCGGGACGAGCCGCGCCGGCGGGAAGGGCCGCTCCTCGGCGCGGCGCCGCCTGAGGAGGTGCGCCGCGATCGGCGCGGCCACGAGCAGCGCGACGAGCAGCCCCGCGATCGTGACGAAGCTCATCGCCGCGCCTCGGCCGCGGCCTGGAGCACCGCGCGCACGACCTCGGTCGGCGCGTCCGCGGTCGTCGCCCTGAGCAGCCTCCCGCCTCGCGAGAGGAGCTCCGACGACCACGTCGCCGCGATCGCCTCGAGCCGCGCCAGGTACTCCGCGCGCACCGCGCCCGCGTCCGCCTCGACGACCGCGTCCCCCTCGAGCGCCCTGAGCCGCACGTTGCCCTCGAAGTCGAGCCGCGCCTCCGCCGGATCGAGCACCCGCAGCGCGAGCAGCGCCCGCCCCGAGGTCCCGAGCCCGGTGAGCGCCGCGAGCGCGCGGTGCGGCAGATCGAGCAGGTCCGAGATCAGGAGGATCACCGCGCCCCGCCGCGCCTTGCGCGCGATGGGCGCGATCGCCCGCTCGATCGCCTCGTCGTCCGCCGAGAGGTCCTGCGCCGCCCGGGTCCCCTCGAGCGCGCCGACGACGCGCTCGAACGCCTCGCGCCCCGCGGCGGCCGGTAGCGCGTGGGTGCCCGCGCCCCCGATCCACGCGAGCCCCACCGGATCGCCGCTGGCGAGCGCGACGCGCGCCATCGCCGCCGCGATCAGCGCCGCGTACGCGAGCTTCGCGCCCGGCGCCCCCGGCCCGCGGTACGACATGGACGCGGTCGCGTCGACGACGAGCCAGAGCGCGCGGTCCGTCTCGGTCTCGAACTCCCGCACCATGAGCCGGTCGTGCCTGAGCAGCGCCCGCCTGTCGAAGAACCGGAGATCATCCCCCGGCACGTAGGGCCGCTGCCCCCCGAACTCGACGCCCGCGCCCTTGCGCAGGCTCCGGTGCATGCCCGAGAAGATCCCCTCCGCCACGGCCCGCGCCCTGAGCCTGAGCGGCGCGAGCCCGCCCCAGTCGATGGGGAACGCGTCGATCTCGGCGTTCTTCCTGGCGGGCGGCACGCGGGTCCCTCTTTAGCCCGGATCGCCCTGCGGCGCAGGGGTTCCGGGCAGCTCGCTCACGCCCGCCCGGCGAGCACGCGCTCCACCTGGGCCCGCTGCTCCCGGGCCGACCGCGCCAGCGCGAGCTGCCCCCTCGCCCGGAAGAGGTTGTGCTCCGCGCGCGACGCGAACCGGCGAGGATCCCACCCGAAGTACCGATCTTCGAAGAAGTCCCTGCAGAACCGCGCCGCGAGCTCGAGCGCGATCCGCTCGACGCCCCCCGCGAGCCCGTCCTGCTCGTCCGCCGAGAGCTCGCGGCCCGCGCGGTACCCCGCGACGGCCGCTGCGAAGACCTCGACGTCGAACCGGGTCTCGACGGAGTCCTCCCCGACGGGGTTGCACCACGACCGGAAGGCGTCTCCGAGCTCCACGTCGATCGGCAAGAGCGCGAGCGTGTCGAGGTCCAGCAGGCAGACGCCCTCGCCCGAGTCCGAGAACCTCAGGTTGGAGATCTTGAGGTCGCCGTGGCAGTGCCGGGCCGGGAGGTCGAGCCGCCCCTGCCAGGTCCTCCAGGCCTCGAGGATGGCGTCCGCGACGCGGCGGCCCTCGCCGCCCGCGGCGGCCTCGTCGAGGCGCTGCATGTGGAGGGCGGTGTCGTGCGCGCCCGCGCGGACGTGGCGGTACTCGTGCCGGAGGTCGTCCACGGCGCGGTGGAAGCGGGCGACGAGCGCGCCCCCTGCGCGGGCGATCCCGGGCGAGTCGACGCGGTGGCGGGTGCGCCCCGGGATGAAGTCCATGACGCGCCAGACGGCGTCCTCGGCGTCGCGGGCGAAGAGGGCGCCGTCGTCGGCGCGGAGGAGGCGCGGCGTGGGCAGGCCGCGGGCGGCGAGGTGGGCCGTGACGGCCTCGATGTCGTCATGGACCGCGGGCCCGAAGACGGGGCTGACGCGCTGGACGACGAAGCGGGGAGGATCGCCGGCGAGATAGGTGGAGTTGATGAGGCCCTCGTCCTCGGAGCGGCGCTGCGGGAGGCCGCGGAGGGGAGCCCAAGCGTCGGGGATCATCGGGGCGGAGGCTAGCGGACGGCGCCCGGGGCGAGAAGCGCGCGACCTTCAGCGATCCTCGTCTCCGTTGCGGTAGCGCTGGAGGAACCCGAGGAACTGCTCGGCGCGCTCGGGTCAAGATGGATGGATTGCCACCTTCCAGCTCATCGACGATCTTGCGCGCCAGGAAGTAGTGCAAGATGAGCTGATCCGAGATCCCTCGATCGATGCAGCGCCGCGTGGGCTCACGTCCGACCGCGCGGACCTCTCGACCGATCCCCCAGGCCGCAGGATCGATCCTCCAGTGCCGTGGCTCCGCCCGGCCGGCGGCCGGCGGATGTGCGGATGTCAGGGATGTCAGGAGGGATGGGGCGTGACGCTTTGCCCCGCAGTTTCCTGGGCTTCCCGGGGCCGGGGCTTGCGGGAGGGGGCGGCGGGCCGCACGCGTCGCCTGACGATGCCCCCGAGGGAAGAAAAGAAGGCGCCGCCGCGCGCCTGGATTGTCTACGTGCTGGTCATGGTCGCGGTGCTGCTCTTCTCGGGGGTCCTGTCGCCGCGCGGGGAGCGGCCGGTCCCGTACAGCGAGGCCGTCGCCATGGTGCAGCGCGGGGAGGTCGAGGCGGCGACCGTCTCGGCGGACGAGGTGCTGCTCGTCCACCGCGGGGAGGGCGGGAAGGCGCCGGAGCGGGTGCGGACGGCGCGGCTCGCCGGGGTGCAGGACGAGCCGCTCGTGCGGGCGCTCGTGGACCGCGGGATCCGCATCGAGGCGCGGAGCGCGCAGGCGGCCTGGTGGGTCCAGGCGGCGCTGTGGATCCTGCCGCTGCTGCTCATCAACGTGCTCTTCTTCATGATGATCCGCCGGGCCGCGGGGCAGGGCGCCGGGGGGCCGCTCTCGCTCCTGCGCAGCAAGGCGAAGCTCTACGACCGGGCCCAGCAGGAGCGGGTGCGGTTCACCGACGTGGCCGGCGTGGACGAGGCGAAGGACGAGCTCGTCGAGGTCGTGGACTTCCTCCGCGAGCCGGGGCGCTATCGAGCGCTCGGCGGCAAGATCCCGCGGGGGCTGCTCCTGATCGGGCCGCCGGGGACCGGGAAGACGCTCCTGGCGCGGGCGGTGGCCGGAGAGGCGAACGTGCCGTTCTTCTCGCTGAACGCGAGCGAGTTCGTGGAGATGTTCGTGGGGCTCGGGGCGGCGCGGGTGCGGGAGCTGTTCGAGCAGGCGCGGAAGAGCGCGCCGAGCATCGTGTTCATCGACGAGATCGACGCGGTGGGGCGGACGCGGGGCGGGCTCGGGGCGCTCGCGACGCACGACGAGCGGGAGCAGACGCTGCACCAGCTCCTGGCGGAGCTCGACGGGTTCGATCCGCGCACGACGGTGATCCTGATGGCGGCGACGAACCGGCCCGAGGTGCTCGATCCGGCGCTGCTCAGGCCCGGGCGGTTCGACCGGCAGGTGGTGGTGGACCGGCCGGATCTGCGCGGGCGGGAGGCGATCCTGGAGGTGCACACGCGGCGGCTGCCGCTCGCGCGCGACGTGGATCTGTCGCTCCTGGCGCGGCGGACGCCGGGCATGGTGGGCGCGGACCTGGCGAAGATCGTGAACGAGGCGGCGATCGCGGGGGCGCGGCGCGGGGCGAGCGAGATCGCGCAGGTGGACTTCGACGAGGCGCTCGACAGGTCGCTCCTGGGGCTGAAGCGGCGAGGGCAGGTGATGACGCCCGAGGAGCGGCGGCGGGTGGCGTACCACGAGTCGGGGCACGCGCTGGTGGCGCTGGCGCTGCCGTCGGCCGATCCGGTGGAGCGGGTGTCGATCGTGGCGCGCACGATCGGGGCGCTGGGCGCGACGATCCAGGTGCCCAGGGACGAGCGGCACGTGATCACGGAGCAGGAGATCGAGTCGCGGGTGGCGGTGATGCTGGGCGGCCGCGCGGGCGAGGAGGTGGCGCTCGGGGACGTGTCGAGCGGGGCGCACGACGATCTCGGGCGCGCGACGGCGCTGGTGCGCGAGATGGTGACGCGGCTCGGGATGAGCCGGCGGCTCGGGCTGCCCGCGCTGACGCGGAACGTGGGCGCGCCGCTGCTCGGGGTGACGCAGGAGGAGCGGCTCTGCAGCGAGGAGACCGCGCGCGAGGTGGACGAGGAGGTGCGCGAGCGGCTGGGGGAGCTCTACCTGAAGGCGAAGCGGATCCTGGAGGGGCAGCGCGAGGGGCTGGAGGCGGCCGCGGCCGCGCTGATGCTGCGGGAGACGCTGAGCGGGGAGGAGCTCAAGCGGATCGCGGACGGCGCGGCGGGGCGGAGGATCGCGGCGGGGGTGCCGCTGGACGGGGCGTAGCGCTCAGCGCGCGCGCCGCCGCCGGATGCGCGCCGCGAGCGCCCCGAGCGCCACGAACGCCATCGCCGCGGGCGCGGCGCCGCCCTCGTCGCGGGCGCCGCCGGCCGCGCGGCAGGCGCAGGAGCCGTCCTCGTCCGGGCTCATGGGCGTGGCGGCGGCCTCCTCGGGGCCGCCGAAGCCGGTGCCGCGGACCGTGAGGACCTGCACGGGGTCGCTCGGATCGTTCGAGCTGATGAAGATCTTCGAGACGAGCTCGCCGTTGCGCTTCGGGACGAAGCGGATCGCCGTGTCGGCCGTCGCGCCGGGATCGACGTCGAGCGTCGGATCGAAGACCTCGAAATTCTCCGGGTCCTCGGCGACGGCGGCCACGCCGAGCAGGGCCTCGCCAGCGTTGAAGATAGCGTAGGTCTCGAGGTTCTTCTGGCCGACCTCCACCGGGCCGAAATCGATCTCGGTCTCGGGGAGGACCAGATCGGGCAGGGGGACGTGCACGCGCTTCTTGTCGAAGACCCACTCGGTCTCGGTGATCGGGAAGCCGATCGGGATGTCGGCGATCGGGATCGACCAGCTCTGGCCGAGCAGGTCGACGTAGAAGGCCGGGATGAGGTGCAGCGTGCCGTCGTACTTGACCGAGCCCTCGGGGTGCACGTCGAGCTCGATCGAGGGGCCGCCGGGGTACTCGGTCGACGTCTGGTCGTTGTCGGAGGTGATGTCGCCGCCGGCCGCGGGGGCGCCGTCGACGGTGGCGACCACCAGGCGGTGCGTCTCGTAGCGGGCCTCCACCTCCATCGCGACGTCGAGCTCGAAGCCGCCGTCGATGCCGGGGATCGAGCCGCCGACGATGTCGCCGATCGAGACCTGCGCGAGCGTGACCTGATCGGTCGTGCTCGACATCGTGACGCCGGGCTTCCAGGCCCAGGCGTCGAACTGCTCCTCGGACTCCACCTGGAAATCGATCTGCGGGACGTACGGGATGTCGCCGGTCCAGGTGTAGGTCTGGCCGGCGACGTCGATGTTGATCATCGCCTGGGCGCCGACGTCGAGGCCGTAGTGGTAGCTGAAGGCGCCGCCGTCGACGTCGCCGGGGGTCGTGAGGGCGAAGGCGTCGGGCCAGGCGGTGACGAGGCCGCCGGCGAGCGCGACGCGCGTGTTCGCGAAGACGCCGGCCCAGAGGTGGACCTGGAGCGGGGAGCTCTGCGGGACCCAGCCGGTGTCGAAATTGAACTCGATCGGGAGCGCGTCGACGCGCTCGAAGTGGAGCTGGCCCCGCTGGCAGTAGAGCGGCTCGTCCTCGCAGGCCTCGGCCAGCACGTCGTAGGCCGCGGCAGGACGGGCGCCGAGCAGCGCGAGCGCGAGCGCCGCGCCGGAGAGCGCGAGCGGCCCGGCGCGGCGGGCGAGCGAGGAGCGACGGGAAGCGAAGCGATCGGTCGAGCCGGACATGGTGGGACGCGATTATCCACGAAATGCGTGAGATCCGCCACGGCGTAGGCGCGATCGAGGGGGCTCAGCGCGTCCCGAACAGCGTGCCGATGGCCACGCCGATCGCGGCGAACACGATGGCCACGACGATCCAGAGCCAGCGATCGCTCCAGCGCGCGGGCGGAGGCCCGGAGACCGGGGTGGGGGCGCGCCGCATCCGGCCGGCGCCGGGGGGATCCTTCGGCGAGGGGAGCGTCGGGGGCGTCGTGGTGGTCGCGGTCCGGCGGGCGCCGGCGCTCACGGGGAGCGTCCTGGCGAGGCCGATGTCCCGAACGCCGGAGGCCGAGGCCTGGGGTGAGGCGAGGGCGGGGCGCGGCTCGTCGGGGGGGTCGGAGGGGGCCTCGCTCGGGATGGTCGGCGAGTGCTCGAGCGCGCTGCGGCTGAGCTGCAGGTCCGTGGTCGAGATGGCGGCCTCGGCCGGCAAGGCGGGGCCGCGGGCGGGGGTGATGACCTGCGACTGGGTGAGGCAGGCGTCGAGCGCGTCGGCGAGGGCGCGGGCGCTCGCGTGGCGGTCCTCGGGGCGCTTCGCGAGGGCGCGGAGGATCACGGCCTCGAGGCCGGCGGAGATGGCGCCGCCGGGGCGCGCGGCGCGGGGCGGGGCGGGCTCCTCGGTGAGGTGCGCGGTCATGACCCCCATCGCGGTGCGGCGCTGGAAGGGGGGCTTGCCGACGGCCATCTCGTAGAGCATGCAGCCGAGCGCGTAGACGTCGCAGCGGGCGTCGACCTGCTCGTCGCCGCGGACCTGCTCGGGGGCCATGTACTCGGGCGTGCCGAAGATCATGTCCTGCTCGGTGAGGCTGGTCGTCATCTGATCGCCCTGGACGACCTTGGCGAGGCCGAAATCGACGACGCGGACGCGGCCGGGGAGGGCGGGGGCGCCGGCGCGGCGGGAGCCGGGCGGGGCCTCGCGCTCGATGAGCACGTTGGCGGGCTTGAGGTCGCGGTGGATGACGCCGGCGGCGTGCGCGGCCTCGAGCGCGGCGCAGACCTCGATGGCGATGTGGACCGCGAGGTCCGGGCCGAGCGGGGCGGCCCCGGCGAGCATGGCCTCGAGCGATGTGCCGTCGACGTACTCGAGCGCGAGCGCGAGCAGGCCCTCGTGCTCGACGAGCTCCAGGAGCTTGACGACGTGATCGCCCTCGAGCCGGCCGAGGATCGCGGCCTCGCGGTGGAAGCGCTTGTAGATCTGGCGCTTGCCGCAGAGGTGGCGGTGGATGACCTTGAGGGCGACGCGCTCGTCGCCCGGCTCGCGGCGCGCGAGGTAGACGGTGCCCGAGGCGCCCTCGCCGAGCCTGGACTCGACGGTGTACCGCTCGGCGAAGCGCGCGCCGGGCGAGAGCTTGTGCTCCTCCGAGGGCTCGTCCGGGAAGCTCATCCGCCACCGCGCGGGGGGTCGGGGCGGAGGACGGGCGCGGAGGGGGCGGAGGGCGCGGCGGTGGGG
>CAYQYG010000222.1:0-14199 GCA_964421485.1 uncultured Polyangiaceae bacterium | reverse complement strand
GCCTTCTTCTCCTTCATCTCGGTCTCGGTCGCGGCGCCGACCTTGATCACCGCCACGCCGCCGACGAGCTTCGCGAGGCGCTCCTGGAGCTTCTCGCGATCGTAGTCGCTGGTCGTGTTCTCGATCTGCGCCCGGATCTCCTGCTGGCGGGCCTTGATCTTGTCCTTCTTGCCCTGGCCGCCGACGATCGTCGTGTTGTCCTTGTCGATGATGACGGTCTTGGCGCGGCCGAGATCGCTGATCGTCACGTTCTCGAGCTTGAGCCCGAGCTCCTCCGCGATCACCTGGCCGTCCGTCAGGATGGCGATGTCCTTCAGCATCTCCTTGCGGCGATCACCGAAGCCCGGCGCCTTCACGGCCGCGCAGTGCAGCGTGCCGCGGAGCTTGTTCACGACGAGCGTCGCGAGCGCCTCGCCCTCGACGTCCTCGGCGATGATGAGGAGCTGCTTCTGGCTCTTCGCGATCGCCTCGAGGACCGGGAGGAGGTCCTTCATGTTGGAGATCTTCTTCTCCGAGATGAGGAGGTAGCAGTCCTCCATCGTGCACTTCATGGCCTCGGGATCGGTCACGAAGTACGGCGAGAGGTAGCCGCGGTCGAACTGCATGCCCTCGACCACGTCGAGCGTCGTCTCGGCGCTCTTCGCCTCCTCGACCGTGATCACGCCCTCCTTGCCGACCTTCTCCATCGCGTCCGCGAGGAGCTTGCCGATGGTCTGGTCGCCGTTCGCGCTGATCGTGCCGACCTGCGCGATCTCCTTCGCGTCCTTGGTCTGCTTCGCCGAGGACTTGAGGTGATCGACGATCGCCTCGACGGCCTTGTCGATGCCGCGCTTGATCTCCATCGGGTTGTGCCCGGCGGCGACGAGCTTGGAGCCCTCGCGGTACACGGCCTGGGCGAGCACGGTCGCGGTGGTCGTGCCGTCGCCGGCGACGTCGCTGGTCTTCGAGGCGACCTCGCGGACCATCTGCGCGCCCATGTTCTCGAAGCGGTTCTCGAGCTCGATCTCCTTGGCGACGGTCACGCCGTCCTTGGTGACCGTCGGCGAGCCGAAGCTCTTCTCGATGACGACGTTGCGCCCCTTCGGGCCGAGGGTGACCTTCACCGCGTCGGCGAGGGCGTTGACACCCGCGAGGATCATGCTGCGGGCGGACTCGTTGTAGACAATTTCCTTGGCTGCCATGGTGGTGCCTCTCTCCTCTTTGAATTCCTGTTATCGCCCGCGTCAGCTCTCGAGCACGCCGAGGATGTCGTCCTCGCGCAGGATGAGGTGCTCCTCGCCCTCGATCTTGACCTCGGTGCCCGAGTACTTGCCGAAGAGGACGCGGTCCCCCGCCTTGACGTCGAGCTTCCGCACCGTCCCGTCCTCGGCGACCTTGCCGTTGCCGACGGCGATGACGGTCCCCTCGATGGGCTTCTCCTTCGCCGTGTCAGGGATGTAGAGACCCCCCTTCGTCTTCTCCTCTTCCTTCACGCGCTTGACGATCACGCGGTCCTGCAGCGGTCGGATCTTCATCGGTCGAATCCTCCAGGGACGTCGCGTCCCGACACCATTCGGAGCTCCACCTGCGGCGCCCGCATCTTCATGCGCGGCCTGGCGCACGGCTGGAAACCCCCGTACTGATTACGTTTTGGTCACTTTGTTAGCACTCTGCCGAGGCGAGTGCTACCGGACGGCGCGGAAGATAGTCTGCCCGAGCGACCTGTCAAGCGGGGCCGCGCCCGGAATTTACGGTCGTGGCAGCCAGCGGGTGAGGTGGCTATAAGCGCCTGAGATCAAAGGGAAAGATCGAGGTGGGGAGCTGGGCCCGCCCGGGGCTCCGCAGTAAATTCAGCGCATGGGGGCGGAGAACGCGCGCAGCGCGGCCTCCCCCCGCGGGAATTTCTCGAAGCGGTGAGGTGCCCAGTGTCCCAGACGATCACCCTCTCTCCGAGCATGACCGTCTATTTCCAGGAGGTCGTGGGCGAGGCGCTGCGCGTGCGCCACGTCGAGGCGACCGAGGCGGCGTGCAGCTACCTGGTGGACCTGCTTTGTGAGTTCGCTCACCCGGATGAGCAGGCGGGGTCCACGTTTCACCAGCCGCTGGCCTTTCTCCTCCGCGACGCGCTGGAGGCCTCCGGGGCGGAGCGGTTCCGGCGCCTGCGCGTGCTCGGTGACGGCGTGCTCTACGCGGTCGGCTTCTTCGGCGGCCATATCGAGCTGAAGGGCATCGATCGCGGCTATGTGGTGGGGGTCGGCTCGACCGCGTACCGGCACGCGGCGGCGATGCTGCGCCGGCGCGCGAGCGCGCTCGGCCAGGGGCCCGACGTGCTCGGCGAGCTCGCCGACAAGTTCGAGCGCTTCGCCGAGGTGCTGAACGACGTGGCCGACGGGACGCTCGCGTCCGGCGCGCGCGACGAGCGATCCGTGCTCAAGCTCTACGAGCGCTGGCTCCGGACCGGCTCCGCGCGGCTCGCCGACGAGCTCGGCGCGAGGGGGCTGATCCCCGTCCGGGGGTCGGGCGGGCTGAATTGACCGCGCGGCGGCGGACGATCCCGGCGCGCATCCAGGAGCGGCTCGCCCGCACTTACGGCATCGAGGCCGCGCCGGCGGTCGACGACTTCATCCAGGCGGTGGACGGGCCCGCGCGCGAGGCGCTGCTCATCCGGGACGCCGAGGGCGCCCTCGAGGTGACCCTGCACCTGCCCCGCGAGGCGCTCGCGGGCGGGCGGTCGCCGAGCTTCGACGAGGTCTGCCAGATCGTCGAGGGCGTCAGCCACTTCGTCTACGTGGCGGAGCGGGCCCGCCGGGAGCTGCCGGCGACGCAGCTCGAGCTGGAGCTCCAGGCCGAGGTCGACAAATACGTGCTGCTGGCGCACGGCGATCTGCACGCCCGCCGCGCCGCGGGGCGCTTCGAGCCGGATCGCGCGGCCGAGATCCGCGCGCGCCTCTTCGAGCGGGTCACCTTCCTCCACCCGGAGGGCACGGAGATCGGCGATCGCTACCGGATCGCGAACGGGCTCGCCGCGCGCTTCGTCGGCCGGCTCGACGCCGCGCTGGCGCGCCGGGGCC
The DNA here is from genome assembly GCA_964421485.1 of uncultured Polyangiaceae bacterium. Lineage (GTDB taxonomy): Bacteria > Myxococcota_A > Polyangia > Polyangiales > Polyangiaceae > CAYQYG01. Next base: position 11,149 of record CAYQYG010000222.1, on the reverse strand, counting down.
GCTTCGCCGAGATGCTGGCCGCGCTGCGCCGCTTCTACGCGGCGGGGCAGGCCGGGAAGATCGAGCTCGCCCTCGCGGCGTGAAGCTCAGACCCTCCCCTCCGACCGGAACCAGTCGATCGAGCGCGCGATCGAGTCGCGCAGCGGGGTGCAGGGCAGGCCGAGCTCGCGGCGCGCCTTCGAGGCGTCGAAGAACGCGCGCTCCTGCAGGTACCGGATGCCCTTGTACGTGGCCGTCGGCTCCTTGCCGCTGATCCGGTCGGCCCAGAGCTCCATGCCGAGCGCGACGCCCTGCCCGAGCCAGCGCGGGACCGAGAGCCTGGGGCCGCGGACGCTCGCGATCTCGCAGACGAGCGCGGCGAAGTCGCGGAACGTGACGTTGTGGTTGGCGAGGATGTAGCGCTCGCCGACGCGCCCGCGGGCCTCGGCCGCGATGTGGCCGGCGGCGACGTCGTCGACGTCGATCGCGCAGAAGCCACCCTCGCCGACGGCCGGCACCTCGCCCCGGAGGAGCGAGAGCACGAAGCGGCCCGTCGGCGTCGGGCCGAGGTCGCGCGGCCCGAACGGGAACCCCGGGTTCACGATCACGACGGGCAGCCCGTCCTCGGCGAACCGGACCGCGATGCGCTCGGAGAGGTGCTTCGTGAGGATGTACTCGTTCGCGATCCCGTGGAGGTTCCACTCGTCCGACTCGTCGCTCGGCTCGCCGCTGCCGCGCAGCCCGACGGCCGCGATCGACGACGTGTACACGATCCGAGGCACCCGCGCGGCCCGCGCCGCGAGCAGCGCCGTCGTCGTCCCCTCGATGTTCACGCGGTAGATCGGGCGCGGATCGGGCATCCACACCTTGTAGATGGCCGCCAGGTGATAGAAGGCCGAGCAGCCGTCGAGCGCCCGCGCCATGCCGACGTAGTCGCAGACATCGACCGGGACGCGCTCGATCCGGTCTGCGGGCAAACCGTCCAGATTTTGCATCCCCGCGCCGGGCTCGACCAGCGCCCGCACGGAGCGGCCGCCTTCCAGGAGCTTTCGCACGACCGCCGATCCGATGAAGCCCGCCGCACCGCTGACCGCGACCATCTCGCTCATGGCGCGGGAGCTTAACCTCGCCGCGGGCCCGCGGGACAGGCATCCCGCGCCCGAGGCGCCGCCCACGGCCGAGGGAGGCCGTTTCGCGGGTCTTCCCCTCTTGACCGATCCGCCGGCCCGTACTCTCATCCGCATCACGATGGCATCCGCGAGCACGACGCCGCTTCGAGCGCTGGTGGCAGAGGATGAGCCCGCGATGCTCAGCCTCGTGGCGCGCCACCTGAGGAACATGGGCTTCTCGGTGATCGAGGCCTCCGAGGGCGACACCGCGTGGGAGCTCGCGCAGCAGGACGTGCCGGACCTGGTCATCCTCGACGTGATGATGCCCGGCATGAGCGGCTGGGAGGTGTGCAAGCGCCTCAAGTCCGACACGCTGGACGGCCGCCCGTTCTCGTCGACCGGCGTCATCATGCTCACCGGCATCGGGGAGAACTTGAACGAGATGACGTCGCCGCTGTTCGCCGCGGACGCCTGGCTCAACAAGCCGTTCAACTTCGTCGATCTCGATGAGCGCATCCGCGAGACGCTGCGGCGCTACGGCAAGGAGCCGCCGGGGCCGGGCGCGGAGGCCGACGGCGCGGATGAGGTACGGCACGCGGCGCCGAAGCAGAAGGCCCCGGCAAGGAAGCCGGCGGCGAAGAAGGCCGCGGCGAAGGCGGCGAAGGCTGCGAAGAAGCCGGCCGCGAAGAAGGCCACGGCGAAGAAGCCGGCCGCGAAGAAGCCGGCCGCGAAGAAGGCCACGGCGAAGGCCGCGAAGAAGCCGTCGGCGAAGAAGCCGGCCGCGAAGAAGCCGGCGAAGGCCGCGAGCAAGCCGGCCGCGAGCAAGACGGCCGCGAGCAAGACGGCCGCGAAGAAGGCCGCGGCGAAGGCGACGAAGGCCGCCAAGAGGCCGGCCGTGAAGAGGGGCGCGACGCAGGCGAGCTCCGCGCCCAGCGCATAGCGAGCGCACCACCGCATCGAACCGCGCGATGCCATGGCGGCGCGTGCGCGCGTGTCGAACGGACGCGGGCCATTGCACGTGTCTGCCGGGCTTTCCCGTGAGCCGGCGCGCGCGCGCGCCGGCGCTCGTCGAGGGCGTCGCGCGTGATGGCGAGCCCTCCTCCTCGTGGGAATTGTCCGGGTTTTCTGCGCGTAAGGTCCTTGCGCGCGGGCCGTTCTCCTCCCAGGAACTTTCGAGCGCCCGCCCCGTCAGCAGGTACAATGTCGCGCCGTTTCCACCTCGAGGGTGTCCCCGCAGGTCGCGCTCCCTCTGCGGCGCGCCCTCTGCCCCGAGCTCTGTTCAACACTCGGGGCCACGTCGCGCTCCCGGCGGCGTGCCCTCCGCCCCGAACCCCGGATGGTCGAGCATCGTGAGCGATCCCCGCAGCAAGCACCTGGGTCACATCCGCCGGGCCGTGGGCGCCGTCGAGCTGAGGCTGCGCCTCCGTCGCGCGCTCCGCGTGCTCCCCACCGCCCTCACGATCGCCCTCGCCGTCGCCGCGGGCACGCTCGCGGTCCACAAGGTGGCGCCGGAGCACCTCTCCGAGCCCCGCGCCCGGCAGGTCCTCGCCGGCGCGGGCGCCCTGGTGCTCCTCGCCGTGATCGCCGCGATGCTGCGCCGGCTCCCGCCGCGCGCGGGCGCGATCGCGCTGGATCGCCACCACGAGCTGCATGATCGGCTGACCAACGCCCTGGCCTTCGCGGCGCTGCCCCCGGCCGAGCGATCGGCGCTGATGGAGGTCGCGATCGACGACGCGTGCGAGCGCGCCGGGGAGCTCCGGCCGCGCAGGGCCGCGCCCCTCCAGGCGCCCGGGGACCTCTGGGTCTCGCTCGTCGTCGCGCTCGGCGTGGTGGCCGTGGCGCTCCTCGAGGTGCGCGTCCCCCGCAAGGAGGCGCCCGTCGCGAAGACCATCGACGCGCTGATGATGTCCCCCGACGACCTCGAGCTCTTCAAGGAGGCGGCCAAGGCGCTCGAGCGGCAGGACCAGAGCCCCGAGATGAAGGCGGCCGTCGATCGCTTCAACCAGCTCATCGAGGACATCGCGAACAAGCGGCTGGATCGCACCGAGGCGTTCCGCCGGATGGAGGCGCTCGAGCGCGAGCTCCTGAAGGGCGCCGAGGCCGACCTCAAGGCCCTCGAGGAGGAGCTCAAGGAGACCGGGCTCGATCTCAAGCGGAGCGAGCTCGCGAAGAGCGCGGGCGAGTCCCTCGAGAAGAAGGATCTCGAGAAGGCGAAGAAGGATCTGAAGGAGCTCGCCGAGCGGCTCCGCGACAAGAAGAAGAAGGTCGACAAGGCCGAGCTGGAGCGCCTCCGCGACGCGCTCAGCAAGGCCGCCGCGCGCCGGAAGGACGCGCTCGCCGCGATCAACGAGAAGCGCGCGGAGGCCCGCGAGCAGCTCCTCAAGCAGAAGCAGAAGGCCAGCGAGAACGGCCCGCAGAAGGCCCAGGAGGAGCGGCTCCTCAAGAAAAAGGAGCGGGAGCTCGAGCGGCTCGATCGCGAGGCCGAGCAGAAGGAGCGCACGGGCCGGCAGCTCGATCGCCTGGATCGCGAGCTCGCCAAGGCCGCCGAGGATCTCATGCGCGACCTCGGCATGTCGGCCGACGACCTCGAGCAGGCCGCGGAGGACATCAACCGCATGCAGGAGCAGGAGATGTCCGAGAAGGAGAAAGAGGAGCTCCGCCAGCGGCTCGAAGAGCTGCGCGAGCTCCTCCGGCAGCAGGGCCAGGGCGGCAAGCAGCGCATGGCCCGGCTCCTCCGCTTCGGCAAGCGGGCCCGCGGCGGCCAGGGCCAGCAGGGTCAAGGCCAGGGGCAGCAGGGCCAGGACCAGGAGGGTCAGGAGGGCCAGGAGGGCCAGGAGGGTCAGGAGGGCCAGAGCGGTCAGGGGCAGGGGAGCCGGCCTGGGCAGGGCCAGACGTGGGTCATCGGGCCGGGCGGGAAGAAGATCCTGATGCCGGGCGGCCAGGGGCAGGGGCAGGGCCAGGGGCAGGACGGTCAGGGGCAGGGCCAGCAGGGCAACGGCGGCGACGGCAGCCAGCCCGGCGGCAACGGCATCGGCTCCGGCCGCGGCGGCGACGTCGCCGGCAAGCAGCGCACCGACCCGAAGATGGGGACCCAGGACGTGCAGGCGCAGGCCGTGGACACGCAGGAGGGCCCCTCCAACAGCGAGGTGATCCTCAGCGCCGCCGAGCGGGGCTTCAAGGGCACCGGCTACAAGAAGGTCTTCACGCAGTACCACACCGTCGCGGAGCAGCAGATCAACAAGGACCAGATCCCCGACGGGTACCGGTTCTACGTGAACCGTTACTTCCAGCTCATCAGGCCGCGCGACTAGCGGCGCGGGCTCCGCGCCCGACCGCGATCGCGCCAGAGAGGCGGCCCGCGCCCGCGGGCCCGAAGCAGGACATCATGGCCGAGAAGACGAAGGAAGCAGCCCGCGCCGACGTGGCGGAGTTCACGAGGAGCATCGGCGAGCTGCGCGAGGAGGTCGGGAAGGTGATCGTCGGCAACCGCGAGGTGGTCGACGGGGTGCTGACGTGCATGCTCGCGGGCTCGCACGCGCTGCTCGAGGGCGTGCCGGGCCTCGGCAAGACGATGCTCGTCCGTACGATGGCCGAGGCGCTGGAGCTCCAGTTCTCGCGCATCCAGTTCACCCCCGACATGATGCCCGCGGACATCATCGGCACCACGGTCATCGACGAGAGCGCGGGCGGGCAGCGGTCCTTCTCGTTCCGCAAGGGCCCGATCTTCGCCAACATCGTGCTCGCCGACGAGATCAACCGCGCGACGCCGAAGACGCAGAGCGCGCTGCTCGAGGCGATGCAGGAGCACCGGGTCACCGTCTCGCGCCAGAGCTACACGCTCGAGGAGCCGTTCTTCGTGCTCGCCACGCAGAACCCGCTCGAGAGCGAGGGGACCTACCCGCTCCCCGAGGCGCAGCTCGATCGCTTCTTCTTCAAGCTGCACGTGGCCTTCCCGGGGCGCGACGAGCTCAACGCGATCCTCGAGCGGACCACGGGCACGGACGCGCCGGCGGCGCGGCCGGTGCTGAACCGCGCGCGGATCCTGGAGATGCAGCAGCTCGTCCGGTCCGTGCCGGTCTCGAAGCACGTGCAGGACTACGCCGTCCGGCTGCTCCAGGCGACGCACCCGACGGAGGCCGAGAGCCTCGACAAGGTGAAGCGGTTCATCAAGTTCGGCGCGTCCCCGCGCGGGGCGCAGGCGCTCCTGCTCGCGGCGAAGATCCGTGCGCTCTTCGAGGGCCGCTTCGCGCCCTCGGTCGACGACGTGCGGGCCTCTGCGCTGCCGGCGCTCCGCCACCGCGTCCTGCTCAACTTCGAGGGCGAGGCCGAGGGCGTCAGGACCGACGACGTCCTGAAGGAGATCCTCAAGCACCTGCCCGAGAGCAAGTGACGGGCGCCCGGGGCTTTTGAGATGGGCCTCCTCGACGTGTTCAAGCGGGCGACCTCGCCGCTCTCGCGGCGCTTCGCGACGGCCGACGTCGACGAGGACCTCTTCGACGACGAGTTCCAGCGCAAGCTCGACTACCTCGCGATGGTGAGCCGCCGGGTCTTCTCGGGGGCGATGCGCGCGGAGCGCCGGACCAAGAAGACCGGCTCCGGCGTCGAGTTCGCGGATCACCGGGACTACGCGCCGGGCGACGACTTCCGCTACCTCGACTGGGCCGCGTACCAGCGCTTCGACCGGCTCCTCATCCGCCTCTACGAGGAGGAGGAGGACCTGTCGATCTACTTCATCCTCGACACCTCCTCGTCGATGGCCTTCGGCGACGGCGAGAAGCTCCGGCACGCGAAGCGCCTCTGCGCGGCGCTCGCCTACGTCGGCCTCGCGAACCTCGATCGCATCGCGATCGTGACCGCGACCGACGAGATCAGCGGGCGGATGCAGTCGACCCGCGGCAAGGCCCGGATCTTCCGCATCTTCCGGTTCCTGAAGGGCGTGCGCGCGGACGGCGCGACCGACCTCGGGGAGGCGATGAAGACCTTCGTCGCGCAGCACAAGCGGCGCGGCCTCGCCGTGCTGGTGAGCGATCTCTACGACCCGGCGGGGTTCGAGCGGGGCATCAACGTGCTCCGGTACAACCGCTTCGAGCCCTTCGTGCTGCACGTCGTCGACCCGGTCGAGGCGCGGCCGGACCTCAAGGGCGACGTGCGCGTGTACGACTGCGAGACCGGCGAGGAGCGCGAGGTGACCGTGACCGCGAAGGTGCTCGAGCGCTACGGGCAGGCCTACGAGGAGTACCTCGAGGAGGTCCGCAGGTTCTGCACGGCGCGGCAGGTGAGCTACTTCCGGGCCGACGTCTCCATCCCGTTCGACGAGCTGATCCTGCGCGTCTTCCGCCGGGGCGGCTTCCTCCGGTAGCGGCCATGCACTTCACCGGCGTCCCGCTCGCGACCTTGATCCAGATCGGCGCCCTGGCCGGCGCGCTGGTCGTGGTCTTCTACATCCTGAAGCTCCGCCGCCGGCCCGTCGCGGTCCCGTTCTCGAAGATCTGGGAGCGCATCCTCCGCGACAAGGAGGCGACGAGCCTCTTCTCGCAGCTCAAGCGGCTGCTCTCCCTCCTGCTCCAGCTCGCCCTGCTCGCGCTGCTCCTGCTCGCGCTCGGCGACCCGCGCACCGCGGCGAACCTCGTCGAGGGGCGGAACATCGTCGTGCTCATCGACGCGAGCGCGAGCATGAAGGCGATCGACGTCGCGCCCTCGCGGCTCGACGCGGCCAGGGAGGAGGTGCGCAAGATGGTCCGCGGGCTCTCCGGGAGCGACCGGATGCTGATCGCCCAGATGGACGCGGCGATCACGCCCCTGTCGACGCTCACCGGCGAGGTCGCGGAGCTCGAGGCGGCGGTCGCCGCGGTGAAGGGGACCGACGCGACGGCCGACTTCCCGCGGGCCCTCCGCTTCGCGACCGACACGCTGAGCGGGCTGCCCTCGCCGGAGATCATCGTGGTCAGCGACGGCGCGCTCGGCGAGGCGTCGGACGCCGCGGGGCCCGTGCGCCTCGGCGGCGCCAAGCTCTCCTACGTGCCCGTCGGGCAGCGCGCGCGCAACGCGGCGATCACCGGCTTCTCGGTGCGGCGGTACCCGCTCGACAAGAGCCGCTACGAGGTGATGCTCGAGGTCACGAACACCAGCGAGGAGCCGCTCGACCTCGAGCTCTCGCTGCTCGGCGATGGCCAGCTCACCGACCTCACGCGCCTCCGCCTCCAGCCCAAGGAGCGGCTGCCGCGCTTCTACCCGAACCTCTCCGGCGCCTCGAAGACGCTCGAAGCGAAGCTCACGCTCGCGGACGGCACGCCGGACGACCTGCCCGCCGACGACCACGCCTACGCGCTCCTGCCCGAGCGGCGGCGCGCGCGGATCCAGGTCGTGACGGCCGGCAACATGTTCCTCGAGGCCGCGCTCCTGCTCGACGAGTACCTCGACGTCACGATCGTCGACCCCGGCCGGTACCCCGCCAAGGGCACGTTCGACGTGACCATCTTCGACGGCGTGACGCCCAACGTCGCGACGGGGAGCGGCAGCCTGCTCTACCTCAACCCGACCGGGGGCAACGTCCCGTTCGAGGTGAGCAAGGAGATCGAGGACGACGATCCCAGCTACCGCCTCGGGTTCGACGAGCTCGACGCGAAGCACCCGCTCCTGCGCTACACGTCGCTCAGCGACGTCAACATCGCGCGCGCGCGCGTGCTCAAGGGCGACAAGGAGGACAAGGTCGTCGGGAGCAGCTACAAGGGGCCGCTGCTCATCCAGGGCCGCCGCGCGGGGGTGAAGTTCGTCGCGCTGGGGTTCGACGTCCGGGAGAGCGACTTCCCGCTCCGGATCGCGTGGCCGCTCTTCCTGCTCAACGCGATCAACGACTTCGTCGAGGAGGACACGAGCTACATCTCGTCCTTCCGCACGGGCTCGGTCTGGCACATCCCCGCGTCGTCCGCGGCCGAGACCGCCGCGCTCACGCAGCCCGACGGGTCGAAGGTGACCGTGCCGATCAAGGACGGCCGCGCCGTCTTCCTCGGGCAGCAGGCGGGCTTCTACACGATCAGCGTCGGGCCCGAGGGATCCGAGGAGAACAGCATGTTCGCCGCGAACCTCTCGGCGCCGGACGAGAGCGCGATCGCGCCGAGGCAGGAGCTCGCGGTCGACGGGCGCCCCGCGGGCGCGGTCGGCGAGTTCAAGATCGGCGTCCGGCGCGAGCTCTGGGTCTACCTGCTCGCGGCGGTGCTGCTCGTGACCGCGATCGAGTGGCTGACGTACCACAGGAGGGTGACGGTGTGAGCCTGCTCAGCAGCCGGCGGTTCCGGCGGATCGCGTGGGCCCTGAGCTGCGCGGCGCTCGCGGGGCTCCTCTTCTGGGCGTACCGCCGGTACGTCCTGCTCCACCCCGATCCGACGCTCACGTGGGTGCGCGGCGGGGTCAAATACGAGCTGCTCAACCCGAAGATGCTCGGCGCGGTCCTGCTCGCGCCGTGGTTCGTGGGCGTGCTCGCGTCGTCGCTCGCCGATCTCCCGTGGCCGCAGCGGGTGCTCTCGGTGCTGCTCCGGATCACCTTCGTCGCGCTGGTCGCGCTCGGCCTCTCGAGGCTCGCGCGCACGGCCACGACCGAGAAGGTGGCCACCGTGTACCTCGTCGACGTCTCGGACTCGATCACCGACGACGCGCTGGGGGACGCGCGCGCGGCGCTCGAGCGGGCGTTCGCCGAGAAGCCGAAGGACGACGCGATCAAGGTGATCACGTTCGCGCGGCGCCCGCGGCTCGCGGAGCACCCGGAGGGGACCCCCGACGCCGCCGAGCGCCCGCCGCCGATCGGCCGGCACCTCGATCCCGGGGGCGAGCGCGGCGATCTCGGCGCGGGGTCGAACCTCCAGGCGGCGCTGCAGCTCGCGTACGGGCTCTACCCGCCTGGGCACCTGAAGCGCGCCGTGCTCCTCTCCGACGGCGTGCAGACCGACGGCGACGTGCTCGCGGAGGCGAACCGCGCGCGCGAGCTCGGCGTCCGGCTCTTCACGATCCCCTACCGGCGCCCCGCGCCGCCCGAGGTGGCGGTCCGCGACCTCCGCCTGCCCGACCGCGTCAAGGTCGGCGAGACCTTCGAGATCCACGCCGACCTCTACGCGAGCCGCGCGACGCGGGCGAAGGCGCGGCTCTACCAGGGCGAGGCGCTGAACGGCCTGGAGGGCGTGAAGGACCTCGACCTCAAGGCAGGGCCCAACGACGTGGTGTTCAAGAGCGTCGTGCGCGTGGCCGGGCAGGTGACCTACGCGTTCGAGCTCGCCGACATCGCCGCGGACACGTTCAAGGAGAACAACCGCTACGCGACCACGATCGACGTGCCCGGCCGCCCTGCGGTGCTCTACGTCGAGGGCACGCCGCAGCACGCGGGGCCGCTGTCGAGCGCGCTCACCGCGCAGCAGCTCGACGTCGACGTCCGCCCGCCCGCGGGCTTCCCCGGGTCGCTGAAGGAGCTCGAGCGCTACGATTTCGTGATCGTCTCCGACACGCCCAAGGAGGCGATGAGCCTCCAGGCGCAGGAGCTCATCGAGTCGTACGTGCGCGACCTCGGCGGCGGCTTCCTCTTCGCCGGCGGCGAGTCGGGCTACGGGCTCGGCGGGTGGTACCGGACCACGATCGAGCGGATCCTCCCGGTCCGCATGGACAACGAGCGCAAGAAGGAGATGCCGAGCGTGGCGATGGCGCTCGTCATCGATCGCTCGGGCTCCATGACGGGGCTGCCGCTCGAGATGGCGAAGGCCGCGGCCAAGGCGACGGTCGGCGTGCTCTCGTCGGACGACCTCATCGAGGTGATCGCGTTCGACTCGGGGCCGACGCGCTACGTCAAGATGCAGCCGGCGCGCAACCGCTCGCGGATCACGGGCGACATCGCGCGCATCCAGCCGGGCGGCGGCACGGAGATCTTCTCGGCGCTCGACGCGGCCTACCAGGACATGACGGTCACGCAGGCGCGCAAGAAGCACGTCGTGCTGCTCACCGACGGCAAGGCCCCGACCGGGGGCATCCGCGACCTCGTCTCTGCGATGATCGCCGAGTCGATCACGGTCACCACGGTGGGGCTCGGCGGCGACCTCGACGAGCAGCTCCTCAAGATGATCGCCGACGTCGGCGGCGGCCGGTACCACGCGGTCGCCGACCCCAACAACCTGCCGCGCATCTTCACCAAGGAGACGGAGATGATCGCGCGCGCCGCGGCGGTCGAGGAGTGGTTCCCCGTCACGCAGGTCGGGGACGCGGCGTTCCTCCGCGGCGTCGACGTGCGCACCGCGCCGAACCTGCACGGCTACGTCTCGACGAAGATGAAGCCGCCGCCGGCGCAGGAGCTCCTGACCAGCGACACCCAGGAGCCGATCCTCGCGCGGTGGCGGATCGGCATCGGCTGGACGCTCGCGTGGACGAGCGACGTCAAGTCGCGCTGGGCGGTCGAGTGGCTGCGCTGGCCCGGATTCGAGAAGTTCTGGGGCCAGCTCGTGCACGAGCACATGCGGCAGAAGCACCGGCGCGAGCTCGACATGAGGTCCGAGATCGTGGGCGGGGAGCTCCACGCCTCGGTGGACGCCTTCGGGGCCGACGAGCGGTTCGAGAACAACCTCACGTCGAGGCTCAGCATCATCGGGCCGGAGCCGGGCGGCGAGACCAGGGTCGTCGACATGCGGCAGACCGCGCCGGGCCGCTACGAGCTGGCGCTCCCGCTCGATCGGTACGGCTCGTTCCTCCTGCGCGCGGAGCACCTGCGGGACGCGGGCGACGGGACGATGAAGCCGGTCGCCGTGAGCTACGGCCACGTCTCGAACCCGTACCCGCGTGAGTACGCGGGCTTCGAGCCCGACCTCACGACGCTCGACAAGGCCGCGGCCGCGACCGGCGGCGTCACCGATCCGCCCACGATCGCGGCGATCTTCGATCCCGCCGGGGAGAAGGTGACCTTCCACGAGGAGCTCTGGCATCGCTTCATCTACGCGGCGATCGCCGTCTTCCTCCTCGACCTGCTCGTCCGCCGCGTGCGGCTCTTCGACCGCAAGTTCGTGCCCCGCCGCGGCCGCGGGCCCGGCGACCGC
>CAYQYG010000221.1:0-14225 GCA_964421485.1 uncultured Polyangiaceae bacterium | reverse complement strand
TGAGCTCTCCCGCAAGTTCGGCGCCGCGCCCGGCCATGCGCCCGAACTGCTCCAGCGCATCCATGGGGTGGGGATGCGCTGCGGCCTGTGCTTCCACGTGGGCAGCCAGGTGGAGGAGAAGGAGACCTATACCCGCGCCATCGCGCTGGCCGCCGAGGTGCGCGCCGCCGCCGGCGTGCCGATCGACACGCTCGGTGTGGGTGGCGGCTTCCCGGCCACCTATGCCCAGGATCCACGCCGCCCCGCGCCTCCGGTGCCGGACTCCGTGCACGTCCCGCCCTCGCAGGTCCCGAGCGTGCACGGCGAGCCGTCGGGCTTGGCAGGATCGGAGCAGGCGCCGGTCGCGGGATCGCAGATGCCGGCGTTATGGCACTCGTCGCTGGCGGCGCAGACCACGGGGCTCGCGCCGGCGCAGACGCCCGCCTCGCAGGTGTCGGTCTGCGTGCAGGCGTCGGCGTCGTCGCAGGCGCTGCCGTCGAGCTTTGGCGGGTCGGAGCAGAGCCCCGTCGCCGGATCGCAGGTGCCGGGGTCGTGGCACTGGTCGGGCGGAGCGCAGGTGATGGGGGTCCCGGTGCAGACGCCCGCCTGGCAGATGTCCGTCGGGGTGCAGGCGTCGGCGTCGTCGCAGCTCGCGCCGGTGATGGGCGTGCAGGCGCCGTCCGCCGTCGCGCCGAGGGCGACGCTGCAGGCGTGGCAGTCGCCGGGAGCGCCCCCGCCGCAGGCGGTGTCGCAGCAGACGCCGTCGGCGCAGAAGCCGCTCGCGCACTCGGCGGCGCTCGAGCATGGGTCGCCGTTGGCCTGATTCAGGACGAAGACGTAAGCGCTGCCGGCGCTCATGCCGCCCGCGTGGTCGTCGAAGTGCGACCCCACGAGCGCCGTGTCGCCGGAGATCGCCACCGCGTTGCCGAAGTGGTCGATCGCGCCCGCGTCGGCCGCCACGAGCTTCGCCTGCTCCGACCACACCGCGCCCGAGCGGACGAAGACGTAGGCGCTGCCGGCCTCCGTGAGGAGGAAGGGGACGCCTTGAATGTCGTCGAGCTGCGACCCGACGAGCGCCGTATCGCCCGAGAGCGCTACCGCGCAACCGAACTGGTCGCCCCCGTCGGCCGCCTGGATCTTCGCCTCCTGCGACCACACTCCGCTCGAGCGGACGAAGACGTAGGCTCTACCGCTGCCGGACGCGGCGGGGGAGCCCACGAGCGCCGTGTCGCCGGAGACCGCTACCGCGGAGCCGAAGTGGTCGCCCGCGGCCGCGTCGGCCACGAGCTTCGCCTCCTGCGACCACACCGCGCCCGAGCGGGCGAAGACGTAGGCGCTGCCGGCGTCCACGCCACCCGCGTGGTCGTCCGACCAGGCTCCCACGAGCGCCGTGTCGCCGGAGAGCGCTACCTCGGAGCCGAAGTAGTCGCTCGCCCCCGGGTCGCTCGCGTTGAGACTCGTCTGCTCGGACCACGTCGTGCCCGAGCGGACGAAGACGTACGCGCGGCCAGCGAGCGAGCCGCCGCCCGCCACGCTGTCGCGCGGCGCCCCCACGAGCGCCGTGTCGCCGGAGAGCGCCACCGCGGAGCCGAACCGGTCGTTCGCGTCGCCCGCCGCGAGCTTGGCCTGCTGCGACCACACCCCGCCCGAGCGGACGAAGACGTACGCGCTGCCGGCGTCCGCGTTGCCCACGAAGTCATCCAGCGAGGCCCCGATGAGCGCCGTGTCGCCGGAGAGGGCCACGGAGGTGCCGAACGCGTCACCGGACGCCGCGTCGTCCGCCACGAGCTTCGCCTGCTGCGACCACACGCCGCCGGAGCGGACGAAGACATACACGCTGCCGGCGTTCCCGCCCCCCGCGTTGTCGGCAAGATACGACCCCACGAGCGCCGTGTCGCCGGAGATCGCCACCGAGTGGCCGAAGTAGTCGTCCGCTGCCGCGTCGTCCGCCACGAGCTTCGCCTGCTGCAGCGCGACGAGGGGATCGAGCCGCACCGGGAACGCCGCGCCCGACGCGGCGACGCGGAGCTCGACGCGGCCGCCGCGGACCGCGAGCCGCGACGGCAGCTCCACGCCCGCGGCGTCCTCGGCGTAGAGCTCGGCGTACCGGTAGCCCGCCTCCTCGCCCTCGCGCCGGAGCGCCGCGGCCTTGCCGTCAGGGGCGAGGTGGGCCTCGAGCCCGGCGAGCCCGAGCTCGATCACCATCTCGCCCCCGGCCGCGACGCACGCGGGCGCCTCGGCGACCGTGAAGCCCTGCTCCAGGCCGTGCGGGCCGGTGAGATACCACTCCTCGACCTCCACCGCGCCCGCGCGGCGCGCGTACGCCACGCGGTTCGCGTCGGCGACCGGCCCGGCGCCCTCGGCCGCGAGCGCCGGCTCGAGCGCGCCCTCGCAGCCGAGGCGCGCGAGCGCGAGCGCGCCGTCATCGGCGCCGCCGCCGTCGCGCCGCAGCGCCACGCCCTCCGCGTCGAACCTCGCCTCGAAGCCGGGCGCCGCCGCCCGGAGCGCGCCGCCCTCGAAGCGCGCGTGGTAGGCGTCGCCCGCGTCGCGCTGCACCGCATGCAGCGCCGCCGCGCGCAGCGAGGCCGGAGCCGCCGCGAGCCCGCCCTGATCCTTCGCCGTGGGCTCGGCCCGCGAGGCCTCCCCGCCTCCGCCTCGGTCACCGGTGAGATCGGCCGGCGCGCCGGCGCAACCGGCGATCGAGGCCGCGGAGAGCACCATCGTGATGAGGCGCAGCGACTTAAAAGTGCAAGAGCTCATTGCTCGATGCTCTCACACGGACTCGCCGAGGTGAAGACTCAATTTGGTGACTTCACCAGCTTGACGCCCATCAATACGCCAACAAGTCATTGACCACGGGCGCCGGAGCCGGGCGGGTGCAGGCAGGCGGCCCGAAAGACCACTTCGGCCTTATTCCACCCGCTCCAGCACCGCCGCCGCCCCGAGCCCGCCCGCCGCGCAGATCCCGAGCGGCACCCGTGCTGATGTCGGCGGCTCTCGGGCGCGCACGTGGCGCGTCTTGCGGCGCCGCCGCCACGCGACCCGTGCCGGGGATCCCGAGGTGCTCGAGGCCCCGCGCGGACAAGCGGACGCGACCACGAGTCGAGCCCGAGGATGGACATCATGGCTCTTCTTCTCCAAGCGCCGGGAGCTCGACGTCCTCGACACCCGGGACGAAACCACGATAGAGTGGTCGCATGCCGCTGCCCGAAGCCGTTCTCGAATCGATCACCGATGCGGTCGCCGTCCTCGACGCTGCCGGAGACATCTGCTTCAAGAACGGCGCATGGAGCCACCTCGGAGGTCTTGCCGCGTTTGGCGGGGAGGGGCCGCGCGAGGCCCTCCGCGAGGGGCTCTTCGCGGTGCTCTCCGGGGCTCGGGAGCGGTTCGACGCCGATCTCGAGCACGACGCCGACCCGAGCGGCGCTCCGGGAAAACGCCACTTCGCCGTCACCATCACCCCGTGCCCCATCGCGGGAGGACGTGGCGCCCTGGTCCAGCAGCGCGACGTCTCCGAGGTTCAGCAGCTCATCCGGTCGCTCCGGGCGAGCGAGCAGAGCCTGTCCGCCGCCCAGCGGATCGCCCACGTCGGCAACTGGGAATGGGACATCCGCGACGGCTCGCTGATATGGTCGGACGAGACCTACCGCATCTTCGGGCTCACTCCGCAGGAGTTCGTCGCCACGTTCGACGCATTCCTGGTCACCGTCCACCCCGACGATCGAGACGCCGTCACCGGGGCCGTGCAAGGCGCGATCCGCGAGCGGGCCCCTTATTGCCTCGAGTACCGGATCGTGCGGCCCACGGGCGAGGAGCGCGTGGTCGAGGCGCAGGGCGAAGCTCAATACGATGATCATGGCGAGCCGCTGCGCATGATCGGCACGCTGCGAGACACGACGGCGCAAAAGAAGGCCGAGCTGCTCATCCGCGCCCAGGCGAAGGCCTTGCTGGAGGTCAGCACGCCGCTCCTGCCGGTGAGCGACGACGTGGTGGTGCTCCCGCTCATCGGCGAGATCGACGCGGCCCGGGCGCAACGGGTGATGGATACCCTCCTCGATGGAATCGAGCGCCGGAGGGCTTCCATTGCGATCCTCGACGTGACCGGGGTGCCCGCGGTGGACACGTTCACCGCCGAGGCTTTGATCCGGTCCGCGCGGGCCGCCCGCTTGCTCGGGGTCGAGGTGCTGCTGACGGGCGTGCGCCCCGACGTCGCGCAGGCGCTCGTCTCGCTGAGCGTGGACCTCCAGGGGATCGTCACGCTGAACAGCCTGCAGCGAGGCATCGCCCATGCGCTCCAGCGCACGCGGGAAAAGCCGCTCGCGAAGGGCTCTTCATAGTCCTCCCTCGGGTTGATGTGCCAGCATGCGCCACACACTCGCGCGAACTGAGCCACGCCGGCGACTCGATGCGCCGCGAGGCGCCGCTGGAGCCGCGAAATGACCGGGCGGCCCGAGCTCCCGCCGCCGGCACGGCGCGTGCTTGACCTGCTTGCACCCCGCGGCGACCGCAAGTGGGCTCCGCGGCGGTTGGGCTCGGCGAACAACGGACGAGGCGAAAACATGAACAGCTTGGCAATACTGGGGCTTCTCGGTGGCATCGCGGCGACCGCGCTCGTGGCATGCAATGGCACAGTCGCACCTGACGACCCGAACACGGGCGGCGGCGGCGGCGGCGGCACCTCGAACACCACGGCGGGCCCGCTGTGCGTCGAGGCCCACGGCTTTTTCGACATGCGCCTGCAGACGCCCAGCGGCGCGATCTGGAGCTGCGACGAGAAGACCACCGAGCAAGGCGATCTCGTGTTCACGGCGCAGGTGCTCGCGATGGACGGCAATGCCTTCACGCTCGACGCCTGCTCACCTGCGGCCGACTGCATGCCGATACAGTACGACCTGACGCTCGCGTCGCCCGGGCTGCACGCCGACATCCCGGTCGGCAGCTTCGTCGAGGTGAGCGTCCACCTCGCCAGGCCCTGGGGCTGCGAGCACGCCATCCAGATCCGCAACGTCGCGAGCTGGGACGGCTACCCGAACCCGGTCCACGAGGACGATCGGATATGGCTGGTCGCGGCCGACGGCTCGATCCACACGTTCGCCGACACGCCGTTCACCGTCGAGCGCAAGCAGCTCGGCTGCCCCGGGGAGCCGAACGGCTGTGGGCCGGTGCCCGTGGACACCTACTCGCTCCTGTTCGGGCTCGGGGCCGAGACATTCGAGCTGCACCAGGGCGAAGTGACGACCGTGACGCTGCCGTCGACGCCGACCCTGCAGTACCTCGACCTGCACAACCTGCGCTCCTTCCAGCCGGCCCCCTGCGACAACGACTGGAACTGGGGCTACCTCGCCGTGCAGAACATGGGCGTCCAATAGGAGCGATCCCGACCGATGACGGCCACCCTCAACGACGCGATCGTGGGCGCGATCGAGGTGATCAGCGAGCACCGGGCGGGCGCCGGGGCATCGGGGGCACGGGGGCCGTGATCGCGGCCGCGCTCCCGTGGTGGGTGCCGTTCGGTTCGGTGCCCGAGATCTCCGCGATCGACCTCCAGGCGGCGCTCGACGGCGACCATCCCCCGCAGATCGTGGATGTCCGGACCGAGGCCGAGTTTCACCGCGGCCACATTCGCGGGGCCGTGAGCGCGCCGATCACCGCGCTCGGAGATCGGCTCCCGGCGCTTCGCCTCGACCCGGCCCGGCCGGTGGTCGCGATCTGCCTGTCCGCCCACCGGTCCATCCCCGCCGTCCGGCTGCTGCGGAGCCGCGGCTTCGAGGCCGCCCAGCTCGCGGGCGGCATGCTCGCGTGGCGCGCCGCTGGACTCTCCGAGGACGTGGGATAGCTCGCGCCAGGGTTCGTGGAGGACCCCGCCGGGCCGATCAACCCCCGTCGCCGGCGGGCGCGCGCCGCAGCACGAGCCGCTCGTCGTAGGCCTCGAGCGGCGGATACCGGATCGGCTCGGCGGTGAACAGCGCCCGGAGCCGGTCGGCGTAGGCGTCCAGGTACGCCGCCCGCTGCTCGGGCGTCACGCGCGCCGCGCCGTAGGCGATGAAGGGCGGCAGCGCGTCCATTCCGACGAAATAGAACATCCCGTGGTGCACCGGGTAGAGGAGCTGCATCACGTCGCCGGCCAGCCCCTCGGGCGAGAACATCGCCGGCCCGCCGCCGGTCGTCACGGCGCACATCGCGCGCTTGCCGCGGAAGGCGCCGTTCGAGTACCAGCGGCCGCCGCCATAGGCGAAGCCCACCGCGAGGACCCGATCCACCCAGCCCTTCAGGATGGCCGGCAGCCCGAACCACCAGAGCGGGAACTGGAAGATCAGCGCGTCGGCCGCCGCGAGCTTCTCCATCTCCGCCGCGAGATCGGGCGCGAAGCCGCCTCCCTCGTGCGCGTGGCGCTGCTCGGTCTGGACGTGGAAGTAGTCCTCGCGCTTCCGCTCGAGGAAGTCCGCGCGCGTCACCACGGGCTCGAAGCCCATGGCGTACAGGTCGCTGACGGTCACGGCGTGCCCCTCGGCCTCCAGCGTCTCGACGGCGCGGCGGGTCATGGCGCCGTTGAACGAGAGGGGCTCCGGGTGGGCGTGGACGATGAGGACGCGCATGGCGGCGAGCCATATCGCAGAACCGGGCGCGGATCCAGGGCCGGCCGGGCGCGCGCCGGAGAGCGCGGGCCGAGCTCCGCCCGGCCCTGGCGGAGCCATTTGCACACGGTGGCGCGGGAGACCGACATCTCCTCGGCGATCTCGTGGGCCTCGAATCCGAGGCCGGCGCCGATCAGGGCGGTCCGATGCTTCCCGGCGAGCGCCGACAGATCGCGGAGCGCCTCGCGCGCCTCGAGCCGCGCTCCTGGATCGGGCCCCTCGATATCCATGACGCCCGAGGGGCGCTCCCTCCGCTGAGCGGACTCGTGGTATCTCGCCGCGGTCCGCCACGAGATCCCCGCGAGCCAGCGCCCGATCGCCTCCTCGAGCGGCAAGGGGCCCTGGTGGAATCGCCCGGCGCGCATCGCCAGGAACGCGCCGAGATAGACCGCCTGCGCGAGATCGGGCAGCTCCTGCGCCGGGATCTTGCAGCGGCGCAGCGTCGATAGAATGAGGTGTCGCCGGGCGACGATCTCGCCCATCGGGACGACGATCGGAGGATCCTCGCGCACGTGTGAGCTCCCGGCCGCGCCCGTGTTGCGCGGCCTGCGCGATCAATCGGCGAGGCGCCGGAGGAGCGCGTCGCGCTCCGCCGAGCTCGGCCCGACGGGAAATTTCAGGAGGTGGTCCTCGAGGCAGCGCCGGGCCTCCTGCTCGTCCCCCAGCGACAGCGCCCCGCGCGCGCGCTGCATCAGCTCGCTCTCCAGCGGATCGCCGGGCGCGCGGCTCGAGGGCGGAGCGCTCGGGACCGCGCGCGCCGGCGCGCCGGCCGATCCGGCCTTTGCGCTCGCGGGCGGGCCCGACACCGGCGCGGGAGCCGGGGCGACCTGCGCGGCGGCCTGCGTCGCCGGCGGCTCGGGCTCGAGCCGGGACCCTCCGCGCTCCGTGCTCACCCATCCGACCCCGGCGACGACGAGCGCGGCCATTGCCGCCGGGAAGCGCACGGCCGGCGCCCACGCCGCGCGGAAGAGCCGCTGCGACGTGGAGACCTCGGGCAGGAAGATCGGGAGCGTATCGTCGCGACCGCTCCGGCGCTGCGCGGCCCTCCAGCGCTCCACGGCGCGGGCGAGCTGCACGAGACCGCGCCGGCTCCGGTCCTGGGCCGTGCTGATGGGGATCCCGCGCGCGGCCGCGATCTCCCGGAACGAGAGGCCCAGGATCTCGTGATCGACGAACACCACGCGGCAATCCTCGGGCACCTCGGCGAGCCTGGAGCGCCAGAATTCGGCCTTCTGCTTCATCATCACCAGCACCTCCGGATCCGGCGCCTCATCCTCGATCTCTTCCCAGCCCTGCCAGTCCATCAGGATCTCGCGCGCAGCCCGGCGCCGCTCCCGGCGAGCCAGGTTCGCCGCGACGCGGTCGACCACGTCCCGGTCGGGGAGCTTCGGGGGCTCCTCCCGCAGGTCCCCGGACTCGATCAGCTCGAGGCACGCCGACTGCGCCAGATTGTACGCATCCTGTGGGGATACGTGGAGCCGCCCCGCCAGCCACAGAAGGCGCCGGTGAAGCGTCCCCGGAAGGACAAACGCTGCGCTCATGTCCTCCATAGGCCATCTCGTCGACCAGATTTCCGGCCAGATCGACCGTCACCTCAAAAAAAGTTCGATCACGAGATGTCCAGGCCGCTCGGCAGGTCGGAGCGCTGAACGAATGGCCAGACAGAGCAACAATCGCTCCCCGGAAGGAAATTGATGGGTCATGGAAGCAATGCTCTCGACACCCGCTCTGGCGCTTCGAGTCGTGGAAAGCTGAGGTTGCGGACCCCAGGGCAGGCCGAGTAGGCTGCCGCGACCATGAAGCGGCTGACCCTTCCTCTTCTTCTGGCGGCGGCCGTCGTGGTCAGTCACCCTGCGGCCCTCGCCGATTCTGCGCCGGCGACACCCGCCGGTGCGTCCCCCGTCTCGGAGCACATGCGGCGAGGAGATTCCGCGCGGAACGCGGGGCGATGCGCCGACGCGGTGGGGCCTTATCGATCGGCGCTCGAGGAGGCGACCCGGTCGGGGGCCGCCCTGAACGAGCGCGCGGCGATCGCCGGAGAGCTTGGCCTGTGCGAGCTCCGGATGGGGAGCCACCGCGACGCGGCGGAGCACCTGCGCATGAGCGTGGCGGACCTGGCCGCGCTCCCGCCGTGGAAGCGAGCGAAGCTCACGGACGCGTACGCGCGGGCCGCGAAGGAGGTGGCTCGCGTGACGATCGCCGTGAGGCCCTCCGATGCGGAGGTGCTGATCGACGACCGGCCGATCGGCTCCGGCAAGCCCACTTATGTGGTGTTTCTCGAGCCGGGCGAGCACACCGCCCGCGCGCGGCTCTCGAGGCATTCCGACGCCGTCTTGAGGCTGACCGCGTTGCAGGGGGAGTCGCAGGGTTTCTCGCTGGAGTTCCCGGAGGTGAAGGAGCCGGCGGTCGCGCCGCCGGCGCCGGCGCCCCCCGCCGCGCCCACCGCGCCCATCGCGCCCGTCGCGCCCGTCGCGGCGCCGGTGCAGGACGAGACCGCGATCACCCTGCGTCGCTTCGGTTATGCGACCGCCGGCGCGGCGGCGCTGATCGGGCTGGGGCTCACGATCTCGGCCGCGGTGGTCGACGGGAAGCTCGCCGACCATGCGGACGGCGTGATCGGCCAGGGAGGCGTGAGCACCTGCGGCGGCGGCCGCTCCTCGACCGATTGCGAGGCGCTCAGGAGGATGGGCTCCACGCGCGACGCGCTGAGCGGCTCGGGCATCATCTCCCTGATCGCGGCGGGCGTCATCGGCGGCGTGACGTTCAGCTCCCACTGGTGGGCGCCCTCGGAGCGCGCCCCGGGTCCGATCCAGGTGGTGCCCACGCTCGAGGCCACACAGGCCGGCGTCACCCTGGTGAAGGTCTGGTAGGCGGAGAGGAGAATTCATGAGGCCCCTGGGAGCGGTCGCGTTGCTATGGTGCGCCGCCTGCGCGCCGGCGTGCGTGGAGGACCTGAGCGCATACGGGCATGATTGCCTGGATTTCGCGGATTGCCCGGACCCGTGCCCCGGCGAATGCGTTCCGCTGCCGCCGCTCGGGTTCGACGGTCCGGCGCTGCTCTGGATGGGCCCGGTCTCGGACCTGCCGCCGGAGTGCCCCGAGCGGGCGTCCAGGCCGGTCTACACGGGCTTCGCCGGTCTGAACGACTCCCACGAGTGCCCGCCTTGCGAGTGCGCCGAGCCCGCCTGCGTGCTGCCCTCGGGCGTGACGGCCAGCACGCTCGATGCATGCCCGAACGACGGCCCCGGGGCGACGCTGACGCCTTACGATGCGCCCTCGAGCTGGAGCGGGGACTGCTTCTCCTCGGGGGTCATCCCGCCGGACAAGCTCGGATCCGTATCGATCGCGCCGGCGACCGTCCGCCCCTGCGCGCCGGTGCAGGCGGAGGTGCCGGCGATGTTCGAAGGGCTGTCCTGGGCCACGGCGGCGCTGGCGTGCGCGGGCGAGGCGATCCCCAACGTGTGCGGCGACTCGGGGACGACCTGCCTCCCGAGCGCGAAGCCGCCGCCCCCCGGCTTCCGGCAGTGCATCCTCCACCTGCTCGACGGGGAGGCCCAGTGCCCGACCGACTACCCCGAGAAATATACATTGTATCAGAAGGAGCCCGAGGACACTCGCGCATGCACGGCGTGCGAGTGCGTCGAGACGCAGCCGAGCACGTGCATGGCGTCCGTCTCCGCATACCAGGGGACCGACTGCATGGGACCCGTGGTCGCAGGTGGCATTGCCACCTGCGTGGACGTGATGCCAAACCTGACGCTGGGCTCGATCTCGGCGACGTGGGTCACGAACGAGCCCGGGGCCTGCGCGCCGAGCGGCGGGGTGCCGGTCGGGGAAGCCAGGCCCGTCGGGCCGAGCACGTTCTGCTGCCAGCCGCCGCCGTGAATGCGCGAGCGCCGGGGAAATCGATCATCCAGCACGAACGAACCCCCGCGCACCCTCCGCGTCCAGGAGGTGCCCGGCGACCAGCTCCACCGCCATCGCCTCCGGCAGCACCCCCTGGAACTTGCTCAAACGGTACGGCGGCAGCCGGGCCAGGATCGCTCGCCACGTCCCCTCGTCGCTCCAGAATCGCTCATCGGCCATCCGGTCGATCACCTCATCGACGGCCCCGCGGGTCACCCCATCGCCCTCGATCCGGAGCAGCACGTTGTCGCCCACCACCTTCCACCCGCTCAGCGACTCGATTGCATACTTCAGCGTGTGGTTGATCCGACCCCCGGCGAAGGTCCACCAGCGCGCCGCCCCGGGCGCGCCGGCCTCGATTTGCACGGGCCGCGCCGCCCCTCGCAAGAGCGGCCCCAGGTCCTCGCGCCGCTCCTCGAGCGCGGCCTTCGCCGACGGGTGCAGGTAGGGGTAGTCCACCGCCTCCACCAGCGCGCGCCGCATTCGCTGGCAGACCTCGAATCCCAGCAATTGCGGCAGGAACGCCCCCCAGCTCGGCTTCCTCCCGCTCGACGCGGGCCGTACCCGGACCGCTCTGTCGGCGTGGGCCACGCGCTCCACCAGCCAGGCCCGGCCCCCGAGCAGGAACGAGGACGCCTCCTCCACCAGCCGGTCCACGAACCCCTGCTCGATGACCCCGATCTCCTTGCCCGACGCCGTGTGCACCCGGTACAGGACCGGGGTGCTGAACACGGCGTAGAGCTCCATGAAGTTGCGGCGCCCGAAGGTCCGCTCGGCCCGCTCTCCGAACGAGAGCAGGCCCTCGGCGCGGAACAGGTAATCCTCGCGGATCATGTGCTCGATCAGCGCGTCGAATTCGGCGCGGCCGATCCCGCGCAGATCGGGCACCCGCGAGAGCAGCTCCCAGCACGCGTCGGCGCGGATCGCCCCGTGCTCCAGCGCCAGCGCGAAGAGCTGGTGCACCAGCACGGGCCAGCAGCGCGCCTCCCGGCGCACCGGCTCCACCCAGCGCTCACGCGAAAGCTCCAGCAGCGCGATGCACAGCAGCACCCCCTCCGCGTCCTCGCAAAGGAAGCGCATGCTGGCCATCTGCCCCGGCCGGCGGCCCGAGCGACCCAGCCGCTGCAGGAACGAGCTCACCGTGCTCGGCGCGTTCGCCTGGAGCACCAGATCGAGGTCGCCGACGTCGATCCCCAGCTCGAGCGTCGACGTGCACACGATGCAGGCGTCCTTGCCCCGGGCGAAGCGCTCCTCCGCGATCCGGCGCTCCTCCAGGGACACGGCGCTGTGGTGCACGAACACCTCCATTCCGAGGCCCCGCATCCGCTCCGCCACCGTCTCCGCCAGCGCGCGGCTCTGGCAGAAGAGCAGGCTCTTCTTTCCGCTCGCCATCCGCGCGGCGTCGGCCCCGACCGCCGCGACCGGACCGCTCTTCACCACCAGGATCTCCCGGCGCGCCGGCGCGCGCGGCGGATCCACCACCGCGCCCTCGCGCCGGGAGGCCCCGCACAGCCATTCCAGGATCACCGCCGGATCACCCACCGTCGCGCTGAGCCCGATGCGCTGGAGGTCGTGCGGCGTGAACCGCTGCAGCCGCTCGATCACGCTCCCGAGGTGCGCGCCCCGGTCCGTGCCGGCGAGGGCGTGCACCTCGTCCACGATCACGAACCGCAGCTCCGCGAAGAGCTCTGCCGCGGGCACCCGCGGCGAGATCAGCATGACCTCCAGCGACTCCGGCGTCGTCAGCAGGAGCTCCGCAGGCTCGCCGACGAACCGGCGCTTCTCCGCGTCGCGCGTATCGCCGTGCCACACGAAGCGCCGGAGCCCCGCCATCTCGGCGTAGCGCCCGAGCCGCTCCTCCTGGCTGTTGAGCAGCGCCTTGAGCGGCGCCACGTAGACCGCGCCGATCCCCTGGACCGGCGAATCGATCAGCGCCGACAGCACCGGAAAGACCGCCGCCTCCGTCTTGCCTTCCGCCGTCGGCGCGATCAAGACCGCGTTCTTCCCGTCGAGGATCGCCTCCCCGCCCAGCTCCTGCACGGGGCGCAGCGCCGTCCAGCCGAGGCGCGCGGCGATAGCCTCGCGGAGCCGCGGGGACAGGCGCGCGAACGTGCCCAAGCTCAGAGCTCCAGCACCGCGGGCACGTAGCCCTGATCGTCGCCGGGCTCCGGATCGAAGGGCGGCTGCCCGGCCGAGATCCGCGCCTCCGCCGGGCTCAGCGCCTTCGGCTCGAATCCATATTCACGCATCGGATCGAAGCCGGCGTCCTCGTCCACCCGATCCAGCACCTCCACGAAGCTCCGGAGGAACTGCCGCGGCACCACCCCCACCTCGGCGCGCAGGCCCCTCGACGCCTGGTCCACCAGCCGCTGGATGAAGGCCACCGTCACCCTCTGCTCGATCCGGGCGCGGTCCGTGGCCCCGTAGATCTCCCGCAGCCGGAGCGCCACCTCGGTCAGCCGCGCGGGCTCGAACGGATCGAGCTTGAGCTGCGCCTGCCGCAGGCTCGCGCGCCCGTTCTGCTCCAGGTAATGAATCCGCTCGTGCAACGGCTCGAGGCCCGCCACCCCGCGCCGCGTGTCGTAGAGCTCCGGCGTCCCGGTGAACACCCAGAACAGCCCGGGGTAGTCCTTTGCGGCGTCGATGATCTGCCGGATCGCATTGAGCGATTTCCCGCGCACGTCCTGCCGCATCCGGAGGATCGTCTCGGCCTCGTCGATCACCACCACGAGCCCCTGATAGCCCGCGGCCTTCACGATCTCCAGCACCCCGCGCAGGTAGGCCATCGCCTCCCCGCCGCCGATCTCGCCCTTGATCCCGGCCGCCTTCTTCGCCGCCTGCGCCACGTGGCGGCTCCCCGACAGCCACGACAGGAGCGCCCCGGCCTCCGCGATCCTCCCCGCCTGCTTGCAGGCGAACACCGCGCGCAGCACCCGCCCGAGGTCCTCCGGCGCGGTCCCGCGGGTCAGCGACACCACCTCCTCGGCCAGCCGCGCCTCGACCCGGCCGTCGAAATCGGGCGCGCCCTCGTCGGCCCCCGCGCCGACCAGCGCGCGCTCCACCCGCGCGATCCAGCGATCGACGATATCGCCCAGCGCGCCCCGCGGGCACGCGCTCGTCGACAGCTCGCCCACCACCTTCCGGTACAGCTCGTCGAATCGATAGAAATGGAGATCGTTGTCGGAGACCACCACGAAGCTCGTCGCGAAGCCCCGCGCCTCTGCGTCCAGCACCGCGAGCCGCGCCAGGAACGTCTTACCGCACCCGTAGCCGCCCCGCAGGAACTTGAACACCCCCTCCCCGCTGCCGGCCAGGTCCAAAAGCCGCCCGATCTCCGCGCGCTGCCGCTCGATCCCCACGGCGAACGTCTCCAACCCGCGCTCGGGCACGATCCCCGAGCGCAGCGCGTGGAAGATGTGATCCGCATCGCGCCGGCTGATGCTCATCGCTTATCTCTCCTGCTCCTTCACGTATCGCTTGCCCGATCCGGCCTGCTCCACCCGCGCGCGGAACGGCACCCGCTGCGCGAGCTCATCGAAGTCCGCCGCGAAGCGCCGCGCCGCGCGGGGGCTGCCCAGCATGACGCACAGCTCCTCCTCGGTCACTGCCCCGTGCTCCTCCAGGTGAAGGAACACGCGCCCGATCGCCTCGCCGGGCAGGCTCGCGAGCCACCCCGGCGCCGCCGCCTTCCCGGGCGCGGCGGCC
>CAYQYG010000220.1:0-14264 GCA_964421485.1 uncultured Polyangiaceae bacterium | reverse complement strand
CTGCCGGGTGAGAGGTTGGTGGAGGGCATTTTCATGGCAGGGAGGCGGGGAGATCGGGGTAGGGAGAGAATTCTCTGATCTTTCTGCTCTCTCTGATCTCCACGTCCTCCCCGCTTCCCTGTGATTTCTCTCTCCTTCCTTCTCTCTTCTCATTCTCCGCACTCCGGTAAAGTGCGCGGATGCGTCCCAGTCGATCCCGCGTCCTCACCGCCGCTGCGCTGCTCCTCGTCCCCGCCGCCCTCGGCGCCTGCGGCGAGGCCGCGCCGGCGCCGGCCGTGCCCGCCGCCACCGTGAGGCCCGCGCCGAGCGCCGCGCCGGCCGCCACGGTCGCCGAGGCCGCACCGGCCGCGCCCATGCCGGAGCTCCGCACCGGCCCGATCGCCCCGATCGAGCGCCGCGAGGTCGCCGCCGCCTCGGTGCTCGCCCGCGCCGAGGTCGGCGACTGGGAGACGCTCGCGCTCGCGGTGCCGCGGCCCGCGCCGGCCAGCGAGGACCGCTGGCGCTGGCGCCGCGACGCGATCGAGGTCGAGATCGACGGCGGCGGGCCCTACGCGTTCGTCGGGGACACGGACCCGACGTCCGTGGACCGGCGCGCGGGGCCCGAGGGCGCGCTCGTCGTCTGGGTGCGGCGGCCGCGCGCCTCCGCCGGCAAGGCGCTCGAGGGGCACATCCGCACGCCCGCCGACGGCGCCGCGCCCGGCCACCACCTCCGGTTCCGGCTCGAGGCCGCGGTGAGGCCGCCTGCGGGCGATCCCGCAGTGGAGGCCCGGTGGGCGGACGCGCTCGCCGAGGAGCTCGCGGCGCGCAGCTCGAGCCCGTTTCATCACTTCGCGCAGCGCAGGGTCCGCGAGCGGTTCGAACCGAAGAAGACCGGCAAGCCCGGCCTCCCCGGCGCGACGCCCGCAGGACGGCAGCCCAGGGGCGACCTGGCGGAGCTCATGGGCACCACCACGGGCGCGACCTCCATCCAGGAGGCGCTCCAGGCGGATCGCGGGCTGATCCTCGCCTCCACGCAGCAGAGGCCCTCGGTGCCGCTCGCCAGGGTCGAGGGCGTCGGGCTGGCGGAGCACCCGTGGGCCGAGATGCTGCGCGCTTCGACCTCGCGCGCCGCGCCGCCGGCCGAGCCGCTCGCCGCGGCCGTGCCCGCCGAGTTCTACTTCGTCCGCGCCCGGGGCCTGCTCCCGCTGCTCGACGTGCTCGACCGCACGGACACGCTCGGCACCCCGGCCGCGAGCGTGCTCCAGCGCCGCGGCGAGCGCCGCGACGTGGCCCCCCGCTACGAGGCCGAGCTCGGCCTCGGCCGCGGCCCGCTCACCCGCGCCCTCGGGCCCGAGGTCGTCGAGGACCTCGCCGTGGTCGGCAGCGACCCGTACGTCCACGAGGGGACCGACGTCACCTTCCTCTTCCGGCTCAAGCCGGGCAAGAAGGGCCTCTTCGACGCCGCCGTCGCCGCCGCGCTCGCCGCGCACGGCGCGGCCCACGGCAGCGTCGCCTTCACCAAGGTGAAGATCCAGGGCGCCGAGGTCTCCGTCGCCCGCTCCCCGGACGGCGCGATCCGCCAGCACCGCGCGTCCGTCGGCGCCGGCGACATCGAGCTCGTCTCCAACAGCCCCGGCGCGCTCGCGCGGATCCTCGAGGCCCTGCAGAAGAAGCGCCCCGCGCTCTCCGGCGAGCTCGATTTCCAGTACATGCTCACCCGCGACGCCGCCCGCGCCGGCGCCGCCGCGCCGCGGGACGACATCCTCGTCTTCTTCGGCGACCGCTTCGTCTCCGAGGTCGTCGGCCCGCGCCAGAAGATCCTGGAGGCCCGGCGCCAGATCGCGCTCGCCGAGCTCCAGACCCCCGGCTTCGCGGCCCTGCTGCACGGCCTCCTGACGGGCAAGAGCCCCGCGTCCCGGGACGACCTGATCAAATCCGGCCTCCTCCGCAAGGAGGAGCTCACCCACGCCGGCGGCGGCGCCATCGCCTGGGAGCCTGGCAAGGCCGCGCGCAGCGCCTGGGGCACCCCCGCGGCGATGACGCCGCTCATCGACCTGCCCGAGCCGTCCGCCGTCACCGAGGCCGAGGCGAGCGCGTACCGCCGCTTCGCCGAGACGTACCGGAGCTACTGGTCCCGGTACATCGATCCGGTCGCGATCCGCGTCGGCACGAGCGGGCAGGGGGGCGCCCTGAGCGCCGACGTCCGCGTCCTGCCGATCCTCGACGGCTCCGACTACCGCGACCTGATGCGCGAGGTCGGCCGCGCCCGCGTCGAGGCCGACCCCATTCCGTCCGGCGCCCGCGCGGTCCTCGCGATCGGGCAGGACGCGGACATCCGCCGCGAGCTCGGCTCCATGCTCTCCGACGTCGTCGGCCGGGACCGCCTCAAGCTCGACTGGCTCGGCGAGTGGGCCATGGTCGGCGTGGCCGACGAGCCCGGCCTCGCCCGCGCCGCCCTGGGCGAGGGCGACGTCCCGCAGCGCCCGGCGACCGAGGCCGAGCGCGAGCGCCGCATGGACGATTTCGAGATGCTCGCCGGCCTGCCCGTCTACGCCGCGATCGCCGTGAAGAACCAGGCCGGCGCCGCGATCGCGCTGGTCGCCGCCCGCAAGCTCGCGGAGGAGGCAATCCCCGGCATGTTCACGTGGGGCGAGGTCGAGAGCCGCCGGGGCGTCTCGATCGTCCGCGTCGCCGTGCGCGACGACGACCGATCGGACCGCATGGTGACCGTCTACTACGCCCTCGCCCACGGCGCCCTCTACGTCGCCCTGCAGGAGCGCACCATCCAGAGGCTCGTCGACGACGCCCTCGATGGCCGCGGCCCGCGCGCTCCAGCGGTCGGCGCGGCCGGAGCAGCCTCCCCCGCGCAGCTCGTCATCGACGAGGCGTCCCCCGCCGGCGCCCCCCTCTCGACGACCCTCGGCTGGCTGCTGGAGGGTGAGCTGGTCGACAACGCCTCCCAGGCCCGCGCGATCGCGGACGTCCTCCTCCGCGGCGCCCCGGAGTCCGCCGCGCAGCCCGGCAGCTACGAGGCCCTCGGGCGCGCCTACCTCGGCTACGTCCCCGTGACCCCTGCCGGCAAGCTCTACGCCCCCGCCCCCGACGGCGCGCGCGATCCCGATCGCGGCACGCCCCACGCCCCCGTCTACCCCGCGCTCCCCGTGAAGGGCTCCCCGGTCGAGCTGCTGCTCGCGCAGCTCACCCGCTTCCGCGCCGAGCTCGCCTTCGACGACGAGCCCACGCCCAAGGGCACCGACCGCCTCCAGAGCCTCCACGTCCGCGTCTCCATGGGCGGACAGCCCTGAGAGCAGGACGCGCGCGCGGATCGTGCCCGGTACGACATGTAGGACAATCTGCTCCAGTAAGTTGTCGCGACCTCGCCGGGCAGGATAGAGGTCGGTCGAACCATGGGCGTCGAGGAGCAGGTCCGGAGTCTCATCGCAGCGGCGCTGGCCGATCTGGCCGGCAGCGCAGCGCTCCCACCGGCCGTCGCCGGCGCCCCGTTCTCCGTCGAGCGCCCCCGGCGCCCCGAGCACGGCGACCTCGCCACCAACGCGCCCCTCGCCGTCCAGAAGCTCGCCGGCAAGCCCCCCCGCGACGTCGCCGCCCTGCTCGCCGACCGGCTCCGCGCCGCCCCGGAGATCGTCGCCGTCGACATCGCCGGCCCCGGCTTCCTCAACCTCCGCCTCGCCCCCGCCGTCTACCACCGCGTCCTCGGCGAGGTCCTCGCCGCCGGCCCCGGCTACGGCCGCGCCCCCGCCGCCCTCGGCGAGCGCGTCCTCCTCGAGTTCGTCAGCGCCAACCCCACCGGCCCGCTGCTCATCTCCCACGGCCGCGGCGCCATCCTCGGCGACGCCGTCGGCGCCCTGCTCGAGGCCACCGGCAGCCGCGTCACCCGCGAGTACTACATCAACGACTTCGGCAACCAGATCCGCCTCCTCGCCGAGTCCGTCCGCGCAGCCCTCGAGGGCCGCCCCGCCCCCGAGGGTGGCTACGGCGCCGACTACGTCCGCGAGCTCGCCGCCTGGATCCGCGACAACGACCCGGCCGCCGTCGAGGACCCCGACCCCGGCGCCCTCGGCCGCGTCGCCGTCTCCCGCATGCTCGACGGCGTCCCCGGATCGAAGGTCCTCCCCGGCATCCGCCGCACCCTCGCCGACCTCGGCATCCACCACGATGTGTGGTCCTCGGAGGAGGGCCTCCACCGCTGGGGCCGCGTCCGCGCCGCGCTCGCCGAGCTCGCCCGCGGCGGCTACCTCGAGGAGCGCGACGGCGCCCTGTTCTTCCGCGCTCGGGGCTTCGGGTCGCCTGACGGCGCCCTACGCCCCGAACCCCGGAGCGGCGGCGAGGGCGACGACAAGGACCGCGTCGTCCGCAAGCAGGACGGCCACACGACCTACTTCGCCAGCGACATCGCGTACCACGCCGACAAGATCGCCCGCGGCTACGACCGCCTCCTCGTCGTGCTCGGCGCGGACCACCACGGCTACACCGCCCGCGTCCGCGGCGCGCTGCGCGCCCTCGGCCTGCCGAGCGAGCGCTTCGAGGTCCTGCTCTACCAGCTCGTGAACCTCCTGCGCGACGGCAAGCCGGTGAAGATGGGCAAGCGGCTCGGCAATCTCATCACCATCGAGGAGGTGGTGCAGGAGATCGACGAGGCCGCGGGCCGCCGCGGCGCGGGCGCCGACGCGCTCCGGTACTTCTACCTCTCGCGCCGCAGCGACACGCTCATCGACCTCGACATCGAGCTCGCCAAGCGCGCGTCGCTCGACAACCCGGTCTTCTACCTGCAGTACGGCCACGCGCGCCTCTGCTCGATCCTGCGCCGCGCCCGCGAGGTCTTCGGCCTGGATCCGGCCCGCTGGTCCTCGCCCGGCGCGGCGCCCGCCGCCCGGCTCGCGCACCCGGACGAGCTCGCGATCCTGGGCCGCCTGGGCCGGTTCCCGGCGCTCGTCGCCGAGGCCGCGGCGCTGCGCGAGCCGCACCGGGTGATCTTCTACCTGCAGGAGCTCTCGCAGGCGTTCCAGAGCTACTTCACCCGGCTCCGGGCCGAGGGCGACGCGATCCTCCCGCGCGCGGCGGAGACCGCCGAGGCGGGCTGGGAGGCGCGGTGGGACCGGGACAAGACGCTCGCGCGGCTCGCGTGGGTCGAGGCGATCCGCGTGGTGTACGGCGCGGGGCTCCGGCTGGCCGGGATCTCGGCGCCGGAGCGCATGGAGAGGGCCGCGGCGCGCGCCGGCGGCGAGGACGTGGACGAGCTCGAGGGGCCCGCGCAGGGCCAGGCATCCGAGGACGAGGAGGCGAGGTCGTGATGAGGCGCCGAGGAGAGATGGTGGACACCGGGGCGGTTCGGAACCTCGACGAGATCCAGGAGGACGATCCGGGCGCGCGGCCCTCGCGGGCCGGCGCGCTCGTGCTCGCGTCGCTCGGCGGCGCGTGCATCGTCTTCGCCGCGGTCGCGCTGCTGCGCGCCCCGGCGCGCGAGCGGCCGACGTCCGCCGACCCGCTCGGCGAGCTCGTCGCGCGCGCGCACCCGGCCGGCGTGAAGATCGACAACAAGCCCCCCTCGGTGGGCCACGACGTCACGTTCCCGTCGATCCTCTCGGACGCGCAGAACCCGACGACGGCGCTGGAGGCGGTGCGCGAGCCCGCCCCCGCCGGGGACCCCCGCTTCCAGCTCCCGCCCGGCGCGCCGACGGCGCCGCCCGCCGCCGCCGACCGGCTGCCCGTGGTGCCGCTGCCCGCCGGGAACGTGCTCGACTCTGCCGCCGGGGCCGGCGCGAACGACACGCTCACCGCGATGGCCCGCCACGTGGCCCGCGAGGAGGGCCCCGAGGTCCCGGCCGGCGCGCCCGGCGCCTACCAGCTCCAGGTGAGCTCGTTCAAGGCGCAGGGCGACGCCGAGGCATTCGCCGCCGCCCTCCGCCGCCGCGGCCACCGCGCCTACGTGGAGCCGGCCTACGTGAAGGGGCGCGGCCTCTGGCACCGGGTCCGCATCGGCCCGTTCAAGTACCGGAACTCCGCCGTCATCTACCGCCAGGAGTTCGAGGCCAAGGAGCGGATGGTGACGTTCATCGTCGACCCGCCCAAGACCACCGTGAAGGTCCGGGAGACCCCGGACGACGCATGATCGGGCCCGGGATCGATCCGGATCGATTTCCTGTCACAAGGCCGGTTCCCCCTCCGTTGGCCGCTCGACGGTTCAACCTGGAGGCACCGACATGATCGCGGCACGCAAGCTCACCCCTTCCACCGACCCCCTCTCGATCGGCGGGCGCCTCGTGGCGGCCGACGGCCGCGCCCTCCCCCTCGCGGGGTCGAGGCTCGACGTCGACGCCGCCGGAGGCGTCGCCCGCGTGGCGCTCGAGCAGCGCTTCCGGAACCCGCACGCCGAGCCGCTCGCGGTGACCTACAGCCTGCCCCTGCCCGCGGACGGCGCGGTCAGCGGCTTCTCCTTCCGCATCGGCGACCGCCGGATCGTCGGCGAGATCGACAGGAAGGCGCGGGCGCGCGAGCGCTACGAGCAGGCGATCGTCGAGGGGCGGAGCGCCGCCCTGCTCGAGCAGGACCGGAGCAGCCTCTTCACGCAGGAGATCGGCAACATCCCGCCCGGCGCCGAGATCATCGCCGAGGTGATCGTGGACCAGCGGCTCCGCTGGCTGGACGAGGGCGCGTGGGAGTGGCGCTTCCCGACCGTGGTCGCGCCGCGCTACCTCGGCGAGCCCGGCCGCGTCGAGGACGCCGCCCGGATCGCGCAGGACGTGGCCGACGGCCCCATCACCGCTCGCGCGGCCCTGCGCTGCGTCGTGCGCGACGTGATCCCCCAGGGGCGGCGGCCCGAGTCGCCCTCGCACGCCATCGACGTCGCGCCGCACGAGGACGGCGTCGAGGTCTCGCTGCGGCACGGCGCGGGCGCGCGGCTCGATCGCGACGTGGTGGTGCAGTGGCCGGCCGCGGCGCAGGGCGTGGGCGCCTCGCTGGACCTGGGCCGCCCGCGCGCGGGTAGGGCGACGAGCGCGGGCGATCACGCCGCCTACGGCCTGCTCACGATCCTCCCGCCGTCGCCCGAGATCGCGACCCGCCCGCTGCCGCGGGACCTCATCGTGCTGCTCGACACGAGCGGCTCGATGGGCGGCGAGCCGCTCTCGCAGGCGGTGCGCGTCGTGTCGGCGCTCGTGGAGACCCTGCGCGAGGAGGATCAGCTCGAGCTCATCGAGTTCTCCAGCGCCGCGCGGCGCTGGCGGGGCGCGCCGGTCGCGGCGACGAGCGCGGCGCGGCGCGAGGCGATCGCCTGGCTGCGCGCGCTCCACGCGGCGGGCGGCACCGAGATGCGCCAGGGCATCCTGGAGGCGCTGCGGGGCCTGCGCCCGGGCGCGCAGCGGCAGGTCGTGCTCGTGACCGACGGGCAGATCGGCTTCGAGTCGCAGGTGGTCGCCGCGATCCTGGAGCGGCTGCCCGCGGCGTCGCGGCTTCACACCGTCGGCGTCGGCTCCGCGGTGAACCGCTCGCTGACGGGCCCCGCCGCGCGCGCGGGCCGCGGCGTCGAGGTGGTGATCGGCCTCGGCGAGGACCCGGAGCGCGCGGCGTGGCGGATCGTGTCGCGCACGCGCGCGCCGGTCGTCGTCGAGCTGGAGATCGGCGGCTCGGCCGTGATCGACCACGCGCCCGCGCGGCTGCCCGACCTGTTCGCCGGCGCTCCGGCGATGATCGGCGTGTCGCTCCGGCCGGAAGGTGGATCGTTGCGGATCCACGGGCGCACTGCCGCGGGGACGTGGGAGCAGCGGATCGACGTGCCGCCGGTCGGGGCGGGGGAGGGGAGCGGCGCGGTCGCGGCGCTCTACGGCCGCGAGGTCGTGGAGGACCTCGAGACGCGGCTCGCCGCGGGCGGGGACCGGCGCGAGATCGACGCCTCGATCGAGCGCGCGGGGCTCGGCTTCCAGATCTCGACGCGCCTCACGTCCTGGGTCGCGATCACCGAGGAGGCGACGGTGGATCCGCGCGACCCGCTCCGGCGCGAGCGGATGCCGCACGAGCTGCCGTACGGGATGTCGGCCGAGGGCCTGGGGCTCCGGCCCGCCCAGCAGGCGGCGTTCTTCCCGGCGCAGGCCGCGCAGGCGTTCCCGAGCCGGGGGCGCGCCTCGGTCGCGAGCACGTCCGGGCTCAGGAGCCAGCGCCAGCGCGACGAGGAGAGGAGCTGGCCCGCCGCGGAACAGGCCAGGGGGGTCGTTCGCGCGAGCCCGGCCGCGGCGCCGCCGCCCGCCGGCCCCGCCGGGGTGTCACGCCCGGCCGCGCCGCCTGCGCCCCCCAAGCCGGTCCGGCCGGCGAGCTCGATCGACGACCTCATCGACGTGGACATCCCCTACGGGGACGACGAGGTCGCCTCGCTCGCGTACGCGCCCCCGCCCGCGGCCGCGGCGCCCTCCGCGTGCGCCCCGCCGGCCGAGCCGCCGCCACCGCCGCCCCCCCCGGCCGAGGCCGCCGACAAGGCGAAGAAGGGCGGCGGCTTCATCGGCGCCGTGAAGCGGCTCTTCGCCGGCAAGCCGGAGCCCGACGAGGCCGAGGCGAGCAAGGAGCGCGAGCGGCAGGCCGAGGCCGCGCCGACGCGCCGCCTCCGCGGCCGCGTGGCGCTCTCCGGGCCCGACGCGCTGGTCCTCGAGGTGACCATCGACGCCCCGCTCGACTGGGCGCCCGAGGGCCCCGTGCGGATCGATCTCGACGACGGCGCGACCGTGGTGCTCACGATCGCCGCCGCCATGACCACGCGCGCCGGCGGGCTCGCGGCCGGGCAGATCGCGCGCCTCTGCGTGGTGCTCCGTGGCATGCTGTCCGCCTCGCCCCGCCGCGCGATCCTGCGCTCGGGCCGCGAGCGGATCGTCATCGACCTCTAGATGGTAGACCTGGACGTCCACCTCCCCGCGATCGCCGCCGGCGACGCCGCCGCCTTCGGGCGGTGGCTCGCCGGCGCCGAGCCGCGCCTCCGCCTCAGCCTGCGCGCGTTCGCGGCCCGGGTGGACACCGAGGCCGCGCTGCAGGAGGCGCTCCTCCGCGTCTGGCAGGTCGCCCCGAGGCACGCGCCCGACGGCCGCCCCAACAGCCTGCTCCGCCTCGCGATCCGCGTCGCGCGCAACGTCGTCATCGACGACCTCCGCCGCACCCGCGCCGCCCCGATGGACGACGACGGCATCGAGCGCGCCCTCGCCGCCGCCGAGGCCGGCCCGCCGCGCGCCGGCCCCGATCCGCTGCTCCGCCGCGTCATCGAGGAGTGCCGCGACAAGCTCCCCGGCAAGCCCGCCGAGGCCCTCTCGGCGCGCCTCGCCGCCGCCGGCGCGGAGCCCGACGAGGAGCTCGCCGCCCGCCTCGGCATGCGGCTCAACACGTTCCTCCAGAACTTCACCCGCGCGCGGAAGCTGCTCGCGGAGTGCCTCGAGCGGCGCCACGTCGACCTCGCCGCGGAGCTCGCATGAGCGGCGGGGCAGGCGCCGGTCAGGGAGGCGGCGCGCCGCCCGGGGGCGATCCCGATCGCGAGCGCCTCATCGAGGCCGCCGCGGGCGCCTACCGCGACCGCGATCCTCACGGCGCGATCCGGTCGCACCCGGCCTGGCACGACCTCGACGACGCGGGCCGCGAGGAGGCGTTCGAGCTCGCGCGCAGGCTCCGCGCGATGGAGGCCGCGCTCGATCCCGACGGCCTCTCGAGCACCGCGCGCGCGGTGCTCGCGCGCATCCGCAAGGCCCCCGGCTAGCCCCCGCTCCCCTCGGACAGCACCGCCGCGAGCGTCAGCTCGCAGGACAGGACCCCCTTCGCCCCCCCGATCTGCCCGGCCAGCGCCGACAGCTCCGCTGCCCGCCCGCGCAGCGCGATCACCTGCATGCTCCGCCCCGGATCGAGCTGCACGAGCAGGCTCGAGATCACCACGGCCGCGTGCTGCCGCTCGGCGTCCAGGAGCCTCAGCACCGCCTCCCGCAGCGCGGGCGCGTAGACGATCGTCAGCGTCGCCGCCACCGTCGCCCCCGAGCCCCAGGCCGCGCGCGTCAGATCCGCGCGGACGAGATCCCGCAGCGCCTCGGACCGGTTCTCGTACCCCTGCGCGGCGATCCGCCGATCGAAATCGGCGAGCAGGCCGCGCTCCATCGCGACCCCGAAGCGGACCAGATCGCTCATCGCTACGTCTTCCGCCGATCGAGGTGCTTGCGCGCCGCGTCCTTCACCGGCGAGGTCACGTTCTTGCTCTTCGACACCATCCGCAGGTCCGACTCGCGCAGGTACGTCACGAGCTTGGTCGCGATGGTCACCGGCGTCCGCGGGTTCTCCACCAGATTCCGCTTGATCGTGTAGCTCTGCATCCACTCCGGCGTGGACGAGATCACGCGCATCACCTCGTCGGAGAGGTTCCGATTCCGGCTCAGGAGGATCACGTCCTCCTCCTGCATCTGCGGGCTCCGGATCGCCGCGCCCGCGACGAGCCGGTTCGCGTCGCGCACGAGCAGCATCCGCTCCTCGCGCGAGCCGAGCATCGCGCGCCGGATCTTCTGCGAGATCGTCATCGACGCGATCCGCTTGTACAGCGGGACGAACTTCTCCTTGAGCTGCTCCTGCCCCTCGTCGTCCTCGACGTGCGTGTCCTCCTCCGCGGCCTCCCTGGCGATCTCCTCGGCGATCTGCTCGGTCTCCTGGAAGAGCAGATCGTCCGGCGTCGGCTCGGGCGACGGCTCGGGGATGAGCTCCCCCTGGATCGCCGCGCTCGCCTCGCGCCACGCCGGGATGCCGCTCAGGGTGATCCCGTTCCTGGTCGCGAGGTCGATGAGCCGGTCCGCGGTCGACATGCGCGTCCGCCTGTTGAGGTAGAGCACCTCGATCACGCGCGGCGCCTCGAGCAGCCGGGCCTCGTTGACCGCGATGAGCTCCGTCACCGCCTCGCTCCCCGCGCGCGCGATATCGGCGAGCGTGTCCTCCGCGATCGACGGCATCGCGACGAGCCGCTCGAGCACGTCGAGCCGCTCCGGGTAGAGCTGGGCGAGGCGATCGATCACGAGCGCCGGCAGCTCGCCGGCGAGCGCGCCCGAGAGGATCGGCTCGGGCAGCGCGGCGAGCGTCCTCCTGGCCGCCTCCCGCACCGCGTCCCGCTCGCTCGACGACAGGACCACGAGCACCGTCAGGAGCTCGCCCGGCTTGACGCCGGGCGCGATCCCGCGCGCGGCCATCTCCTGCAGCTTCTGCGGCGCCGACGGCTGGACGAGCTTCTGCGCCGGCCCGGACAGCGCGCCCGGCTCGATCGGCGGGATCATCGCGCCCCCCCGGGGCCGCGGCCGCGCAGGGACGTGGACCCCGTGGGGGACTGGATCAAGGCGTCGCGCAAGTCCTGCTCCTTCCGTCTCCGCCGGCATTGCTGAGCCGGCCGCTGCGGATTATCTTGACCTCGCCGTGTGCCCGCAAGCCGCGGCGACCGCCAACGGAAAGACACCCGCCGAGGGCCGGGCAGCACGGCCAGGCAGCCGCCACGAAGCCGCCACGAAAGGGACGCGACCATGGGGATTTTCGATTTCGTCAAGAGCGGTGTGCGCGAGATGATGATCGCGCGCCCCGACGCCGCGAAGCACCTGATCGTCTACAAGCACCCGGATCAGAACGTCCCCTTCTGGTCCCAGCTCACCGTCGACAGCGACGAGTGCGCCCTGTTCTTCAAGGACGGCAGGTACGTGGGCCACCTGCTCGCGGGCCGCCACACGCTCCAGACGCAGAACATCCCGTTCCTCAACAACCTGATCAACCAGTTCACCGGCGGCGACGTCTTCATCGCGGAGATCTACTTCGTGAAGACCCAGCCGGTGCGCGGCGTGCCGTTCGGCGGCCCGCTCGAGTCGATGGAGGATCCGGTCCTCTACGAGTTCGTCACGCCCCGCATCTTCGGCGAGTTCTCGCTCGTCGTCGTCGATCCGGTCCGCTTCGTCATCGGCTACCACGGCCAGTGCGCCGGCAGCGGGGACAACGACGTCATCCTGAGCTGGATCAAGGGCAAGTTCTTCATGAGCGTGAAGACCGTCATCGGTGCCACGTGCGCTCAGCAGCAGAAGAGCCTGCTCAACCTCGGCGGCATGAGCATGGAGCTCGGCGCCCGCATCGTGCAGTCCGCCCCGAACCTCGAGGAGATCGGCGTCAAGATCCTCGAGATCGGCAACTTCAACATCAACTTCTCGGCCGAGGACCAGAAGCTGCTCCGCGAGGCGAACAAGGCCCGCGGCGAGGCGCGCCGCGGCGTCGGCATCGCGGGGGACGTCGCCCGCGCGAAGCAGTTCGAGCTGGACCAGAAGTTCCAGCAGGACGCGCGCTACGTGCAGCAGCTCGCGGGCAGCTACCAGAACTACGCCGCGGGACAGGCGATGATGGGCGCGGGCGAGGGCATGGCCAAGGGCGGCGGCCAGGGCGGCGTCGCGGCGCTCGGCGCCCAGGTCGCCGTCGGGGCGAACATGGCGCACATGATGAACCCGGCCTACATGCAGCCCGGCCCGCAGTTCGTGCCGCCGCACATGCAGCAGCCGGGCGCGCCCGGGGCGCCCCCGCAGGGCTACCCCGGCGCCCCGCAGCAGGGCTACCCGGGCGCCCCGCAGCAGGGGTACCCCGGCGCCCCGCAGCAGGCCCCCCAGGGCTACCCCCCCGCGCCGCAGCAGGCGGCGGCCGCGGCCCCCGGCGCGGGCCCCACGATCGAGCAGCGGCTCGAGCGCCTCGCGGACCTGAAGAGCAAGGGGCTCATCACCGACGAGGAGTTCCAGTCCCGCAAGGCCAAGATCCTCGAAGAGATCTGAGCGCGAGCCCCCTCGCGGAGACGTGACCTCCGCGTGGAATGCCCACATCGCGGCGTCTTTCAGCTAGACTGGAGTGGTGCCTCTCACCCTCCGCATGCACGGAGGAGGACCTCCTCCGCCCGGCGACCCCGGCGCCTTGACGCCGGACGAGCGCCCGGACGCCCCCGCGGCCGAGCCTGCGGACGCCCCGGCGCCTGCCGCGCGCGCGCCCAAGGTGATGCGGGCGCGCCGCTGCACCACGTGCCGCCAGACCTTCTCCGGCGACTCGCGCTTCTGCCCCTTCGACGGCCAGGCGCTCGTCGACGCGCCCGACTGGAACCCCTCGGCCGACCCCCTCCTGGGCCGTGTCATCGACGGCAGGTACGAGGTGCTCTCGGTCGTCGGCGAGGGGGGGATGGGCACGGTCTACGAGGTCCGCCACACCTCGCTCGGCCGGATCTTCGCGATGAAGGTGCTCCGGCGCGACATCGCCAAGGACGCCGATCTCGTCGCGCGGTTCGTCCAGGAGGCCAAGGCCGCCGCCGCGATCGGCCACCCCAACATCGTCGCGGTCAGCGACTTCGGCGAGATCGAGCCCGGATCGGGGCACGCACTGCCCTATTTCGTCATGGAGTTCCTCACCGGCGTGTCGCTCGCGGCGCTGCTCCGCGCCGAGAAGCGGCTGCCCGCGGCGCGGGTCGGGCCGCTCATCTCCCAGTGCGCGGCCGCGCTCGACGCGGCCCACCGCGCGGGGATCATCCACCGCGATCTCAAGCCCGACAACGTCTTCCTGATCAAGAACGGTGACCACGAGTTCGTGAAGCTGCTCGACTTCGGCGTCGCGAAGATCGCCGGTGGCAAGCGGCTGACCCGGATCGGCATGGTCTTCGGGACGCCGCACTACATGAGCCCCGAGCAGGCCGAGGGGAAGCGGGTCGACCCCCGGACCGACGTCTACGCGCTCGGCGTGATCATGTACGAGTGCTTCGCCGGCCGCGTGCCGTTCGAGGCCGACACGTACATGGGCGTCCTGACGCAGCACATGTTCGCCGTGCCGGAGCCGATCGAGCGCGTCGCGCCCGACGCCGCGGCGCTCGGCGGCCTGGGGCCGATCGTGATGCGCTGCCTCTCCAAGCGCGCCGAGGATCGCTACGCCTCCATGGCGGACCTCGCCGCCGCGGTCGAGCTCGCCCTCCAGCCCTCGGCGCGCGGCGCCCGGGTCGAAGGATCCCTTCGCGCCGAGCCGAAGCGACCGCCCGACGACCCCGAGCCCGCGCCGCCGAGCGCCGCCGCGAGCGGATCCCGGCCGCCGCTCTCCACGCCCGCGAAGGTCGCGATCGCGGTCGCGGCGATCGGCGTGCCGGTCGCGCTGGCCTTCGGGGTCCGCGCGTGGCGCGGCTCACAGACCGAGCCGGCGGCGGGCTCGGCGCCCGCGGCCGAGCCCTCGAGCGCGCCGTCTGCGGACGACCCGCGGGCCCCGGCGCCGGCGGCCTCGCCGGCCGCGAC
>CAYQYG010000219.1:0-14304 GCA_964421485.1 uncultured Polyangiaceae bacterium | reverse complement strand
ACGTCGGCCTCGATGACGGGCTCCTGCGCGGCCGCGAGCGGCGACACGTCGGGCCGGAGCTCGAAGGTCGCCTTGCACACCACGGTGAACGCGAAGCCGCCGTGCCCCGGCCGCCACACCACCCTCGCGACGCGGAGCGCGCTCTTCGAGATCAGATCCATACCCAGGCCCTCCCATGTTGGCTGCACCACCATGAGCGCCGATGTCAAGCCAGTCCGCGCTGCGGCGAGCGAAGGGCGAGGATCGCCGCCCGGCCGGACACCGAGGGGCTTGCGCCTCCGCCCCCGCGCGCGGCACCCTGCGCGCATGGGTGAACCCGCGTTGAAGCTCGCCGCCCGCGCCACCTACGCCGACCTCGAGGCCGTCCCCCCGCCCCAGGTCGCCGAGCTCGTCCGCGGCGTGCTCCACGTCTTCCCCCGCCCTGCCCCCCGGCACGCCCACGCGAGCTCGCGGCTCGGTGGTCGGCTGGACGGCCCCTTCGGCCTCGGCGAAGGCGGCCCCGGCGGCTGGCGCATCCTCGACGAGCCCGAGCTCCATTTCCCCGACCCCACCACGCCCGGCGAGATCGACGCCGTCGCCCCCGACCTCGCCGGCTGGCGCCTGGAGCGCATGCCCGAGCTGCCCGAGACCGCCTATTTCACGGTCGCCCCCGACTGGATCTGCGAGGTCCTGAGCCCGTCCACGGCCGCGTTCGATCGCGCCGAGAAGATGCCTCTCTATGCCCGCGAGGGCGTCCGCCACGCCTGGCTCGTCGATCCCCTCGCCCGCACGCTCGAGGTCTTCGCGCTCGACCCCGACGGCCGCTGGGTCCTCGCCGGCGCCCACCGCGACGCCGCCCGCGTCCGCGCCGAGCCCTTCGAGCTCGACCTCGCCCTCCTCTGGGAGAAGTAGGCCCGATCCCGTTTCCGTTTCCGTTTCCGTGTCCGTTTCCGTTTCCGTTTCCGTTTCCGCTTCCGTTTCCGTTTCCGTTTCCGTGTCCGTTTCCGTTTCCGTTTCCGTTTCCGTTTCCGTTTCCGTTTCCGTGTCCGTTTCCGGGCACGGTCACGGTTACGGACGCGGCCACGGTCACGGACACGGTCACGG
This sequence comes from uncultured Polyangiaceae bacterium, assembly GCA_964421485.1. Classification (GTDB taxonomy): domain Bacteria; phylum Myxococcota_A; class Polyangia; order Polyangiales; family Polyangiaceae; genus CAYQYG01. The sequence goes on along the minus strand of CAYQYG010000219.1, from coordinate 13,221 downwards.
TCACGGCCACGGCCACGGCCACGGCCACGGTCATGGTCACGAGCATACGAACCAGCCCACCCGTCCAAGTCCGGCGCGCCCCCTCCGGTATGGTGGGCAATCTCCTGGAAGCCACGCTGCACCGTCCGCGGCGCGGCGCGGATTTCGTGAGCTCCGCAGGCGACGCCGGGCACCGAGCCACCGGCGCAGCCGTGTTTGACGGGGATGCAGAGCGTACGTACACTCGCGCCATGAGCGCGCAGCAGATCACGTTGAGCCTGCCCGAGGCCCTCTACGAGCAGCTCAAGACCGCCGCAGAGAGGTCACGCCGGTCCCTTGACGAGGTGCTGGTGGAGGTCGTCGCCGCGATCGCTCCTGTCCTGGGCACCGCGTCGAAGGATGTACGCTCGTCGCTGGCCCAGCTGGCCTACCTCAACGACGCGGCGCTCTGGCAGGCAGCCCGCTCGACGATGGCGCCCGAGCAACGCGCGCGCCTCGAGGAGCTGCACGACAAGCAGCAGCGATCCGGGCTCGATGCGGCAGAACGCGCCGAAGAGCAGGCGTTGCTCGGCCTCTACCACGAGACCCTGCTCGTGCGGGCGCAGGCTGCCGTGCTGCTCAAGCAGCGCGGGTACGATGTCGCCGACCCCGAGCAGTTCGCGCCGCTGAGATGAGCCGGACGTTCGTTGCGGACGCGCTCCGCCGGCGGGTCGCGGAGGCGGCGCGGTTCCGCTGCGGCTATTGCCTCACGTCGCAACGGATCATCGGTCCTTTGCTCGAGATCGAGCATATCATCCCCGTGGCGCGCGGAGGCAGCTCCGAGGAGGAGAACCTGTTTCTGGCCTGTCCCAGGTGCAACAGCCACAAAGGCGACAGGACCATGGCGCTCGATCCCGATACAGGGAGCCCGGCGGCTTTCTTCAACCCCCGAACGCAGATCTGGGGCGAGCACTTCGAGTGGATCGAAAGCGGGGCCATGATCCGGGGCAAGACGAGGGAGGGGCGCGCGACGGTCATCGGGTTGAACATGAACCACCCCGACATCGTCGCGGCTCGCCGCCTCTGGTGCGCGGCCGGCTGGCACCCGCCGAGCGATTGACGCGCGCACCGCCGTCACCGCGCGGGCCGGCGCCCTCCCCACCGCGCCCGGCGAGATCGACGCCGTCGCCCCCGACCTCGCCGGCTGGCGCCTGGAGCGCATGCCCGAGCTGCCCGAGACCGCCTATTTCACGGTCGCCCCCGACTGGATCTGCGAGGTCCTGAGCCCTTCGCGGCGCCTGAAACGGGTCCGTCGCCGGGGGCGGGTCGGTCCACGGATCCGAAAATGGGTCCGGAGGAAGATGACGGAGGGATTCTCGGCGCCTGAAAGACCTCCGTCAGGCAGGTGGGATGGTCTCCTACCGGTCGAAACGCCTCCGTCGACCCCGGAGGGAGGCTCTGGCGGCGCCTGGAAAGGGTCCGGCAGACCAGGGGCCTCCCGTGTGGGCCGCCTGGTGGAGCCGAGCACGACCCGGAGGGAGGTCTTGCGGCCGCCCGGAAAGGGTGCGTCGCAGCGACGGACACCGTTCAGGGGCCTGGAGAGGGTACCGGGGATCTTCCGGGAGGTGCTTCGGGCGCCCGAGGAGGGTGCCGCGGATCTCGATGGAGGTCTTCCGGGCATCCGGCGGTGAGATCGGGGATCGGACGGACCCATTTCGGCCGCTGCCGTGGCCCGCGGCCAGGTCAGCCGCCGGATCCATCGCCCCCGTGGCATCTGCCGGGCCTCCGGCCGCCGGCGATCCCGGCGATGATGTCCGCTTCCGTTCCCCGATCCATTTCCGTTTCCGGCCCCGAGCTCGGGCTCGGGCTCGGCCTCGGCTGCGCGCTCCGATCGAGGCTTGAAAAAAGCGCCTGACCGGCGTCATCTGGAGGGCGTCGTCTGCGGAGCCACGGCCGCCATGGGACACCAGCATCACTTCCTCTCGCGCCTCGATCGGGTCAGCCTGCCGCACGTCGAGCGGGCGCTCGCGCTCTACCGCGACCACGACCTCGTGCGATACCTCCTCGGGCGCCTCTCGATCCCGGACGAGGCGGAGCGCGTCGCGATCTCGCTGGATCACCCGGAGCGCGGGCCCTTCCTGATCGTCACGCGCGAGGGGCGGTTCGTCACGTGCCTCGGGGAGGGCATGGGGCCGGGGCGGCTCCCCATCGTCACCCGCGAGCGGCTCGACGGGATCTCGGCGAAGGTCGATGATCTCCGGGCGCGCAGGGCGGCCCGGGCGGCGATCGAGGGGCGCGGATCACGCGACCTGCTCCTCGCGCTCTACCACGGGGGCGAGGACCTCTCGCGCGAGGAGATCTTCGCCGCGTCGAGCCTCGCGCCGCTGCTCCGCACCGAGATCCTCCGGCTGATCGGGGAGGCAGGGAACGCCCTCGACGAGGTGGCGGACACCATCCTCCACGTGCTGCGCCGCACGGACAAGCCCGGCCCCCAGTGGCGATCGACCCTGGAGGGGTACTACAAGACCCACTGGATGGCGGTCCACCTCACGGCGATCGTCGCGGCGGAGGCGCGGGAGGTCCTGGAGCGCATGACCGACGAGAAGCGGCGCCGGCTCAGGACGGTGCTCTCGTCGCCGCCGTTCCAGCACGCGCACGTGGCGCCCGCGGCGCGGGCGATCTGGGCCGTGGGCAAGATCGGCCGGTGCCTGGTCCCGAACTACAAGGCCGCCTACGCGGCGGCAGGGTCGGTGATGGCCCTCTTCGAATCCGCGCTCTGCCTCTCGGAGCTCGGGCTCCGGCACGTGCGCAGCCGCGCGGAGGTCCGCAAGGCGCTCTCGGTGCTGCCGGCCGGGCTCTCGCCCCCGGCCGCGTCGCCGGCGCTCCACGGCTTCACGAAGAAGATCGTCGGGCTCTGCGATCACGCGTTCGATCGCCCGGAGGACGCCGTGGCGGCCCACCGGGCCTGGGGGGCGGAGCTCGCGGTGGCCCAGACCCGTCGATTCCCTCCGGGGCACCCCCACCGCTACGAGCGGGAGGAGGACGTCCCCGCGGCGCTCGCGTTCGCGCTCGTGGTGACTGCCGGCAGCGCTTCCTCGGCGATCCGTCGCAGGTCGTCACGCTGTTCTTCGCGCTCCCGTGGCTCGCGCGGGCCAGGCTGGAGGATCTGTACCTGCCCCACGATTTCATCGCGCCGATCCGCTCGCCGTGGGAGCCCAGCGCGACGCTGGAGCTGTTCCGCGAGACGGCCGACGTACGGAAACAGATCGCGCAGGCGCGGCCCGGGGGGCCGACGCGCAATGGTCCGTGCCCATGCGGGAGCGGCAAGAAATACAAGCGGTGCTGCGCCGATGGATAGGCGATCGCGGCCGGATCCGGGACCGGGTCCGGGACTGTTGCCGTGACCGCGACCGTTTCCGTTTCCGGGTCCGGGCACGGCCACGGTCGCGGTCACGGCCACGGTCGCGGGCACGGCCACGGTCGCGGCCACGGCCACGGTCGCGGGCACGACCACGGCGCCGGGCTCGCCCCTCGCCGGGGCTGCGAGCTCCTGGCCTGGCGGATCTGGGAGAGCCCGCACGCCGCGGAGGGCTGGCCGCTCGATCCGGTGGAGCTCGCGGAGGGCCGCGAAGGTCTCCCGCGCTGCGGCGGACGGTGGTATGAAGGTCCGCCGCGAGGCTCCCCCGAGACAGAACATGCTCTCTGCGCTCCAGATCAAGAGTTTCCGAGCTTTCCGGTCCTTCACGATCGATAAGCTCGCACGCGTGAACTTGCTGGTCGGACGGAACAACTCCGGGAAGACGTGCGTGCTCGACGCCGCAGAGGTTCTGCAGAGCGGCGGCGACCCGCGCGTGATCTGGCAGAGCGCGCAACGGAGGGGCGAGCTGATCGCCGCCGACGGGGAGCAGGGCGAGGAGTCGGCGGACCTGTCGCACCTCTTCCACGGCCACGAGCTGTACAGCGAAGACGACGAGATCGTCGGGGCGAGCTTCTCCGTGAGCGATCCCGGCGGCGTGAGCTCGGTGAGCTGCGAGATCGTTCCGGGTGGCGGGACGCAGCGGCTCTGGACGAAACGCGGTTCTGTGCGGCACACACCATCATGGGATCTCAGAATCCGGAGCGATCGTTTCGGGGAGATAACCCTGCACTTGGAGGAGGGGAGCGATGGCCTGTCGGGCAGCGAGATCGGTGCAGCGCCAAAGGCTATCGATCTCAGCGTGCATTACATCTCCACCGGGGAGCAGGAGGGGACCCTGCTCGGGGAGCTGTGGGATGACCTTCTGCTCACCCCCGAGGAGGGTCAAGTCGTCGAGGCGCTCCGCATCGTCGAGCCCCGCATCGAGCGGATCGCGTTCACCCGGCCGTCCGGCCGCCGTGGGGCATTCTTCGTCAAGCTGGCCGGCTCCGATCAGCGGCTGCCGCTGGGGAGCATGGGGGATGGGCTGAAGCGCCTCCTCGCCCTGTCGCTGCACCTCGCGCGCTCCACGGGGGGCTGCCTCCTGGTCGACGAGATCGATACCGGCCTCCATTACTTGATCATGGTCCAGATGTGGCGCCTCGTGATCGAGACGGCGAGGCGGCTCGACGTGCAGGTGCTCGCCACGACGCACAGCATCGACTGCATCAACGCGCTGGCTGAGGTCTGCGAGCGCGCGCCGGAGCGCAAGGAGGACGTCCTCTTGCACCGGATCGAGCGAGGCGAGGCGGCGGCGGTCACCTACACGGCGGACGAGCTGCGGGTCGCCGCGGCGCAGCACATGGAGGTCCGCTGATGCGGCCCAGCGAGCGGAGCAAGCGACGCCTCACCGTCGAGGGGCAGAACGACAAGTGGGCGATCATCAACCTCCTCCAGCGGCACGGGTTCAACCCGCCGGCCGACGACCAGAGCACGCCGTACGTGCACGATGCCGGGTCGGTGGAGCGGGTGCTCGATTCGCTGTCCGCAGGTGTTCGGACCTACGAGCGCTACGGCATCGTGATCGACGCGGACGCCGGGCTCGAGCGCCGCTGGGTCCAGATCCGGAGCCACCTCTCGCCGCTCGGGATCACGCTGCCGGATTCGCCGGCCCCGGGGGGCACGGTGGTGGTCGGGCTGCGGCCTCATCATCGGGTCGGTGTGTGGATCATGCCGAACAACCAAGATCCAGGCATCCTCGAGGATTTCCTTGCGAAGCTCGTGCCCCCGGGCGACGCGTGCTGGCCACATGCCTGCGAGGCGACCGCGCGGGCGCGCGAGATCGGCGCGCCGCTGGGTGAGAAGGACGTGAGCAAGGGGACGATCCACGCCTGGCTGGCCTGGCAGAAGCAGCCCGGGCTTCCATTCGGCCAGGCGCTGACGGCGCGCGTGCTCCGGCACGACACGCCCGAGGCGCTCGATTTCGTCGGGTGGTTCATGCGCCTCCTCGTCGAGCCCGTGTGAGTCAGAGCCGAGGCGTGCCGGGATCCCAGGGGGTTGGATGAGCATGATCGCGGATGACGACTGGCTGGATCTCCTGCTCGCCGGCGCGGACGATCTGCGGCCGGTGCTCGAGGGCGGGCTGCCGGGACAGCTATGTGAAGCCCCGAGACGCGCTCCGAATCCTGAAGGAGAACGATCTCAGAGTGGCGGTGGACGCCTGCCCCGAGCTCAAGGGATTCCTGAACACCATCATCCGGCTCTCGGGCGGTGAGATGCTTCGCTGAGATACGCGCCCCGGTCCAGGAGCGCGCCTCAGTACCGGGTCCCGTCCTTGTGCGCCGGGAGCCACTGGCCGCCCTCCTTCACCCACATGAGATCATCATCCGGGTAATGGGCGACGTCCTCCTCGATCCGGCTGCCGATCTCGAGGTATTGCGCCGGCTCGGCGCTCCGGTTCACGAAATGGTGGGCGTCCCTGTCCCCGCCCGGGAACCCGACCACGGCGCCGGCGCGCACGACCTGCTCGCCGGCGCCGGTGATCAGGACCAGCTCGCCGGAGAGCACGTAGATCAGCTCGTCCTCGCGCGTGTGCCAGTGCCGGAGGGCCGACTGCCCGCCCGGCCCGAGCGTGACCAGGTTGACGCCGTACTGCGTCAGCCCGAACGCCTCGCCGAGCCGCCGCTTCTCGCGGTCGCCCATGCGGTCGGCGAAGATCTTCGGGTAGAGCGATCCGCGGATCGCCGGGAGCTCGGTCGCGGGCACTGCGCGTCGGGGTGTGGACATGCGCGGAGGCTAGCCGACTTCCAGGAGGATTCCGAGGCCTCCGACGCTTGTGTCCGGCGAGCGCCTCCCGTAGGGTGAGCCGGTTCATGGCAAGCAAACGAAGCGTGGGGCCCAGGAACGACCGAATCGTCATGCGCGGCGCCCGGCGCGCGCTCCTCGTGCTGCTCGGCCTTCCTGCGGCCGGCTGCGCGGGCGAAGAGCACGCCTCGGCCCCGCCCCTCGCGCCGGCCATCACGGCGCTCGCCGGAGCGGACCGCGAGGCGGCGAAGGGTCCGCTCGGGCTCGTGTCGACCCAGCACGCCAAGCTCGTCGCCGCCGACGGGGAGCCGGGGGAGCACCTCGGCGCCGCCGTCGCGATCAGCGGGGATACGGCCGTGATCGGGGCGTACTGGGATGACGACCTGGGGACCGCCTCGGGCTCGGCCTATGTCTTCGTGAAGAGCGGCGCCGACTGGGTCCAGCAGGCGAAGCTCCTCGCCGGCGACGGGGCGTCGAGCGCCCGCTTCGGCCACTCGGTGGCGATCAGCGGGGACACGATCGTGGTCGGGGCCTACGGGGACGACGAGCTAGCCGGCTGGGCGGGCGCCGCCTATGTCTTCGTGCGCACCAACGGGGCCTGGACCCAGCAGGCGAAGCTCCTCGCCAGCGACGGGGCGTACGCCGACCAGCTCGGCATCTCGGTGGCCGTCAGCGGGGACACCGCCCTCGTCGGCGCCGATGGAGACGACGAGATGGGCGACCACTCGGGCTCGGCCTATGTCTTCGTGCGCAGCGGCGCCGCGTGGACCCAGCAGACGAAGCTCCTCGCCGCCGATGGGCAGGCAGAGGACTGGTTCGGCATGCACCTGGCCCTCGGCGGGGACACCGCCGTCATCGGGGCCCACGGGGACGACGACCTGGGCAATCATGCGGGCTCGGCCTATGTCTTCGCGAGGAGCGGCGCCGTGTGGACCCAGCAGGCGAAGCTCCTCGCCGGCGACGGATCGGCGGAGGACCAGCTCGGCATCTCGGTGGCCGTCAGCGGGGACACCGCCCTCGTCGGGGCCTATGCAGACGACGACCTGGGCAGCAATGCGGGCTCGGCCTATGTCTTCGTGAGGAGCGGCGCTGCGTGGACCCAGCAGGCGAAGCTCCTCGCCGGCGACGGGGCAGCGGGCGACAGCTTCGGCGGTTCGGTGGCCATCAGCGGGGACTCCGCCCTCGTCGGGTCGGGATGGGACGACCACCTCGGCTTCAATTCGGGCTCGGCCTATGTCTTCACGAGGAGCGGCGCCGCGTGGACCCAGGAGGCGAAGCTCCTCGCCGGCGACGGGGCGGCGGAGGACCAGCTCGGCCATTCGGTGGCGCTCAGCGGGGACACGGCCGCCATCGGGGCGTGGATGGATGACGACATGGGCGCCGATTCGGGCTCGGCCTATATCTTCGGGGCGCTCCTGTCGCTGAACGGCGTCGCCTGCGGCGACGGCGCCGAGTGCCTGAGCGGGTTCTGCGTCGACGGTGTCTGCTGTGACACCGCCTGCGGCGGGGGCGGCGCCGGCGATTGCCAGGCGTGCAGCGCGGCGGCGGGCGCCGCGGTGGACGGCACCTGCGCGGCGCTGCAGAGCGGCACGGTCTGCCGCGCGGCGGCGGGCGTGTGCGACGTGGAAGAGCTCTGCACGGGCCAATCGGCGGATTGCCCGGCGGACAGCTTGACGGCGCCGGGGACCGAGTGCCGGCCGTCCGCAGGGGAGTGCGATACCGCGGAGGCGTGCGACGGCGTGTCCGCGAGCTGCCCGGAGGACGGCCACGCGCCGGACGGCGAGCCATGCGCAGGGGGTGTATGCACGGAGGGCACCTGCGAGCCCGGCTCCGGGGGAGCCGGCGGCGGCGGCGCCGGGACCGGCGGCGCCGGCGGCGAGGCCGCAGGCACCGGAGGGGATGCAGGCGCAGGCGCCGCGGACGACCCCGGGGAGGAGGGCGGGTGCGATTGCCGCTCCGCGAGCGCCTCGTCCCCGGCGAGCGCGTCTCCCGGCGCCACGGCGGGCATGCTCCTCCTGGCCCTCGCGGCGATCCGCAGGGCGCGCCGCCGCCCGGGAAGCAGCAAGGCAATGCGGAGGTCTGGAGGCGGCGCGCGGCGACGGCCTTGATCCGCCCTCACCCCGGCAGCCGCGAGAGCTCCCGCGCCGCCAGCGCGCCGAGCTCCGGCGTCGAGAGGGGCGACCCGCGCACCTCGTCCAGGAAGCGTCGCGCCGCGTCGATCCGCCCGAGCTTCGCCTCCACCCGCGCGTGCCCGAGCAGCGCGCGCAGGCCCGCCTCGTCCGCCGCCCCGCGCCCGTGGATCCCCGAATAGACCATGGCCGCGTCCTCCAGCCGGTCGATCCTCGCCAGCCTATCCGCGAAGAACAGGCGATTGAGCGCCGGCAGCTCCTGCTCGCGGCCCTTCTGCCGCACCTCGAGGTAGAGATCCATCGCCGTCCCCGGCGCGCCCGCGCGCACGTAGAGATCCATCAGCTTCCCGTAGGCCGCGATCTCCCGCCCCGCGTCCCCCGCGGCGCCGGCCGCGCGCAGCAGCGCCAGCGCCACGTCGATATCGAGCGGCGCCTCGACCGCCATCGCCTCCAGCATCGCGATGGCCTCCCCGGCCCTCCCCTGGTCGATCAGGCCGCCGGCCTCGAGGAGCCGCGGATCCTGGCTCACCGTGACCGTCCGCTCCACGGCGTCGTCGAGCTTCTTCTCCATGCCCGTCAGCCGCAAGACGAGCGCCACCGCCGCGCCGAACACGAACCCGCCGACGTGCGCCATGTGCGCCACCCCGTCGCGGGCGCCGGATACGGCCTCCAGGATCTCGGCGCCGACCCACAGCGGGAGCATCACGTACGCGGGCGCGGTGAAGAGCAAGGGGCGCATCATGATGAACGTGAGGAACCGGATCCGCGTCCGGGCGTGCACCACCATGAAGGCGCCCATCGCGCCCGCCACGGCGCCCGACGCGCCGATCATCGGCACGCCGCCGCCGCTCCAGAGCCCGTGGGCGAGCGCCGCGACCGCGGCCGCCGCCAGGTAGAAGCCCGCGTACACCCCGCGGCCCCAGCGGTCCTCCATGTTGCAGCCGCACAGCCACAAAAACCATGCATTGAAGATCAGATGCATCCAGCCGCCGTGCAGGAACGCATACGTGAAGAGCTGCAGGACGCCGCCCCGGTCCGGGATGTAGCCGAACCGGCGCTCGGGCGTCGACGCGCGGATCCGCACGATCTCGCGGACCAGCGAGTCCAGGCGCTCCTGCGGCTCGCGCCGACCGGGATCGAGGATGTCCGGGCGGCTCTCCGGGACGAGGCGCAGCGCCTCCTCCGGCGAGCCCGGGCGGAAGATCTCGTCGTTCGGGAGCGGGTCCTCCAGCCCGGGATGGCGCTGCTGCAGCTCGAAGCCTTGCCGCACGAGCTCCCGCACGGCGTCGTCGCGCGCGCGCGCCGCCATCGATACGACGACGTGCACGGCGAAGCAGGCGAGCAACACGAAGATGGTGACGACCGGCCACCTGCGGCTGGTCGACGAGTCGTGGGTGAGCGGGAGGATCACGGCGCCATGCTACCTCGAGGCGCCGGTGCGTCCGCGCGCTCAGATGGGGATCGGGATGTCCTCGAAGAGGTCCGTCATCCGCAGCGTGGAGTGCAGCGCCGACTCCTTCCTCAGCGCGCGGACCAGGAGCTCGCGCGGCACCTCCGTGTGGTCGGCGCGGGTCCCATGCACCTGGTCCAGGGTGGACAGGCACGAGATCAGGCGCCGGTCGCCGTCCTTCTCGCCGCGCCGCTCGAAATCGTCCCACATCGAGCGCGGCGTCGCGTTCCGGCTGCCGTGGTGCCCGACCTTGTAGAGCGTCACGCCCTTCAGGAGCTCGCGGACGTGATCGTGGGAGAGCGCGTAGGACCAGCTCTCGATCTGCGCGTCGCCCGGGAAGAGGAGGCGCGCCTCGCCGATCTCGAACAGCAGGATCACGCTCGTGTTGTTCATCGCCTTGTCGAGCGCCCGCACGATGGAGACGAGCCGCGAGCAGTCGATCCGCTCGAGCCGCTCCGCGAGCCACCGCGCGTGGAGCGGCGCCTCGTCGCTGCGGCGCTCGAGCGGCGGCCCGCCCTGCGAGGGCGCGGGGCCGGCCGCGCCCGCCAGCGGCAGAGGCTGCATCGCCTTCATCTGCCAGAACTCCTCGCTCGTGCGGGCCTGCTTGCGGATGTCGTCGCTCTGCTCGAGCGTCGGGGGTCCGAGCACGTGCACCTTCACGCCGGGCAGGTGCTGGCCGAAGGCGTCCGTGCTGCCGAAGCACACGTACCGGCAACGGCTCCCGAACGAGGCGAGGTTCCTCACGGCCTCCGGGTTCGGGAGGTTGTCGTCGGCGATGAAATCGATCTCCTCGCGCGCAGCGGCCGGGAGCGCGCCGAGCTTCGGCAAGAGGCCCCGGATCTCCGCGGCCCGCGCCTGCATGGCGGCCAGCGCGCGGACGTGCCCGCGCGCGTCGCGCGCCCCCGCCGCGAGGGGGGCGGTCGCGTCGGCCGCGAGGTCGGGCTGCTCGGTCCAGGGCTGCACGACGCGCGTCACCTTGAGCCGCGCGAGGTGCTTCCACGTTGCCTTCGCGCCGAACCCGGAGATGTGGTCCTTGTGCCGGTGGGTCGCGACGATGGCGACGGGATCCGAGCCGCACTCCGACGCGATGTCCCTCGCGACCTCCTCCATCGTGCCCGCGCCGTCCGGCATCCTCGTGCTGCCGAAATCGATGAGCACGTGCCTCCGGTCCTCGCGGTAATCGAACGTGAGGAGCATGCACTCCCCGAACCCCATCTGGTACATCCGCAGCCGGACAGCCGTGGGCCGCGCCATCACCACACCTCCTTCGAATCGTGCGCCGCCGCGGAGCCGGTGCGCTCCGCGTGGATGGAGGCGATCGTCGGGCGCGGGGCCAGCCGGCCGGCGCCGTCGATGAGGCCGCGCCGCCACAGCACCTCCAGGCGCTCGCTCTGCCGCTCCCCCCAGAGGCGCTGATAGACGTGGTACTTGAGGCGGCCGTACTCGTCGAAGATGAGCAGCCCGCCCCCGGACAGCGTGAGGGGCGTGCTGTCCTGCATGTCGGGCGGCCTCCGGAGCTCGCCCCTCGCGTCCCGCGCGCGGAGGGACAGGGTCTGCTTGTACTCGGCGATCGTCTCGCGCACCGCGAAGCCGTCGGTCGTGCTGCGGAGGCTCGGGCGCACCGAGATCACGTGGGTGTACGCCTCGTTCGAGAGGCGCAGCTCCTGGCGGTTCTCCCACAGGAACCGGAACACCTCCTCCGGGCTCCGCTGGATCGACTCGATGTGGGTCCCCTCGTAGGCGAAGCGCTCGGAGCGGCACCGGGTCCACGTGCCGTCGTCCTCGGTCCCCGCGGGGCGTATGCCGTACTGGCGGAACCAGTGCGTGATATGGCGCCGGAGCTGGTACTTCGAATCGTCGGCCCGGATCTCCTTGTCCGACGTGAGCAGCGCGCTCAGGTAATCGCCGAACCTGACGTCGACGGGCGGCGCGTAATCCAGGGCCTTGATGGCGGCCGTGAGCAGCACGTCCGCGACCTCGGCGGCCTCCTCGGTCGCGAACCCCACGCTCACCGGACCCTTGCCGTCGCCGGAGCGCTCGAGCCGGTGGACCCACACGGCGAGGAACGTGTGGAGCATGGCCGCGACGAGGATCTCTCCGCGGCGGTGGGGCTCCTGGAACTCGTGAGCGTTCAGATCGACCTTGCCCGCGACGAGGCTCGCGGAGTGGCGGAGCGGCAGGCCGCGCGTCTCGGAGAGCTCGGAGCCGATCTCCTCGGCGAGTTGGAGCAGCGTGAGCGTGCCCAGGCGCTCGACGGTGAGGCTCTCCCGGGGGATGAGCCACCGCCTGCGGTCGATGTCCGGCAAGCTCGAGAGGGTGTGCCGCACGATCTCGCGCAGCGAGAACACCGATAGCAGCGCGACCACGTCGGCGAACCCCTCCTGGAACGCGGACTGGTCCGGGTGGGAGAGGTCCCTGTAGCGCTCGCGCAGCCCGTCCAGGATGGCATGCGTCGTCTCGTGGACCACCACGTCGTGCGCGAGGCAGCTGTAGATCCACCGCCCCCGGTGCTTCCGGCTCGGGGCGTACCCAAACAGGAGCGCCTGGTCGTCATGCGAGTAGTATGCGTTCAGATCCTCGAACGCGTGCGGGGCGATCTTGAGCGTCTGCCCCTCGAATCCCCATGCGACGCGCCTCCCCAGCGCCAGCTCGAAGCGCATCAGCGTGCGCATCGCGATGGCGTAGGTGTTGCGCGCGTGGAAGGCCGGATCCGTGAGGATCCGGTCATCCGTGAGCCGGTCGTCCGCCGGGCGGAGCGATCGCGGCTCCGCGGGATCCAGGCGCCACGGCTCGTAGTACACCCGCCGCGTCGAGTCGTAATCGATCACTGCCACGCGGTGCCCGCGCGGCCCCTCGTCCAGCAATTCGTCGGGGACCGTCACGATCGCCTTGAGGATGGTGCCGTCAGCGCCCCTGATGCTCGGGTCCTGGGCCACGATGGGGATCTGCTGGACGCGGTTCATCGCACGTCTCTATCGCATTCGTGCCCCGCCTGTCCAGACGAGGCCGCCCGGACGGCGATCCGCCGCCCGGCGCCGCCGCCATGGAGAGACCTCGTCCCCGTGCAGCACGACGAGCAGCGGCCGCGGCGCCGGGGAGGCGCGGGCGCATCGAGTCAATCACGCGGCGCGTCAACGAGCGCCATTCGCGGCCTCTCGCGCGACCTGGACGAGACGGGCGCCGTTGTCGGCGCTCTCGAAGAGCACCTCACCACCGGCGATCTCGACGGCGAGATCACGGTGGCTCTGGATTGCGCGCACGAGGCTGTCGAAATTTCCTGCAATGAGGTGGAGCGCGTAGCGGAACACCGCGGAGGGCGTGAAGACAAACGGCTGGCTGGCCTTCTCGTCGTCCGGGAGCTCCGGCAGCACCTCCACCAGCCAGGCGAACGGCTCCGTCCGCTTGATCCAGATCGCAGCGGCCATCGGGTCATCGAGCTGCCGGTGCGCCTCCACCAGATCCTGCATTTCCTCACGGGTCGGCAT
>CAYQYG010000218.1:0-14324 GCA_964421485.1 uncultured Polyangiaceae bacterium | reverse complement strand
GCAATAGGTCGTCACGACGGCCTCGTAGTCGTGCAATCGCCCGTAGACCTTGTAATAGGTCTGCTCATCCCCGTAGCACGTGAAGTCATAAAAATAGTAGAGCCCCTCGTTGACCGAGTACGTCGACTTCGTCTGCGTGCCATTCACGCCGTCGCACGCGTCGCCGTATGAATCGCCGTCGCAGTTGGCCTGGGTCGGATTGGGCACGGACGGGCAGTTGTCAGCGCTGTTGCACACGCCGTCGCCGTCGCCGTCGGAGCATCCGATACACGTCGGGAGACACCCGTGGTCGTCGCAGATGGTGCTGCCGGAGCACGACAGACCGGCGCCACAGATGTTGCCCCCGCAGCATTGCTGCCCGGAGCCTCCGCACTGGTACGGCATATCCAGGTCCGTGCTGGCCTCCGAGACGTCGCCCACGTTCTCCTCGATGAAGTCCTCGGTGTCGGCCTCGCCCACGCAGCCGTACGCCCCTTCGAGGGCCATGGCGCCGAGGAGCGCCGCGCCGAGGGCGCCGCGCCGGCCAAGGAGGGATCGATTCACACCACGCTTCCGGTCGTCCATGCTCATCATTCGTCGTCTCCTGTTCACGAGCTCACGCGCGTTCGGGAGGGATCTCCCGACCTCGCCTCCGTCACGCCGGCCGCCGGGGCGGCGGCCGGCGCCGGCAAGAGGGCGGCCGCGCCGGCCACGAGCCGCACGCGCGCCGCGATCCGGGCGACGTCCGCGATCGCCCCGAAGTAATGGAACCACCGCACCTTCGATCCGCTCCGGTGCTCCCAGCGCACCCCCACCTCGTCGACGCGCGCACCGTACCTGGCCTGCGCGATGCACAGCGCCTCGACGTCGATGGCGAAGCCGTCCTCGCGGCACTCGGCGAACAGGCGCCGCGCGAGGGCCCCGTCGAAGAGCTTGAAGCCGCATTGCGTGTCGCGGACGCCGGGGACCGCCAGCGCGCGGATCAAGGCGTTGCCGCCGCGCCCGAGGAGCCCCCGGACGCGCGATTGACGCCGGGTGATGTCCGCGTCCGCGGCGGCGCGGGATCCGACGGCGATGTCCGCGCCGAGGTCCATCGCGCGCTCGAGCCGCGGGAGCTCCTCGATGGGCGTGGAGAGGTCGGCGTCCGTGAAGAGCGCCCGGCGCCCGCGCGCGGCGACCATCCCGGCGCGGAGCGCGGCGCCTTTCCCCGCGTTGCGGGGCAGCCGGAGCAGGCGCAGGGGACCGCCGCCCGCGCCGCGGCGGAGGACCTGCGCGGCGGTGTCGTCGGTGGATCCGTCGTCCACGACGAGCACCTCCGAAGGCTCCCCGCGGCGGCGCAGGTACCCCGTCACGCGATCGAGCGTGGGGCCGATGCGCGCGGACTCATTGAATGCCGGAATGATCACGGACAGCATGGAACCTCGGCCGACAGCGGGAGCGGCGCACGGCCGCCCCGACGGCGCCCGCGTCACGGCAACCGCCATGCCGCTCGACACGATCGCTGGAATCCGCTGGAATCGAGCACGCGCGGGGGCGCCCGCGGCCGCCGGGAGGTAAACCGTGTCAACCGGCGGTTGACCTCCGCGGCCTCCGCGCCGCGTCGCGTCGCGTCGGCAGCGCGGCCGGCGCGAGCGCGCGCGGCCCGCTTGACGCCTCGCCGCGGCTGCGATCAAGGTCCCCCCGCGTGCAGCGCTCCCGCGAGCCGACCTCCACCCTGACCGACGTCACGGCGCGCTCCGTCCGCGTCCCCCCGGTATGGGTCGTGCTCACCACCGAGAGCGGCCAGGAGATCGAGGCGCCCCTCGCCGTGGATGCCCTGTGCGTCGGCACGGGCCCCGAGTGCGATCTCGTCGCCGAGGACCAGCGGGTCTCGAGGCGCCATTGCACGCTCGCGGTCACCGGGCAGGGCGTGCTGCTCCGCGACCTCGGCAGCAAGAACGGCACGTTCGTCGGAGGGGGCCCGCGTCACCGAGGCCATCCTCGGGATCGAGGCGGTCGTGACGATCGGCGGATCGCGCCTCTCCCTCCGGGAGCGAGGCGCGCCCTCCACGGTCGAGCTCTCCCCGGCGGCGCGCCTCGGCGACGCGATCGGCCGCAGCGTGGCGATGCGCGCGCTGTTCGCGACGCTCGCGCGCGCCGCGGCCACGGACGAGACGATCCTCCTCCACGGCGAGTCGGGGACCGGCAAGGAGATCCTCGCCCGGGCCATCCACGACGCGAGCCCCCGGCGCGGGGGCCCGTTCGTCGTCTTCGATTGCGCCGCGTCCTCGCCCGGCCTGCTCGAGGCCGAGCTGTTCGGCCACGTGCGCGGCGCATTCACCGGCGCATTGAGGGATCGCGCCGGGCTGTTCGAGCAGGCGGGCGGCGGCACCCTCTTCATCGACGAGCTCGGGGAGCTGCCCGTCGAGCTGCAGCCCAAGCTGCTCCGGGCCATCGAGTCGCGGCGGGTCCGCCGGGTGGGCGCGAACGACTGGCGCGACGTCGACGTGCGCCTCGTCGCGGCGACGAACCGGGAGCTCCGGGCCCGGGTCGCGGAGCGCGCATTCCGGGAGGATCTCTATTATCGGCTGGCCGTCATCGAGGCGCGGATTCCATCATTACGCGACCGCAAGGAGGACATCCCGCTCCTCGTCGAGCGCTTCCTCGCCGCGCAGTCGCCGCCCCGCAGGATCGGCGATCTGCCCCCTCACGCGCTGGAGCTCCTCGGCGCCCACTCATGGCCCGGCAATGTGCGGGAGCTGCGCAACGTCGTCGCGCGCCTCTCGATCTTCCCGGACCTCGGGCGCGAGGTGATCACCGCGCCGCAGGGGCGCGGGGGCGGCGGCGATGACGATATCGGTCCCCTGCTCCGGCTCCCCCTGCGCGACGCCCGCGAGGCCGTCGTCGAGCGGTTCGAGCGAAGGTACGTCGCCGCGAAGCTCGCGGAGGCGTCGGGGGGCGTCGTGAGGGCCGCCGAGGCCATGGGCGTGTCGCGGCAGCTCCTGCACCGGCTCATGACCCGGTACGGCCTGAGCGGCGGAGGCTGACGCCCGCGCCGGCCGCGCGCTTCACGGTTTACCGGGAGCCGGCGTCGCGTTATGGTGGATGGCTGCCGGAGGGTTCAGCTTGCCGACGGTCACGATGAAGGACGATCCGCGCAATCCGGCGCTGTCCTTCGGTGAACGAGGCGATGCGGCGGGCGGCCCTCTCCCCGGCGACGGCACGACGTTCGCGGGGCGCTATCGAGTCGTCCGCCGCATCGCGGCGGGTGGCATGGGCGCGGTGTACGAGGCGGTCCACGTCGTGACCGAGCGGCGGTGCGCCCTGAAGGTGATGCTGCCCGTGCTCGCCGCGTCCGAGCCGATGCAGGAGCGCTTCAGGTTCGAGGCGCGGGCCGCCGCGCGGCTCCAGTGCGATCACATCGTGCAGGTGCTCGACGCGGGCGTGGACGCGGTGACGGGCACGCCTTATCTGGTCATGGAGCTGCTCACGGGCGAGACGCTGGCCGAGAGGGTGAAGCGCGCAGGGCCGCTCGCGCCCTCCGAGGTCGTCCAGCACCTCGGGCAGGCCGCGATCGGCCTCGACGCGCTCCATGCCGCCGGGATCGTGCACCGCGATTTCAAGCCGGCGAACCTCTGCCTGTCGCAGGGCGAGGCGCCGCCGGGGCGCGTGAAGGTGATCGATTTCGGCATCGCGAAGCTCCTGTCCCGCGACCCCGACGCGGTGAGCTCGACGCGCGACTGGCTCGGGACACCGGCGTACATCGCCCCGGAGCAGCTCGACGCGCGGGCCGAGATCACGGCGGCGGCGGACATCTACGCATTCGGCATGACCGCCTTCACGCTGCTGGCCGGCGCCCCCTACTGGCAGGAGGAGCTCCGCCGGGTGGACAGCCTGCTCGCGTTCGCGATCACGGCCTCGCGCGGGCCCGAGGAGGCGGCCACCGCGCGCGCGCGGCGCCTGGGCGCGGCGCTGCCGCCCGCGTTCGACGCGTGGTTCGCGCGGGCGGCGGCGCGGTCCCCGGCGCACAGGTTCCCGACGGCCACGGCGGCCGCCGCGGCGCTCGCGGCCGCCCTCGGCGAGCCGCCGCTCTCGTTCTACCCTGGAGACCCGCCCGTCGCGACGGCCCCCGATGCGGCCGGGAGCGGCGCCCCCGGCCCCCCGCCGGCGCCGAGGCCCCCTCCCGGTCGATTGCGCGCGACCGCGGTCGCGTGCACCTTCCTCGCCGGCCTCGCGCTGGCGGCGCTCGCGCGGCCGGCCGGCTGGACGCGGCATCGTGCCCCCTCCGACGCGCGGCGAGCCGCCACGGGCGGGTCGTCCCCGAGGGGACCGGACCTCGACCTCCGCGGCGCGGCCCCGCCGGTGGCGCCGGCGCTGTTCGCCGCGCCCCCCGGCGCGGGGCCCGGGCCGTGCATTCTCGATCCGGAGCCCGACGCGCTCATTCCGCGCAACTGGCGCGCGCTCCGGATCAGCTTCCTCCCCGCGGCCGGCCAGAACCTCTTCGAGATCCGGGTCCGCGCCGGCGCCGGCGGCGATATCGTCGCCTACACGACGGACACCACCTGGACCGTGCCCGCCCCTTCGTGGAGAGCCCTCGCGGCCCGCGCGGCCCAGCAGCCAATCACCATCTCGGTGCGCGGCGCTCGCCACGAGGCGGGCCACCTCGCCTCGCCGCCCGCGGCGGGCGCGCCGGTCACGGTGCGCGTCGCCCCCGCCGACGCCGAGGGCACCATCCTCTACTCCGCGGGAAACAAGGACTCGATGATCCTCGGGCTCACGGTCGAATCGAGCGCCCCCGCGCCCGTGCTGCGGCCGGAGCAGGTCGCGCTCGGGACGATCACCTCCGATGGACGGCGAGAGGCACCCGTCACCTGCATCGGCTGCCACGAGGCGTCGCCGGACGGGCGCTTCCTCGGGTTCACCGCGCAGGCGCCGTGGGGCAATGCGATCGCGGCGCTCGCCGCCGAGGGGGCCCGCGCCGGCGAGGTCCCCGCCTTCCTCGGCGCCGGCGCGCGGCGCGCGCTCGCGCAGCAGGATATGGGAATTCAATCGTTCTCGGCGGCGCGCTGGGGAGATCGGGAGCACGTCGCCGCCACGGCCCTCGGGGTCTCCACCTCCTCGCAGCTCGCCTGGCTCGACCTCGACGCCCCGCTCCACGACGGGCGCACGCCCCTCCGCATCGTGCGCCGGCGCGGCGATCCGAGGGGCGCGGGCGCGCCGGCCCTGAGCGCGGACGGAGAGACGATCGCCTATGTATCCACGAATGTCGAGTACACCGGGCGCCTCGGCGACGGCGAGGCCGATCTCTACGCGGTGCCATCCCGCGGCGGCGCCGGCGGCGAGGCCCGCCCGATCGCGGGGGCGTCGGAGCCCGATCACGCCGAATACTATCCGGCCTTCTCCCCGGACGATCGCTATCTCATCTACACGCGCGCCCCGAACGGCAACATGTACCAGCGACCCGCAGCCGAGATCTACGCGATCCCCTCGACCGGCGGCACCCCGGTGAGGCTCGCCGCCAACGATCCGCCCGCGTGCTCGGGGCGCCCGAGCCCGGGGGTGACGAACAGCTGGGCCCGGTGGTCCCCGGTGGTCGGCCGCGTGGGGCAGAGCACCTATTACTGGCTGGTCTTCTCGTCGCGCCGGCGCGGGGACACGCCGCAGATCTACGTCGCAGGCGTCGTGGAAGAGGGCGGACGTCTATCCACGTTCGGCGCGCTCCATGTGCCGATCCAGAATCCGGACGGGAACAACCATACGCCCACCTGGAGCCGGTACCGCCTCCCCGAGTGAGCTGCGCTCCTCGTCGAATGCGCGTCGCTGCCGCCTGCTCAGCGGATCCCGGCACGCGCCAGGAGCTCGGGGAACGCGATCTCGGAGCGGTTCGCCTGCGCTCCGTGGACCGGGACGACCACCCGCACCGCGCGCTTCTGCCCCAGCGCCAGGATCGGCGCGGTGGGCGGCGGACGTGGCACCTGGCGGTAGCCCACGGCTATCCCGATCACCTCGTGCTCCGCCGCGGGGGAGTAACTCAGCGCGTCGGTCCTGCTCCGCCACTGATCGTGATGCTCATCGCCGGTGGACGACGCACCGAACGGGTGAAAATATCGGAATGCGCCCGCGAGCTGCTCCAGCGCGTGGGCCGCGGGGTCGCCTTGGCCGCGCTCGCGCAGCTTCATGCTCGACTTGAGCTCGATGAAGCAGACGTAGCTCCGGCCACGGGACGTGCCCAGCACGACGCCGTCCGGGTGCTTGACACCTTCGCCCCACCCCGCGGCGCGCTGGTCGAGCTGGTACCCCGCCAGCGTCTCATCGCTGGTGATGACGAGGACCTGACCCGACCTCTCGTCGGAGAGCTCCACGGCGAAGCGTGCTCTCGTCCGCTTCTCTGGGCGGTCCGCGGGCAGGCTCGAGAGCGGGACCTTCACCGCTGCGCCTCCAGGGACGCCGCCAGCACGCCGATCCGGTTGAGCGCGGCGCCCAGGTCCTCCGCGACCTCGCCCAGCGCCCGCTCGTCGATGAACTTCGCATCGATATCGACGAGCTGCCGTGGGTGCTGGCCGGTGACGAACGCATAGACCGACACATCGCCGGGCGCGAGCCTCATCGCGGGCTCGGGGAGCCCCTCCTCGGCGTGCTCACCCAGCCGCGACGCCTGCATGAGGTTGTTCAGCGCATAGATGACGTTGAGCGAGTGCGTCGTGATCACGACGCGGAACCCGAGCCGGACGAGCAAGGCGAGGATGAGCACCATGTCCACCTGCGCGCCCGGATGCAGGTTGATCTCCGGCTCCTCCACGAAGAGCGTGACGGCGCCGGCGACCGCGCCGCGGGCGCGCATCGTGGGCAGCGCCTGCGCGATGTAGGGCAAGGACCAGCTCGCGCGCTGCCCGGACGAGGCCATGTCGATATCGAACTGCTCCTCCTGCTTCCCCGCAGAGAACCGCCATTTCCATTGATCGCCGTATCGCCTGGCCCGTCCTCCGAGCGCGCTCTCCCCGATCTCGGCGATGCGCCGCCCCTCGGGCGTGTCGGGCGTCCCCTGCCTCCAGCGCGAGATCACGGCCGAGACGTCGTCGAGCCATTGCGAGAAGAGCGTGTAGGAGAGCGGGAGCGAGAGCACCCGCTCGACGAGCGCGGTGCGGAGCTGCGAGATGACCATGCGCTCCGTGGGCAGGAACAGCGCGTGGTGGATGGCCCGGCCCTCCGCCCTCCTCACGCGATCGGCGAAATCCAGGGTCCCCCTGAGGAAATTGATCCGACGGTTCTTCTTGTTCATGCTCAGCCGAAGCGCCCACGTCCCCTCGTGCTCCGGCCATTCGAAAGGCGCGGAGCGCTCCCATGCGACGGCGACCGACGGGTGGGCGAACGTGGCGAAGGCACGCTCGTGCGACCGGAGCTGATCGAGGATCCAGCGGAGGATCTCCCTCGTCTCCGCTTCCCTGGCGCCGCGCTCGGTGGCTTCGACGAACGACACGAGGAAGGGCAGCTCCTCGAAGAAATAGAGCATCTGCGCCACGAGCGACTTGCCCGTCCCCTGCCGGCCGACGAGCACGGTGAAAGGCCGGATGTCGAGGTCGCACCGCGGGACCGGACCGAGCGCCCCGTCCGTGATCCGAAATGTGTCCGTATGTCGCAGCGAAGGGCTCTGGGATGCGGCGGTTCGGCGTGTGGCCATGGGCCTCCGTGTCCTCGTTCGGGCGGGCATGCTAGCGACCGGGGGCTCACCGGGGCAAGTCCGGACACGGGTTCTCCTGCTGGATCCACGCGCCCTGCACGCCTCGCTCTATTCCGCGCCCGTTCCTGCCACCGTTTCCAGATCCGTTCCCGCTTCCGAATCCGTTTCCGCTCCCGCGCTCGCCTCCGTCCCCTCCCCCCGGCTCCGTTCCCGCCCCCGCTCCCGCGCGGGTCCGCTACCATCGCCTCCCCCATGGAGAAGAGCGATCGACGCCTCCTCCCGCTCACCGTCGCGATCTTCTTCCTGTCGGGCGTGAGCGGCCTCGTCTACCAGGTCATCTGGGTCCGCCAGTTCGGGAAGGTCTTCGGCAACACGGTCCACTCGGCCGCGCTCGTCACCGGCGTGTTCATGTGCGGCCTCGGCGTGGGCAGCTACGCCGCCGGCCGCTGGATCGATCGCCGCCACCTTGGCGATCCCGCGCTGCCGCTGCGCGCGTACGGCCTCTCGGAGCTCGCGATCGCCGGGATCGGCGCCGCCCTCGCCTTCCTCCTGCCGCGGCTCTCGGGGCTCTCCGCGTCCATGTCCTCGTACGCGCGCGGCCCCGAGGGCTGGTACGAGCTCTCCGCGGGCGCGTACGCGCTCCGCTACGCGATCGCGATCGTCACGCTCGCGCCCGCGACGGTGCTCATGGGCGGCACCCTGACGCTGCTCATCCGGTTCCTGGTCGCCCGCGACCTCGGCGCCTCGGGCCTCCGCGTCGGCCTCCTCTACGGGCTGAACACCGCCGGCTCGGCCCTGGGCGCCCTGCTCACCGATTTCGCGCTCGTGCCGGGCATCGGGATCCTGAAGACGCAGCTCCTCGCCGCGGCGATCAACGCGGCGGCCGGGCTCGCCGCGCTGGCGCTCGCCCGGACCGCGGCGGCGCGCGCGGAAGCGGGGACGGCAGCGAATGCGGCCACGGGAACGGTCACGGAAACGGAAACGGTCACGGAAGCGGCCACGGAAACGGTCACGGAAGCGGCCACGGAAACGGTCACGGAAGCGGCCACGGAAGCGGCCACGGAAACGGTCACGGAAGCGGCCACGGAAACGGCTACGGAAACGGTCACGGAAGCGGCTACGGAAACGGTTACGGAAGCGGCCGCGGCTGCGGAGTCGGCCGCGGGCCGCCGGGTCGTGGGCCTCACCGCGGCGGCGCTCGCCCTCTCGGGCTTCGCCGCGATGGGCATGGAGATCGTCTGGTTCCGCTTCCTCACCGAGATCCTCGGCGCCCTCCGCGCCGTCCTCTCCATGCTGCTCGCGGTCATCCTCGCCGGCATCTGGATCGGATCCGTGGCCGGCGGCTGGCTCCACCGCCGCATCCGCCGGCCCGCGCCCCTCCTGCTCGTCGCCCAGGGCCTCTTCGTCGCCGCCACGCTCGGCGCGCTCGGGCTGCTCGATCACGCGCAGGTCTTCGGCGCGGCCGTCGAGCGGGCGCGGCCCGCGCTCGCGGCCGCCTCGCCGGGGGATCGATCCCTCATCGAGCTCGGCCTGAACCTCCGCTCGATCGCCCTCGTGGTCCTCGGGCCGGCGCTCCTGCTCGGCGCGAGCTTCCCGCTCGCCAACGCGCACGTCCAGCGCGCGGAGGAGGCCGTCGGCGGGCGCGCGGGGGCGCTCTACCTCGCCAACACCCTCGGCAACGTGCTCGGCTCCGCGCTCGTGGGGTTCGTGCTCCTCCCGGGCCTCGGCATCCAGCGGACCACGGCCGCGCTCGCGGCGGCCGCGCTCGCGGCGCTCGTGCCGCTCTACCTCTCCGCGCCGCGGGAGCGCGCCGCGCGCGGCGCCTTCGCGGGCGGGCTCGGGATCGCGGCCGCCGCGCTCGCGGGCTTCCTCGCGCTGCCCTCGAACCGGCTGCTGCTCCCGAGCATCCCGCGCGACGACCCCTCGGGCGCGCGCCGGCTCCTCTCGGTCACCGAGGGGCTCGACGAGACCATCGCGGTCACCGAGATCCCCGGGTTCGAGCGGCGCCTCTGGACCAACGGGCACAGCATGTCGTCCACGCACCCGAAGTCGCGGCGGTACATGAGCGCCTTCGCGCACGTCCCGCTGCTGTCGCTCGAGCGGCCGGAGCGCGCGCTCGTCATCTGCTTCGGCGTGGGCTCCACGCTGCACGCCGCCTCGCTCCACCCCTCGATCAAGGCCCTCGAGATCGCCGACCTCTCCCGGCACGTGCTCGAGCAGGCGGACCTCTTCGCCGAGTCGAACGGCGGCGTGCTCCGCGATCCGCGCACCTCGGTCTTCGTCGACGACGGGCGCCACCGCCTCGCGACGCAGCCCGAGGGCGCGTATGACCTCATCACGCTCGAGCCGCCGCCGATCGCGTTCGCGGGGGTCTCGTCCCTGTACTCGCGCGAATTCTATGCGCTCGGGCGGAGCCGGCTCAAGGCGGGCGGGTACCTCACGCAGTGGCTGCCGGGCTATCAGGTGCCCGCGGACGCGGTGCTCTCGATGATCCGCGCGTTCGTCGACGTCTTCCCCGCCTCGGTCCTGCTCTCCGGCGACGACAACGAGCTCATCCTGATGGGCGTGAACGGGCCGTCGATCACGCTCGATATCGACGCGCTGGAGCGCCGCATCGGCGAGCGGCCCGCCGTGCGCGCGGAGCTCGAGCGGATCGACCTCGGCGCGCTCACCGAGATCGCGGGCATGTTCGCCGGGTCGGCCGAGGCGCTGGCCGCGGCGACGCGCGGCGCCGAGCCGCTCACGGACGACCGGCCGACCCTGGAGTACTCGCAGCGCTCGGGGATCCGCGTGACGCGGCTGCCGCCCGAGATCTTCGACGTGTCGGGGATCGACCGCTTCTGCCCCGCGTGCCGCGCGAAGGTGCCGGGGCTCGGGGCCTACCTGCGCGTGCGTGGGCTGCTCTACGCGAGCGAGGCGTTCCTGCGCTCGGGCACGAACCTCGGCGGCGAGCTGCCGCCGTTCTTCCTGCCCGAGGACCCCGAGCTCGCCGCCGCGGTCGCGTCCAGCCGGTACCTCCGGCGCCTGTTCGGCGGCGAGGGGCTCGCGGCGCTCGAGACGGGCGCGCTGCGGCTCGCGGGCGGCGACCTCGAGGGGGCGCTCGGCTCGCTCCGCAAGGCCGTCGCGATCCGGCCCGGCGATCCCGAGGCGCGCGAGCTCCTGGGCGTCGCGCTCGACGCGGCCGGCGATCTCCGGGCCGCGGCGCTGGAGCTCGATCAGGCCGTCGCGCTCGATCCCGGCCGGGCGAGCGCGCGCTTCGCGTACGGCGCGACGCTGCGGCACCTCGGCGATCTCCGGCGCGCCACGGAGCAGTTCCGCGCCGGCCTCGAGCTCGAGCCCTCGGACGCCGAGGCCCACCTCGATTACGGGGTGCTCCTCCAGAAGGCCGGCCAGCTCGAGGCGGCCGAGGACGAGCTCAGGGCCTCGCTCGAGATCGACCCGCGCCACCCGCGCAGCAACGTGGTCCTCTGCAAGCGGGCCGCCGCGCAGGGCGCGCTCACCGACGCGATCCGCTTCTGCGACATCGCCGCGGACGGGGGCGCCGAGATCCCGGCGGACCTCGCCGCGAGGCTCGCACCGCACCGGGGATCCATCACGAGAGGAGAATGACGCCGCCCTTGCCCTGCCCTTTCCGGCTCGGATAGCGTGGCAGGGGTGAGCTCCACCGAAGACGCGCGCCCGCTCAAGAGGCGAAGGGCGCCCTCGCTCCTCGTCGATCCGCGGTTCCAGCTCAAGTACACGGGCCTCCTGGTCGGCGTGGTGCTCGCGGTCATGCTCGCGCTCGGCGTGGTCATCTGGAGGACCGCGGGCGTCGCGAGCGCGAGCGCGGAGCTCGCGGCGAAGCAGGCCGAGAGGGCGCTCAAGGAGTCGGACACCTCGGCGCGCATCCTGCGCATGAGCGCGGCGACGCTCGGCCCGGACGCGGAGGCGCTGAACCAGGCGCTCGAGGCGGAGCAGGCCGAGTCCGACCGCGCCTACCAGCGCGAGCTGTCCGCGATCGCCGAGCGCCGCGCCCACGTCGAGCAGCAGCGCGGGCGCCTGCTCGCGCTGCTCGTCGGCGGCGGGGCCGCGCTGCTCGCGCTGCTCGCCGGGCTCGGCGTCTTCATCACCCACCGGATCGTGGGCCCGGTCTTCCGCCTGAAGCGCCTCTGCCGCCAGGTCGGCACCACGCGGCTCGACGTGAAGGTCGAGCTCCGCAGGGGCGACGAGCTCGAGGACCTGTTCGACACGTTCCGCCAGATGACCTACTCGCTCAAGGCGCTGCAGCTCGGCCGCCTCGCCACGCTCGACGCCACGCTCCAGAAGGCCGAGGCCGCCAGGGTGCCCGAGGAGGTGCTGGTCGGGCTCCGCGCGCTCCGCGCGCAGCTCTGCCTCGGCCTGGGCGACGAGCAGCCCAGCGAAAAGCCGCGCGCAGCGGGGAAATGAGGGACCCATGAGGCTGCCGCCTGTCGTGGAGAAGGCCGCCGAGGCGCTCTGCGCCCGCTTCGAGCAGGGCGAGTACAACCCGACGCCGATCATCGACCTCGGCGCCCTCGTGGCGAGCGCCGACGGCACCGTCGACGCGCAGGAGATCGACACGCTCCGGCAGATCGTGGGGCCGATGCTGCGCGCCCGGCTCGACGGCGAGCTCATCGGCTATCTCATCGAGGCGAGCGCGCAGGTGATCCGCGCCGCGGGCGTGGAGCCGCGCGTCCGCCTGCTCGCCGAGATCCTCCTCGACTGCGACGCCGTCGAGGAGGGCGTGCTGGTCGCCCTCGGCGTCGCGTTCGCGAGCGAGGGCCTCTCCGATCCCGAGCGCGCCGTGATCGCCTCCCTCGCCAGGAGCGCCCGCCTCCCCGACGGCCGCCTCGAGGCCCTCATCACCGACGTCCGCCGCGCCTCGGAGGCGTCGCCCCCCGACTGAGCGACCGGGATAAACCCTTCCCCCACCGGAGAGACATCCATTGATCAAGCGCGCGATTGGACATGCCTGGCTCGGCCTCTTCGGCTGGCGGTGCGACGGCCCCCCGCCGCCGTACAAGAAATTCGTGTTGATCGCCGCGCCCCACACGACCGGCTGGGACCTGCCCTTCATGCTGGCGACGTCCTACGTGATGGATGTCCCCATCTCGTGGATGGGAAAGCACACGCTCTTCCAGCCGCCGTTCGGCTGGCTCATGCGGGCCCTGGGCGGCATCCCCATCGACCGCCGCTCGCGGCACAACGTGGTGAAGCAGGCAGTGGAGCTCTTCAATGCCTCCGACGACCTCGTGCTGGCCGTCCCCGCGGAGGGGACGCGCGCCCGCGTCGAGCTCTGGAAATCGGGGTTCTATCACATCGCCAGGGGCGCGAACGTCCCGATCGGGCTCGGGTTCCTCGATTTCGAGAAGAAGGTCTGCGGGCTCGTCAAGTTCATCACGCCGACGGACGACGTCCGGGCGGACATGGACCAGATCCGGGAGTTCTATCGCAATATCCGCGGCAAGTACCCGGAGCTCGAGAGCGAGCCGCGATTGCGCGAGGAAATGGATGCGGCCGCGCCGGGGGGCGAGGCCGCCGCGGCCGCCTGATCAGCGCGGCGGATTGAATCGCCGCTTCGCCCAGCTCACGAGGGGGCCGGTCTCGCGCGCGTTCCCGCCGCCCGGGGCGCCCCGGCGGCGGCGCCAGTCGCCGCCGCGGATCCTCCGGCGGCCCACGGCCTGGTCCGGCGCGAGCAGGTACGCGTCGGCCTCCCGGCCGTCGGCGAGCCGGACGGGGGCGCGCCGGTGCAGCACCGGGTGGCCCTTGAGCACGTCCAGCGCCGCGAGCGCCGCGGGCTCGAGGGCGTAGAGCTCGCCCGAGACGGCCACGAGGCCGCCGGGCACCAGCGCGCCGCTCGCGCCGAGGTCCACCAGATCGTATTCGGGGGCGGTGATCGCGTCGCCGAGCGGCCGCGCGCCCGCGAGGCGCGCGTGCTGCTCCTCGCCCCTCATGAGGCTGTCGCAGACGAAGAGGATGATCTCGCGAGCGCTCATCGGTGTTGCTCGTCGGCGTTCTACCAGAGGTCGCGGGTGGAGGGGGCGGAGATCGCTCGGGGGGCGGACCAGGGTCTCCCACAGACTGGTTCTGGGGTCGACGTGGTGCAGGGCGACGGCGTCCGGTCGAGGGGGCCGAGGATGTGCCCCCCGGGTTCCCCGAGTTCGTCCCCGGATCACCGGAACGCGATCGGAGACGAGAGGAGAGGAGAGAGGGATCACAGGGAGGCGGGGAGACGGGGAGAACAGAGATTTCTGAGAATTCTCTCTCTTCTCTCCCTCCCCGTCTCCCGCCTCCCTGTGATTCTCTCTCTCCTGGATCCAGGGACGAACTTCGGGGACGCACCACCAGGACTAGGGTGGGGGGGCACATCCTCGGCCCCCTCGACCTCTTGCCGGGCGATGAGGGTGGGCATTTTGTGACAGATCTGGTGCGGCGGGGGGAAGGGGGGGAGGAACATGCGGCGGCTCTCGGGCGTCGGAGACCCATGCGCTCACGCCTTGCTTCGGTCGCGGTCACGTCGTCCCTGTTCGCGGTGGTCGCGGGGAGCGCCGGGTGGCTCTACCGCGCGCTGTTCACGAACCCGGCGCTCGATTTCGGGTCGGGGGGGCGCCCGGCGGTGACGGCGGGGTGCGCGGCGGCCGCGGGCGCCGTGGCGGGGGTCTTGCTGGCGCCCTCGGACGCGGGGGCGGCG